>CAKMJZ010000037.1 GCA_927435855.1 uncultured Erysipelotrichaceae bacterium
CAGTGAAGATCAGACTCGAATTTGAATTGATAGGACTTAATATTCTCTTTTTCATCAATAATCTCAATTAACGTAAGCTTGTTGCCTTTAACCAGTTTTATAAGTTTACTTAGAATGTTCATCTGCTTCCTCTTTTCCGAACTTCTCGATTATATCCAATAGAACGCGATTGAATGCATTTAATTCTGACTGATTTATTAACAACTCAACTTCCCTGCTAATCTGATTGGACTTCTCGATGACTGTCGCCATGTTTGATTGTGCTTTTTGTGTCAGACTGATTTTTTCTTCACGTCGATCCAGCGGATTCTCCTTTCTTACGATCATCCCTTTCTGTTCTAGGCGCAAGATGATTCCGGATATCGTCGGTCGGTCCGAACTTAATGATGAAGCAATCTCGGCCGATGTTAACTCCGTAGTTTTCTGATGGATGATGTTTAAAACTGAGAATTGAGATGCTGTAATATCGTAATTCTTCAACGTGCTATCCAGCTTGTTCTTTAGAATCTTAGCAACTTTCATCAGTTGATATACTGTATTTTCTTCAAAGTTATGATTCATATCTGCTCCTTATTAGTTAGCGTACTAACCATATGTATACTAACATTATACGTGCTAGTCGAAGGAAGTCAAGAAAACTTTCAAGACATTAACACGAAGTGGAGGGATTAACAGGGCATTTGAGTGACTTGTGTACTATGAAGTGCTCAGATAATGAAAAATCTGAGGTTATATCTTCGTGTTTTGTATGATCAGTCATTATCTTTGTCTTACTAAACAACTGTTGTGCATCAAAAAGAACCCAATTAGCATGAGTTCTTTTGTAAGATCTAAATATCTGTGTCGAAATTATTATAGTGTTTTTTCAACATTCTTCTTAACGTCTTTAGCAATATCATTTATTCCATCTTCAACTTTTTCTACTCCATCAGCAAATCCTTCTTTAGCGTTTCTATACATAACTTTTGCTTTACGTTGTGTAAATGCCGAAGCATCTTTTAAAGCTTTGTTTGCATCATTAGCAATATCTTCAACCTTGGCTACGCCATCGTCCAACATATCACTCGCTGATTTGTTATTTTTCTTCATATAATAATAAACTGTGCCGGCTGCTGTCATTGTAGCAAGTACTCCTAATGTAAGCCCTGTTTTTGTTCCTGTTTTCATTGTTCTTTACTTCTTTCTCGCTGTTACGCTGTTTAGTAAATCGATCTTCTTTGCCAATAAAAAAAGTGAGACCCATTAACCATAAATCTCACCTAAACCACAGATTGTCAATCCATCGCAATTAATCGTAATCAGTTTACTCGTGAAAATCAAAACTCTTGATTTTATGGGGTAGAGTTACACTTTTTAATAGATTCATTGCAGTTACTCTGTCTTCATCACTTAACTTCTCAAAGTATTCCAATATAGGTGTTAGCTTTTCAAATTCACTAAGTGAGAAAAGCACGGCATCAAGCTGGTTGTTTTTAAATATAAACAACCTGCCTGTACTTTCGGCTTTTTCACGACACGACTTATAATTCTTAATCATATCTGAATTCGAAACAATACCCTCTTTAGAAATTTTCATTTATAAATTCTCCCTATCTCTATTATACATGACTAACCGTAAAATGTCAATTATTATAATAATTATTATTTGAATAATTATTATAACATTGTCTAGTTTGCCTCATTTGCTTATAGCAATAATTACTAAAATTATCATATTTTATTATATACCAAAAACTAAAATATTGTACAACAATTTAACCGATTTCTTCATATTTTCATCATGATTGTTATTAAAGGCAATATAGCATCATTCATAAAGCGAGTGTAACTTTGGATTTGTCTTTAAGTCATCAAAAAAATTCATCATAATCAAATTCTAAACACTAACAGTTTTCACTTAATATTTTCAATCTATCTAGTTTGTATCTGAATCATCAATCTGAAAGTCCAGATGCGCTGGCGGATCAAACTCACCTTCCAAAACTTTATAGATCATATATCTTGTTTTCCATACTCGCACAAGCGCTTCCTTAACTATCACATAAGAACCGACCATATAGTACTTTACAGATGTCTGACTATCTACGACAATCAAGAAATCCTTCAGATCAGCACTAGACCATACAATGACCCAGATTTTAGACCTCGTTGACAGATAATATTATGTTTGAGATAATCAGTTCAACATCAAAAAACACATAGTCTTACTTTTGTCGAAATGTAATCTACAGATTGTAACAAGCGACAATTGGAAAGGGAGACATGAATAATGCAAACAACAATAATAAAAGCAAAAATATTCGAAGATCTTAATAGTATCGGCATAAAGGGTGCGGTTGTGTCTGTCGAAAGGTTACAAGATATTGAGACAGATATACTTCATTTGGCAACAAGTGGCGAAGTAGATCTAGAGATTAATAAAGATATACCCCAATATCAATATCGATATGAGAAGATCATTAGTGGTAAGAAGTACAAGTATGATTACAACAACGATCTAAAAGGAGCAAAATCTATACTTATTTTGGCCGTTCCTATGCCGGTTCATCAAGTAGGTTTTACCATAAATGGTAATACAATAGATGTGCTTATTCCTTCTGATTTCATGCAAAGAAATGCAAGCAAAGAGTTAGATGAATACTTGAAAAGTACATTGAATACATATGGCCACAAAGCTTTGAAAGCAAAACTGCCACTTAAGTTGCTTGCTGTAAGAAGTGGTTTAGCTGAATATGGAAGAAACAATATTTCTTACGTTGAAGGCATGGGCAGCCGATTGTTTCTTACTGCTTATTATGTCGATTGCCAATTACCTGAAGATAACTGGCGTGAACCAGTTCGAATGAATCTGTGCAGTACATGCAGGATTTGTATGAATAACTGTCCTACGAAAGCTATTATTGACAACAAACGAGTGATTCTCGCAGAAAGATGTCTTGTTCTCTACAATGAATTTGAGGATGATATTCCTAATTGGATAAAAAAAGAATACCATAATGCATTGATTGGCTGTGTAAAATGTGAAGAAAAATGCCCTATGAACTTAAGGTATAAAAATCAATTAGTTACATTATCAACGTTTAATGAAGAACAGACAAAAGAGATATTACAAACAAAAAATGCAGATGATTTGTCATTAGAAACATATAAAATGATTTATGACTATGAGATAAATGAGTATTATCATCTGTTTCACAGGAATTTTTCACTTTTAGTTAAAGAAGATTAACGACTTACGTATTTATAGAGAATGAATATTGTAATTACGTTTATTTGAGCTTGTTTAAAAATTATTTTTCAAATGATGACTAACTATTCATTAGTTTTTATACTTGCGAAATGTTAGGTACTGGATGTCAATAATTAGACGATAGTTTGACTCATGAATACTATTTTGAATTATGCGTAAACATTGCATAAAAGTAGTGTTTTGAGCAATATTAGAAATTGAAACAACGTCATGACACCATTACCTAATAGTCCACAAAATGTATTGTTCCTAAACTTTTTAGAAATTATAAAAAATGTTATTTTCAAGAGGGATCGTTATTGCAAAAGTGATAAATAACAGAGGAAGCAATGATGACACTGACAATAATAAAAAAGCAAGATGTGAATAGACTGCACCCTGTTTAGTAGACAAATAAATAAAAAGACTTGGGTGTGGTCTAAAACGAAATACCTCTATAATTGCATTATGGAGGTATTTTTTATATGGCTAAGAAAGGTCAAAAGTTTAGAGTATACGATTTAGAGTTCAAGAATAAGGTATTGAAGGAATATCAAGAAGGAGCAAGTGCGGGTTATCTATCGCAGAAATATGACATACCAACAGGAACAATTTTTACATGGACCACGATAATAAAAAAACGTGGAGCATTAGGAATAGTTAAGAAAGGGAGACCAACCATCATCCAAGAAAAAGATTATAAAGAGCGATATGAAATACTAAAAAAATACCAGGACTTCTTAGTCACTCAAGAACCAAAGAAAAGATAAATTTCATCAACACATACAAGGGAGTCCATCGTATAGGGCTGATGTGTGAAGTTCTTGAAATCAGTCCAAAAACCTATTATAAGTATCGCAATTTACCTGATAGAGATTATGAAGATTATAAACTCATTAGACGCATTTTCAATCAAAGCATGAAAACATATGGATATCGACGAATTACAGATGAATTAAAAGATAAGTATGGTGTGATCTATAATTCTAAGAAAGTACTAAGAATTATGAATAAATATGGAATACAACCCCTCTACATCAAGAACCAACAAAGAAATGGTCAAAGAGAGCGAATAGAACGAAGGGTAAGGCCGGATTTACTTCAGAGAAATTTTAATCAAGGAGGGTGGGTGACTGATGTAACCTATCTGGATTACGCAGGTAAAAGATCATTTTTAAGTACAATACTCGATTTACAATCGAAAAAGATTATCGGTCATCAGATAAGTAACCGAAATGATAATAAACTAGTCCTTGATACACTTCATAAAACTCTCAAGAAAATAAAAGATCCAAGTGGACTGGTCCTCCACTCGGATCAAGGTTTTCAGTATTTTTCAACTGAATACCCCACTGTGTGTGAATCAAAGGGAATACTAATTTCTATGTCCAGAAAAGGAACTCCACTTGATAACGCAGTGATAGAGAGTTTCCATTCATTACTGAAGAAAGAAACTCTATACAATAATGATATCAAATCCCATGAAGAATACATCAAAATAGTGAAATCGTGGTTGATTTTCTACAACACTCAAAGAAGAAAAAACAAAAAGCAGACACTTTTTATTTAATGTCTACTTTATTGGGTTCACTTCAGAATGTCTTGCTTTTATTGAAGATCAATTGAAGTAGCATTTTCTTTTACTTGAAGCAATGAATGCAATCTAAGTGCTTATCATGTGCTACACACTTCAACATGGAATCCGTTAAGTTTCCTTTGAAATTGTTTGCTTATGCTCTTTATGTAGTACTTTCTTCTTTAGGATCCTTAAGAAAACTCATGAGAATAAACACTAAAGCCATAGCCCCATAACCTAAAGCCACTTCAGGTGCTGCGCCTACTTTAATTTCTAATGCATGTACAAAGCCAAAGTAAGCTAATCCACCTGTAATCAATGAGTACACAGCAGCACGCATGAACTTACGATCAATCACATAGATTGCAATGGAACAGATCAGCATACCTACTAAGATATCTCCGCCAGCCAAGCGTTCCCATCCTAGAAGAGGTACCCCACTGGCATTTAATGCGGCATAATCTTTGACTGCCCCAAGCGCATTAATGGTTGAGTTGATCTTTAAGACCACAAATCCCGCAATGAGTGGTAAGAAGGATAAGGCTACCGCAGGCATATGACGTTTTTCTGTAACCGCAAAAGCTTGAGCCGTAATGACCATACCGATATAAACTAAGATCGGAAGTAAAGCCACCAGCGGAATTAAACTTAATATAAACTGCATCAGTCCTGTAAAGGCTAATACTAAGACCGCTACACCGGTAACCCAAGAGTAACCAATGCGCGCTCCAGTACTCTTCCATCCAGGATGTCCGATATAAATGATGGTTGGGAATGGTGAACCTAACGCCGCGCCAAGCATCGTTAATACTCCAGGGATAAGCATAGCACGCGTGATATTGTAATGTTCCCCGGCGGCAGCGGCTGATTCTAAGTTATCCAATGATTCTAAGAAGTCATAAATCGCAAGTGGAATTGCTGCCGGCAAGAAAGGTGCAAGGGTCGCAAATCCTGTGATCATTAAGCCACCAAAGAATCCAGGTAGGGCTAATCCAACCCCTGATAAAGAATCCGTTACACTTTGTGGATTCATGTATCCTGTTGCCCAAGCTAAGAGCGTTCCCACAATAATCGCAAAGGCACCTGCCGGAATATTGAAAGGCATTTTCTTAAGCGCTAACCAACCGACCAAGATAATCGCAAAGGAAAGCATTCCGATATAAGGCGTCGTAAATACTGCGCCAATAGGATTCATCGCAATGTAAGTGATGGCTAAACCCGCTAATGAACCCAACATTGCACTACGAGGTATGTATTTATTAATCCAAGGTCCAATTACAGCCCCAATGGTCATGATGATTCCTTGAACCATGTTCCAAGCCAGACCGGTTGCTAAGGCGACTTGCCAGTTTTGAGTTGCTCCATACACAACACCGATGACACCAAAGGCAACGGCAAAATAGTGAGGAACACTTAGACCATAAGGCATTGCGGTAACTTCCATGTTTCCTGTTTTTATGGATAAGCGTTTGGCTTGAATTGCAAGCAGAATTCCCCCAAATCCAACAATCACCGCAGTTGCGGGAACGATGTTATCAAACACCATGTTATTTGGCATGCCGATTACAAGTAGTAACCCGATAGCGGCTAAGAAGTTTGTTAAGACGTTGGAAAATAAGCCAAAGAAACCATTTAGGTCTCCCTTGACCCACCATTTTGCTCCTGATTTATAGTTCATTTTTCTTTCCTCTTTATTTTAAAACCTTAAGTAAATGATCAGATGTGGTGGTCCAACCAAAGATACCACCTTGCTGATTAATCATACGAATGGCAGCTTCTTGATCTGCTGGATCAAACGCAGCCGTTCCATCTTCCATCATTAAACATTCATAACCTCTATCATTGGCTTCACGGATGGTGGTATGAACACACACATGGGTTGTGACTCCGCAGACAATTAAACTTTCAATGCCTTTGTTTTGAAGGATGAGTTCTAAATCTGTCTTATAGAAAGAACCTTTCCCAGGTTTATCAATCACAGGTTCGCCTGCCAAAGGTTTAAGTTCTTCCACAATATCATGACCTACTTCTCCACGAATCAGAATGCGTCCCATAGGTCCATCTTCACCAATCGCTTTTGAGCGACGAAGTTTGGATGGCGGACAGTCACTCATATCCGGACGATGTCCTTCACGCGTATGAATCACAAACATCCCTTTTGCTCGTGCAGCATCTAAGATTGTTTTCACTGTAGGAATGATGCTCATGGTCGGAGTAACATCATTGCCTAACGCTTCACCAAAGCCGCCACGTGCACAAAAATCACGTTGCATATCAACGATGAGCAATGCGGTCTTCTCTAAATCAAAATCGAACGCGAATGGTTTCGCATCCACAACATACTTTCTCATGCTTTACTCTCCTTTTTATTGAATACTTCATATAGATACAGGATCAAGCTGACTCCTAAATATCCTAAACTCATAGTAGGATGCATGTTTAATCCTACCCCTGCACTGTGAATAATCCCAAAAAAGGATAAGACACTTGCAAGCAGTGCAGTGATGCTTGCAGCTTTGAAGCGGTGATCAATGATAAATACGGTTAAGCTACCTAGAACCATACCTACGATGATAGCCCCTTGACCTAAGACGAATAAGCCTTCATAGTTTAATCCACTAATGTTAAGGAGTTGATACCCCACGTCTAAGGCACTGGTGTTGGCACTGCTCAAAGCAATATCTACCGCATTGCGCGTCCAATCAGCTAAAGAAGGAACAATGGCCATTACCACCGCAGGGGCATATTTATGCTCATTGGCACTGAAAGCTTGCGAGGTAATCACAAGTCCGATATAAAGTAAGATTGGTAGAACACCCACAACAGGAATAATGTTAAGTAAAACAGAAATAATTCCCAATGTCGTTAGAACCAAAACACCAAAGCCAGAGGCAACAGAGTATCCAATTCGAGCTCCTGCTTCTTTCCAACCCGGATGTCCGATAAAGATTGCCGTTGGAAATGGGCTGCCAAATAAACTTGCTATGATCGAAGTGACACCATCCGCAACTAAGGCTTCCCTGGTGTTGTATTCATCCCCGGCCGCTGCCGCACTTTCACAGTTATCGATGGTTTCAATGAAGTTATAAATTCCCAGAGGGATTGCCGCAATAAGAAATGGAGCAGCGCTTGTAAATCCATCAACATATCGCATGAAGGATGGCAAAGGAACATTGAATGCTATACCTTCAAAAGAAGCCAAAAGAACATCAAGTTGCATGACTCCTGTACTCCAACCCAGAATCACCGCAACCACAATTGCCACTAATCCTGTAGGAATATTGTAAGGCATTTTTACTTTTCCGATAAATCCCAATAAGACAATGGCAAGTGATACAAGTCCGATGTAAGGCAATGCGAAGATACTGAAAGCCGGATTAAGCGCAATGAACGTTAAGGAAACTCCCGCAAGTGAGCCAAGCATGGCTGCCCGCGGAATCCATTGGCGCATCTTAACACCAATCAATGATCCAATAAGTTCAATAACCCCTTCAACCAAGCACCAAACTAAGCCGGCTGACCACGCCAATGTTGCATCCCCTGTACTCCAAAAGACTGGTCCGATAATCAAAAATACAATGAGAAACATGTGGGGAACACTTGATCCTGAGGGCAGTGCAGTCACATCATCTCGTCCTGTTTTTTTAGCAAGTGCAATAGCCATTTTTGTATAATACGCACTGGCTAAGAAAATCGACAATCCAACAGCTGGAAGAATACGACCATACACAAGATCAAAAGGTAACCCTACGACCACTGAAAGTAAACTCGCCATGACTAAAAGATTGGTTAAATTATTACTAAACAATCCAAAGAATCCATTCCAGTCACTTTTAACCCAGATTTTCATGTCTCCTCCTATCATTTACATGTAAAGTGTAAAACAATGCGGTATAATTGTATTCATCAAGACTTCACAAAACGAAGCGGTTACAATTGTATTATCTTACAATTGGACCTCAAAATATGGGAGAAAAAGTATGGAAATCACATTAAAACATCTGCTTGAGCGTAATGTCTTCGAAAAAATTGAAATCCATTCAGGAGCTTCACAACTTCATCGTGTAGTTAAGAGTGTTTCAATCATGGAAACACCTGATTTTGATAAATATATTCTTGAGAAAACTCTCATCTTAACCACATTGTATCCAATCAAGAATGATATGGAGCGTTTTCTTTTACTTCTAGATTCACTGCACATGAAGCAAGCTTCGGGACTGATTGTCAAAGTCAAGCGCTACATTGATCGTATTCCTGAAGTTATTATTGAAAAAGCCAAAGCACTAGACTTTCCCATCATTACGTTAGAGTATGATGCAAACTTATCTTTGCTCTTTGACTCAATCATTGCCGAAGTTCACTACGCTCAGTACAGCACTCATAATTTCAATGCACTGTACTCGACACTTCTTCAAGACATTGTACAAAAACCCTCTACCAAAGCACTCATTGATGCCTTAAAATCCATTCCCGATATTGATGTTTTGATCATTAATCTTTTCAACAACAACATCCACTCCACCTCAGACACCATACTTACCATGTACAATGAACAACCTTTAGCCCAATCGTCGTATCATACCCTCGATGAATATCTTATCATCAATGAAGTCATTAACTATGATGGAGTGGATGTGTATCGCTTGATGGTCATGACTCCCTATGAACAACGGCATATCATCTATAATTATATTGAAATCATCAAACTCATGATCATTCTCATTTACCAAAAGAAACAAGAGAATGCTCTTAAGCAAAACCAATTTCTCATGGATTTTGTTGCCAATATGACTTCGAATTATCAATCCAACATGCAAGTGAAGGAAGCAGGTAAAATCTTTAATTGGAACATTACTTTCCCAATCATGCTTATGATGATTGATCTTAAAGAAACTATCATCAAAGCCTATCAACCGATGATTCTTTCCCAAATCAAAAATGAAGTGGTGAAGGTGTGTCATATTCATGAAAGTGAACTGAGGCTCATTCTTCTAAACCATCATGTTTTAATCATCGCAAACCTTAAACAACCCCAACACTATAAATCTATGATGGTGGCTTTACATGATTCTTTAAAAGATCATTTCCAAGAAGCCTTTGTTCGTGCCGCGTATTCTACTCCCATTGGTGAAGCTTCGGATATTCCTACGACTTACACTTCCTTGTTTGAAACTCTTAATCATGCCCGACTCAATCAACTCAATTCATCCCTCATCCATGATCATCATGTACGCATGGTGAATCTTTTAAAGAAACTTGATTCAAGCGTGTTACTTGAGTATGCACGCTCTATCTTAAAGCCTTTACTAGACTATGAAGAAAAGCATGATTTACCTTTAATCAAGACGTATTATCACTATATTGAATGTCAGTTCAATGCAAAACAAGCAGCAACACAGCTCTTCATTCATTACAATTCCTTACGTTACCGGCTTAATGTGATTGAATCCTGTGGCTATCCGATATTTAGTAATCAAGAATCTCACTTTGAAGTTTACTTTGCGCTAACGATTTACCTTTATTTCTTCAAACAAAAGGAATGATTTTAACACAAAGACAAAGTTCATATGGTCGGCATGGTGATAAACAGGGATTTACAAAATCCGCTCAAAAAAGAAGCTTAACTTATTTATAGAACAAACACTGGCTCAACACCAGTGTTTTGATTTATCGGTTAAACCACAAATCACATTCAAACTCAGCTGCATCAACTGAATCTGAGGCATGAATAAGGTTTCGGATCATGCGCGATGAGGCTTTAGCTAATACCAAAGAATCTTCACCGTATCGACCGCGGATACTGTTGGGTTCAGCTAAGGATGGATCAGTTGCACCAATCTTCGTTCGAATCATTTGAATAAGATGGTCATCATCGCCTTCACATTGCAGAATGAACACTTTTTGATTTTTAAACTCATCTAAAATCATTTCTTTAAAACCGGGTATATTAAGTCGTACAATCACTTCATGATAATGCTTAAGAATGATTTCATCTTCCACCACCACTTCTGCTTGTTTTGTAATGACACAAGGCAAAGATTTCAGCTCATTTAGTATTACCTGATCAAGTTTACGCTTTATAGCATCCGGTTTGATTAACACAAAACTCTTCATTCAATCACTCACAATTCGAGTCCCTGTTTCACCCTTAAGAGCTTCAGAAGCTTTATCAAGCAACGTAATGATCGTCGTCTTATTCTTAGCTCCACTCACAAACGATAGGGCTGCTTCGACTTTGGGAAGCATAGAACCTGGGGCAAAATGTCCCTCGGAGATAAATCTCTTGGTTTCTTCAATGCTCATGCTCGAAAGCCATTGCTGTTGTGGGGTACCGTAATACACAGCCACCTTCTCGACCGCAGTTAAGATAAAGAGCACATCCACATCCAACTCTTTTGCAAGTAATGCACTGGCACTGTCTTTATCAATGACCGCTTCAACCCCTACATATCCCTGCTCAGAGGACACCACAGGAATTCCCCCGCCCCCTGCACATACCACCACATGATGCTGTTTTAGTGCATCTTGAATCGAAGCTAAATTCGTAATGTGTTTTGGTTTTGGTGAAGCGACCACACGACGATAACCCCGTCCTGAATCTTCTACGACAGGAATGCCTTCTTTTATTAAGATTGCGGCTGTCGCTTCATCCATGAAACCTCCAATCGGTTTGGTCGGATGTTGAAATGCCGGGTCATCCGCATCTACTTCCACCATGGTTAAGACGTAATCCACAGGGACGTTCATACCTAAAGATGAAAAGGCGTGTTGAAGCTTTCGTGTTAAATCAAATCCGATGTAGCCTTGGCTCATCGCAACGCTCACATACAAAGGTATCTCCATCTGAGTGTTCATCACTTGATGAATCTTACCTACTTGAGGGCCGTTTCCATGGGTGATCAAGACGTCATGGCCTTGCTTAATGAGCGAAGCGATGATAGTAGCACTGTGTGTCAGTGCACTGTCTTGTTCTTTTAAATCATTACCTAATGCATTGCCACCTAAGGCAATCACAATCTTTGCCATGTTATTTCTCCTTAAATTGTTTATAACAAGCTTTTAACGCCTGATTGAAACATTGCATGGGTGGTGTAACCACTCCTGCTCCGATTTGACCGATGCCTGCTTCTTTATGAGCAATTCCGGTATTGATGATTGGCAGAATCCCGCGTTTTACAACCTTTATTACGTCAATGCCTGTTGGAGTCCCCACAAAGTTAAGTGCAGGTAAGGCAAATGAGGCATTTTCTTTCATAGTTATCTTAAACATACTGTAGGTATAGGCCATGGCATCCTCCACATTCCCTCCAACAAACTGAGTAATGGCTGGCGATGCTCCCATCGCAAATCCGCCGATACCACAGGTCTCGGTAATGGTGGAATCCCCTAAGTCGGGATTGGCGTCATCATCGCTGTACCCCGCAAACAACAATCCTTCGACGAAGTTCGCAGGTGAGACAAACCATGTTTGTTTGCCCATTCCGCTCACTCTTAGTCCAAAGTCGACGCCGTTGCGTGCCATCGTGGTTACTAACGTTGAATATGGTATTCCGTGAGCCGCTTCCATGATTGACTTTGCGGCAGGCATGGATAGGTTAAGGAAGTAGTGATCATTGTTTTGAATGAAGCGAATGACTCGTTCAAGATGATCCTTTTCAAATGGTGTTTTCAAAATCGCTGGTACCACTTCTCTGAAGAATAAGGAGGTAGCCGCTTTATTGCGGTTATGACATTCATCGCCCATCTGTAAGGCTTGGGCAATCAATGATTTTAAGTCGATGCCTTCTTCATAGGATAAGACCGTTGCTTTCATCACTGGCAGAAGTTCTTCTTCAATCCAAGTCAGACGCGTAATCACACTTTCATCATATGCCCCAAACCGTAAGACTTTTCCTAATCCTTCATTGACAGTGCAATAGGCTTTGTTACCAAAAGTTTTATTGAGCACTACATGTACAGGCATGGAAGCTGAGATTACTCCGGCCATCGGTCCTACCGCATTATAATGATGTGCAGGCGCAAACTCTATTTGACCGCTAGCTGCTAAAGCCTTCGCTTCTTCAGCATTGTTTGCTTTCTTTTCATAAAGCAATGCGCCAATCACAGCTCCTTGCATAGGACCGCACATTTGATCCCAGCGGATAGGTGGACCTGCGTAAAGTATGAGATTCTCATGAAAGCCTTCAATCATGTCTTTGGCTAATCCCATATCCACAAGATACGGATGCCCTGAAAGTACGATATTGATGGCTTTTTCGTTGGCTGCTTTGACGCGTTCATCCTGACTTAAAAAGTCTAGTGCTTCAATTAATGATTGATCACCACCGGCCAAAGGTGCCCAGTTCACTTGACTGACTTTTTGATTTTGAAGTTTCAGTTCCTCATAGAAAATGCTTGTTCCGATATTCAGGAAGTGAAGTTGACTCATTTTAAGTTCCCTCCTTCATTAAGTAAGCTACTTTTTTGCATGCTTCTAAATTGCTGATTGCGGTGTGTACCCCAATGGATTCTAAAGCGCTGACACTGGTGTGGAGTCCTTGTTTATCTTTGTCAGTTGCACACACATAGGCCACCACATCAAAGCGGCGGTGTGCTGCCAGTTTGAACGCTTCTTTAAGCGCATCCAAGCTTTCTTCCACTGCTTGAGGGTGAGCTCCGTATCCCAAGACAAAATCCAGCAATAATACACGGGTTGATGGTGTTTGGGCAGCTTTAATGATCCAATTATTGCGTAAAGCGGGTTCAATCATCGGATGAGGACGGCCATTGGTAAACTCGTCCTCCCCTAAGTCAAGCAGAATGTGGTGCTGACCGCTGATATCATGAATCGATTGCTCATCATGTTTAAGATTGCTCTTAATCACTCCCAAGGGCGAAAGCTGATCCAACGCTTCATAACATAAGGTTCCGCCACAATACAGCCCCACAAAGTGTTGATTGCCGGACGATTGAGTTTCTAATCTTAATGGTTCAAAGGCAGGCAATGTCCCTTTAAATGATGGTGACAGACGCACTGCTTTGTATGCTGCTTCACTTAAGCTGGATGCATAGTGAAGATGACCGTCATCCTCAGTTATTTCTTTATTTCCTAAAAAGCAGATAACACTGGGTTTGGCAATCCCTTTTAAGGTCTGAATCATCATTTCTCTCACTTCTTTTGCGGGTGGTTTAGACACGCAGACGATGACTTTTGTCTCATCACTTTCGGACAAACGGCGAAGTCCTTCGCGCATCATCAATCCTTGAACAGCTAAGGACAAATCACGGCCTCCCGTTCCAATCGCATCAGTGATGCCACCTCCTAAGCGATCGATTTGAACCATGACTTCTTGTGAGCCGGTGCCGCTGGCTGCCACAATGCCGATATCGCCACGTCTTACTTCATTGGCAAAGCAAAGACTTACGCCTGCTAACACTGCGGTTCCACAGTCCGGTCCCATCACGAGTCGTTGATGTTCAAATGCATATTGTTTAAGTTTGACTTCCTCTTCAATTGACATGTTATCAGAGAAAATCATGACATCCATGCCTTCTTTGAGTGCTTGCATGGCTTCACGTGCCACATATTGTCCCGGAATGGAGAAAATAGCCACATCAGGCTTCAACCCATCCTCTAACACATCGTCAATGCTCGTGTAGACTTTTTCAGTTGCGGATGAGGATGTTGACTTACTTCCTCCTGACAGTTGTTTTTCAATATGCTCAAAGGCTTCATTAACTCGCTCTTCACTTATCGCAATGACGGCGATGATCAGATCATTGACAGAAGTCTGTTCCACTTCAGAATTAGATAGTCCAACTTGGCTGATAATGGCTTTATTCATATCGGTTGCCATCGCAATAACTACCTCAAAAACGCCTTCTTGTTTCTTAACTTTTGCTGCTAATGACATCAGACTGACTGAGTCGATGTAGCGGTTTTTAAATACGTTTGTCGCATGATGCATGATGTGTTCTCCTTATTTGTGACTTAATCCATAGACAGCAACCCCAACCATAAAATCAGTTCCTGATGTATGCCCTAGTGTTGCACATATTTCAGCTCGCTCTTTCACCTCGAGGGGTCTGCTTAGTGAAAGTATGAGTTCTTGATGCCATTGGTTAAATTGACCTTCAAATGCCTGCCTTAACATCATTTGACTCACCTTTGTAGTCTGGTGCAACACTGATTGACAACAAAGCTTCAATTCCTTTATAAACTCAAGATGTTTACAACTGTACGCCAATGCCAACATACCGACCAGTACATCATCACCGCTGGGAGTCTGACCTATTCCGCAGCCAATGAGAGAAGGCAAAAGGTGAAGTTCTTGGGTTTGTAAATACTGCTTAAGGATGTGTACCACCTTCGCAGAAAATATGTCTTGCGGTGAACTAAAAATCGCAATGGCTCCTTCATGATGAGCATGTTGATCCAACCATTGAACTAGAGATTGGTGTCCAAGTCGGATGTTTTCAAGGGATGGATAACATCCGATAGAATCAGCCAATGAATCAGAAGCGACTTTTCTCAAGTCCACTTGCAGTGAGCCGATTGATAAGGTGTGAGGCGAACAGATTACTTTCATCCCAACATTCAGTTGATAGGTAGAAAATGAACTCAGATTACACACACAGGTTGTAGGGGCTTTTGGTTTGTCTTTACTGACGAGTGTAATCATTCCTTGATCATTACTTAGATTTAGCGCGTGATCATGCACGCTGAAAACTCTATACAAACCCTGACTCAATGAGGATTGGAATTGCTGATCAGCCCAGAGTGCGTTCACCACACAACCACCACCTTAACATGTTCAGTGTACACCAATATAAGTTCTGAGTCTTTATGACTTCTTTATGATATGTTGCGACTTTTATTGTTACTTTTATACAAGGAAAAATAGGAGTTAATTACGGATGCCGCACAAAAGTCCATTTTCATAGGTATTATCACGGATAATGTAATTCTCAATAAGATTGATAGCAACACAGCGGATGAGTAGGGTGTGTGAAAGATCATATTATTATCAAACGAGAAACATATAATGTCTTTTAGGTACGCAAAAAAACTTGAACTTTCAAGTGATAAAGCATTAACTCACAAAATAAAATGAATCATTCTTTAATTTTTAGAAGTAATTAAAAACAAAAATTATTCTTCATCCTCAATTATAAAATTCGGATGTGCCGGCTGATCAAATTCCGATTCTAAAACTTTGTAAATCATATAGCGGGTTTTCCATAACCGCACAAGTGCTTCCTTATCTTCAAGAGTAGGTGCTCTTCCTCGAATGGTCTTATCTATAACATAAGACCCAACCATATAGTACTTTACGGATGCGCGACCATCAACTACAGCTATGAAATCCTTTAGGTCAGTCTTTGCCTCTTCATCTTCATAAAAAGAACTAAAAATCTGATTCTCATAATAGTTCTTTCGATCCGTATACTCTTTCCTTCGATAAACAACTTCCCCTTCTTTAAGTACGTACTCATTGCGATATCCGACATGATCCACTTGATCAATCGGCTTTAACGTCCGATTCTTAGTGATAACCATCACACTGAAATTAACAATCGATTCGAACTGCCTTTCAATCTCCTTTTCAGTTAGTGGTTCAACCATATAGAATCCCAAACCATATGTAGAGTAAAGCTCATCGTAATCCACTTCTATCCCATCATGCATTAAAACACCGCGCTTAATCTCAAGCACCTCTGACATGGGCATTAATCCACTGCCTATCCACTGATTCAAAATGTATGCGAACACCACAAAGATTATTATGTTCGGCAATGCGTAGGGTAGAATTTTCTTCCATGACTTTGAAATGGACATGGATCTTTGTTTCTTACGCAGCGCTTTAAACTCACTTAGGTTTGGATCTGATTTCTTATTATTGAACATAAAACATCCCTCTTTTAGTATGTAACATTGTTGGTTTAGCCATATGAGTTTGAAATTTTAGATTATATTGTTAAATATTCTATGGATTAACATGATAAACTGAAAAATACTCTTTCACAATTAAATCTGTGTTTTTTATAACAAAATTTGGGATTCTATCAAATAAAATCGGGTTCAATGTCAGGAAGGTTTCGTTCTCAATATGATGTACAGAGTCCACAAAGTAACTAATGTATCTTAGTCTTTCTGGTGAATGCTTTTTGCCATTATTCTTATCATGATTAACAATATATCTTGTTAAAATTAATTTCGTTGTTTTACAGTTTGTACTAAAATAATCGTGGCACGTTTTTTCGAGAGACTCCTTCCAATCAAATCCCGAATAAGATGGGAATTTCTTTATAATGTAATTCCTGGCAATTTCTATTTCTTTAAGGCTCATTCGAGTAAAATTTTTGGTTCTTTTGATTCTAGGTGGACATCCTTTTGTTATTGATGATAAATAATTGTATGCCAATTTTAAGTCATTGATTTCCGTAGAATCGATTGAACTTCTAACCACTTCGAGATACCTTCGTATAAGGATAGACTTAACAATTTGATTACTATTAATTTCAATTTCCCTAAAAAGATATTTCTCAAATCTAATAAAATCCTGTTTAGTTATTGATCTCACACTTATCTCGCCTTCATTATTGACCAAATAATGAGCTACACATTGATCACTAACATTCAATTTTAAAAACTCGAAGACCGGATTCATGTCATGTGTACAATATAACACTGTCTTTTCATTAAGCAATCCATTTGTACCAAATAAATACTGGAAAATTACTTTTCTTTTTTCATCATCAAAAGATGAAAAAGGATCGTCTATCAAAACTAGTTCATCACTTTGGAAGCTTGATATCAGTGCAAATATTAAGCATGATAAAGCATTTGCTTCCCCATAACTCAGATGTCTCCCAGGTTCAGGTAGTGTCTCTAAACTATTTTTATGTTTTAACTCAATAACTCTCTTCCTTGTTTGACTAGTTTCGAATATGTAATCTATTCCTGAATGCGAACAAAACTCATTAAGTAATCCAATTTTATTTTTTAAAGCATCATAAATTTGCTTTCTTCCACTTTGAATTGAGTGTTCTATTTCGTTTCGAATTTCCAAGATACCATTGTAAGCAATCTCTAATCTTGGATATGCTTTGAGTGGTTTGAGAATATTTATATCAATATCAAAGAAATCAGAATCACCTAGAAAATCAAAATTTGACAACTGTTTATAATTGGAAATAGTATCCTTGATATAAACACTCTTTTCTATGAGTTTACGCAAATTTTCTGCATTTGTTTTTTTACTTGTGTCAAGTACTCCTGAACCTTTTAAGAAAACATCTAGTGGTTTTGTGTATAGATTCGTAGTTTCGTCAATGACTTCAAGTATTTTTTCTAGATTTTCCCTTGCCATTACAGCATCCTGATCAAGTATATCTGCAACTTGGTCAATTTGAACTACATGATTTTTGCCTAATTCACTTCCACAGAAAGGGCATATATCAATTTTATCTGGACTTATTACCATATGTTTATAACCTGATCGCCACCAACCAACCCACTCTTTCTTATCACCGATATTAATCTTAACATTTTCAATAATGGGTGATTGTAGTATGGTTGTCATGGGATTTCTTTTTGATAAACCAGCAAAATTTTTACTTAAGGTGTTAGAATTACCCTTGAATAACTTTTGAATTGAATTAATAGAATCGACAAATCGATTGATTTTGTCATCATTTATTATTGATAAGAAATCTTCAAATATTGACTTCATTTTTACAGTTTCAGCAACTGTTTTCGAATCAAAAACAAATAGTTCATAACTAATGTCACTCGAGAGTAGTTTATTTTCACTAAAAACAATACTGTTAAGGAAATGTTGATCAAACATTCTAAAAGATGTAATATTTTCGCTAAAGCTTACTTTTGGATTCTCAGTTATTTCACACGAAAAACTCTTAAACCTCGTCAAATCCACATTATTTAGTTTTGCACAAATTGAATTCATAATAGTGCTTTTCCCAGAACCGTTCAATCCGTAAACTAGATTAACTTTCTTATTTATTACTTCCAAATTGCATGTTCGAATGTTATTGCAGTTTTCTACTGTAATTTTCATAATAATCCCCCTTATTTACTAGAAAGTCGTGCGGTGTTAGTGTTGGCTATTCCAGAATTACTGATAAACATCAGGCACTCACATAGATGATTGATGGGTATACTGAGATCTTTACAGCGCTTTAGCTATATTAAAAATTTATATCTGTTTGTTAACAAACGCAGCTAAATCGAAAATAATAGACTATTCATTGTGGCCATCAGAAAATGTAATCCCTGAATCAAGCAGTAGTTCTGCAAAATCGTTTTCCTGAATGAACCGGACTTAGTTCTCATAATAAACCCCTCTTTTTATCCAGATTGTTTAGCAGCTCTATTCAAGCTTGATTCCATTTTATCAGATCAACGAGTTTCTACAATAAAAAACTCCAGAAGTTTGCACTGTATGACCAACTAAATGACCAAGTGAATCTCTATGATAATTTTTTGTTGATGTATCTTCTGAATATTGCTATATTTACATAGGGGTAATATGAATGAGCGAAATATTTAATAGATTGATCTCATTATTTGAAGCAAAAGAATATAGAAGAACCGTCATGTATTTATTGATGATTTCTTTATTATTTGTTCCTTCGCTTACATACTTATTGTTTTTTGAAAGCGAAATCTTCTATGAGCTTGAATTTCCAAAACTTATTATTCTAATTATCTCATCCAATTTGGTTTTCGCTTTTATAGTTGTTTTATTCGGTATTTATAGAGAAAGTCAGTTCATATCTTTGGAGAAAAAGCATGTTGATAAGTTGAATGTCGTTCTAAGGGAATTAAATAATGTACAGAATGAGCGTCTTGAACTCTTGTCTATTTCGCTAAATCAAGTTTCAGATCTGAAAAATGATTTGGCTATACTAGAAAATGAAATCGGATTATTTTCAACAGATGAGAACATAAAGAATTTATATTTAAATATTAGCAATCAAAAGAGCTTGTTGAACGAGTTGGAAGAGGAATGCGAAAAGATGTTTGTTTCTGTGAATCAGGAGAAAAACACTATTAAATCATCGGAAGAAAAAGTAAGTTCGATAACAGAAAGGTTAAATGACTTTATACCAGAAACTGCACTAACTTCAATATTTTTAGAAGTTTACGTTTTTATAGTAAATATCTGGTTACTCAGCCTATTTTTACCCAAATCAATCATGAACTCTGAAACAGGAATAGTTTACATTTTATTTATCATATTGTTTTTCTTTATCACACATATTAAAGACATATTAGTTTTTAACCATAAAAATGAAGATGAGTATAAGGTCAAGTATAAACTGAAAATATTACTTGTTTTATTGCTTTCACTTCTGTTAATCCAAAAAATTTCATACGTTTTTTTCACCCTTAGTAACTAGCGAATATCAAAATGCAACCTTAACTCAATCAAGTTGAAGATCAATGAGATTTAATGTTTCAATATATTTTGTTTGTTGATCAGATTATTTAACCAGTGATTGTCAGTTTCATAATTCTTATAAAACTATAATATTTTAATCCGAATCACACTTTTCTCTTTTATCAAGAATATTATGTGTTGTATACAATATCGACAACCAATGATAAAATGGTAAATATATACTTAAGGGGGATTTTATGTTCGGGGATAATTCATCAGGGTTTGCGAATGAAAACGAAATAATGGATTATTTGAATACCACTAAGCAATTTGAGAGGCTTAATCCTAGCTTTAAATCATTTTTGTCATTCGCATTTAAAGAAAATCTTAATGGGAAAACTATAGTAGTTCACAAAACTTCAGGACAGGTGAAACCTGATATCATTATTAGTGCTGGTGGTATATCAAAGTGTGTAAGTGTTAAAAAAGGCAGTGGAAATAGTGTGCACCAAGAACAGTTGGTACAGTTCGAGTCTTTTTTAAGAGATTGCCAAATTTCAGAAGAGATAATAAAATACTTAAAAGAGTTTCACTATGGTGATGGCTCAACAGATGGTAATGGTGGTGAGCGTATTAATGCCTTACAATGGCAAGCACTAAATCCTAAAAAAATCGCACTCATAAATCACGCTCTAAATACTAATGATATGTTGCATCAAATGCTCAACAGATTATTATTTAAGGGCAATGTCCCCAATGCCCCCGTCGTTGATTATGTTTTTCATGGTAATATCAATGCAGGTTTATGGGCATCAAGAGAAGAGATTATTAAGCACTTAGTACCAAGCAGAAATCGTACACAAACTATACACTTCAGTAATTTAACATACCAAGTTTGGAACAGAAACTTAAATCTGAATCCACAAACGGCAAACAGAAGACATACGATGCAAGTAAAGTGGCCAACTCTCACTAATGATTTTATTGATATTACTTCTAAGAGGTTACGCGATGGCAAAAAATAGAGGAACAGCAGACGGTGATATTCAAGAGAAAGAAATTGTTGCTAACTTTAATACTAATAAATTCTCAAACCTGTTTCGTGATTATGTATTGAACTTTCCCAATTATAGAATTGATGAAATATATATGATAAGAGTAACCACAGAACAATTTTCAAGGCTATGCAATCAACAGGTTAAAACAAGATCTGATGCTTACTTAATACACTCCAACGATAAATTTCTTGCTAGTTTACTACAAAAACATAACAATTATCTGGATGAAGGTATTATAAAAAATAGTGGCATATTATATTCACCAATCATATATTCAGGTTTATCAATTAAACTATCTGATGCTTCTAAATACCAGATTCTAAAATTAACTCCAATAAGTTTCAAGACATTATTTGGTGTTTCAGAATTAGGAGCTGGAGCAAGTTTGTATTGCTTGGAAGAATATGAATTATGCAAAAATTCTGACCTCATAAGAGGGTGGCATTCAACAGAGGAAAGAATGGTTAGTTATTTTTCTGAAATTATAAAAGAGGCACCTCATTTCTATTTAAACAAAGTTTTATGTAAGCGAGTGAAAAACTATTCTGAGAAAGAGATTGCAAATATTATAGACAGCTCAAAGGATCTTCAGCAAAAAATATTCAATGGCATTACTTTATACAATGAACCATATACAGCATATTATATTTATCACAATAATAGTATAAAAAAACTAGAGTATATCCCTTATAGTGTTACTACTGGCTCTGGCAGAAGCAAAGGCAAATACACGATAGTTTTGAAACCTAGATAAAGCACGATCAATTTTCTTTTTAAAACTGCTAAAGAAAGTAACTCAAATTCGTTCTAAAAATTTTAGAACAAAAGTATTTTTACTATTTTTTCATATATTATTCAGAACTTCAATTATTCTTTTTGCCAACTTCGTAATTACCGGAACAACGACACTATTTCCAATCTGTTTATAAGATTGATGAAAATTTGGCTTTATTCTAAAATTTTCTGGAAACCCCATAAGTCTCAAACATTCACGTTCAGTCAATTTTCTATTATACTCTACGATGACAGGAACATTATTACCACCAGTACCCATTTTAGCTGTGAAACATGGCACAATCCCATTATTTTTAAATGAACATCTAGAAGGTCGAATCTCATTTGCAATGATTACTCTATTTGAATTTTGATTGGTTTTCTCCTTATATGACGTTAAGTGAAAATTTATATTGTTAGTAGCATTTCTTGTGCAATTATAACCTTTCACTTCTTTATCAAGTACATCCTCAACGAAAAAATCCAATTTTTCTGGTTCAGGAAAATTAAATACTCTAATATGGTTATCGGATGAATCGGCAAATGTAATACCCAGCTCTTTCTTGAATCCTATGCAATACCATCTTTCCCTATTTTGTGGTATACCGTAGTCTAATGCATTCATAATTTTGTAACTGAAATTGTAACCAATTTCATCTAAAATGCTTTCAATGACTTCGAGAGTTTTGCCTTGATTATGATTTACAAGTCCTTTTACGTTTTCAAGGATGAAAGCACTAGGTTTCTTTTCTTTAATGATTCTTGCAACTTCAAAAAAGAGTGTACCTCGTGAGTCCTCAAAACCTAACCTTAATCCCCCAATAGAAAAAGGCTGACAAGGAAATCCTGCACACAAAATATCGAAATCTGGTATTTCGTTTGATGGAATTTTTGTTATATCACCTGAAGGATATTCACCGAAGTTTTCCTTATAAGTTTCTATTGCATATTTATCAATCTCCGAACTGAATACACATTTGCAGTCTAGACTTTCAAAAGCCAACCTGAATCCACCGATTCCGGAAAATAGATCAATAAATTTATATGTCATTTTTGCTCTCCTAATTGTATTTTTTTCACTTTCAAATAGATTCATTTGAGTATGTTTTTCTTTATTCTCAATTTTATTCAAACTCAGAACATCATTTGAACTTGATTCTTTTTTAATTTGAGAGAAATTGTACTTGTGCAAATATATTTGTGCAGATTTCGCTAATGCATTTGCAAATTTAGGTGTAGCTGAATTTGCTAACTGCCGATATTGTCCAATTTTTGTACTCATAAAAAAGTTGTCATTATTGTAGGATTGTTGATGTGATAATTCCGTTATATTTAAACTGCTATTATTTTCGGGGAGAATAATTATAGACTCGAATTTTCGCTTTGTGATAATAATAGATGCTTTTGTGCTCAATTTTCTGATAGCATTATTATCAACATCACCACATCTGTGGTTCTGATGAATATCTTGACGATGAATCTGAGTATCATTATGTGCGTACGTTTCATGAGAAGGATTCCCTATAAAGTCAGAAAGTTTAATTCGAAAATTACTCAAAGATTTGAACCCGTATACAAATCCTCCACATCTAGCAGATATGACTGGGACAGAATATTTCAAACTAATTCCCTCCTGTTGAGTTTTTCACAAATTCTTCTTGAAGGATATTGCTTTCTTTTCTGTCAAGAATTTTTGATACTACTAACTCAACTGCTTTTTCCGAAAAGCTATTCCCTATGCCATATTTTACAATATTTTCCTTGATCTCATCACATATATATATCTTTGCACACTTCTTTTTTTCTGAAGGATTAAGTGAAGCTCGTCCAGCACCAACTCTAAATCCACCCCATTTTTTATTTGTCATACTTGTCACCTTTTATGTTTATATTGTAACATGAAAAAACTTGAATTTTAAGTACCGTAATATCAAAAATATTATATATTATGTTTTAATTACTATCAGAGTGTGAATATTTTACGGATTATGAAATCATGAATTATTTCATCAAACTCTTTAGGTTAAAGTTCATTTTTATTGCAGAAATTCAAATCCTATAACTCTTTTTATAATTTTATTCAAAAAATCTATAATTTTTTTCATAAATATTTATATGATACCCATCTTTATACCCGAACTCTTTTATCTCTTTCACAAAAACAGCATTTATTCTATCATCCACTCTTAATAACTGATATCTTCTTTCAAGTAAATCTATAGCTAGGATATAAACAGCTGTTTTTTTAGAAAGTTCTATTAGGTGATTATATTTGTAGTCTCTTAAGTCAAACCCGTTGTTTTTCTTCCAAAAACCAAACTTGTCACTCACAACTTCTATATAAGATCCATCCTTCGCAATTAAATCCGGTTCAGTTGAGATTCTATTTTTCGTATCTAGTACATCCTCTTTATCACATCCATTTAACTCTAGAGATTTCCCATGTTTAGATTTGAAGTAATCAATTATGTAAACTTCTAATATCCTTGACATCACTAAATCTTGTGCAAATTCCTCGTTAGTTCTATTATCCTTTCTGTGTCCTACTGTTTTGAAAAATGCCACTGCTTTTTGATCCAAAACTCCCCTTAAGACATCTGCCACTCGAGTACTAATGTTCATTGCACAAAAATCATATGGCTCTTGTTGCATGAACTTCTTAAGTATCTGATATTTTCTTGCATATAAAGAATTGTTTCCTACCTCCATAATATTGTTAGTATTGTTCATTAAACTCCCTCCTTGGGTAATTCTTAACTCTACGAGACTAATAAGCAAAAAGATGTGATTCTAATCTTCAGTATAAAATTCTAGAAACCCCCTTAAATGGTTAAAGATTTCGCGCGCAATTGGAGGACTAACTGCATTCCCAGATTGTTTATAGAGTTGAGTTTCGCTTACATCTGATTTTCTTAGATTTTCTATAAAAACCTCATCAAATCCTTGCACCTTAAAATTCTCAAAAGGCGTAAACTTTCTAAGCCTAAGTCTCCCGTTTTCTTTATAGAGAATTTTTGTTGAGTCTGATCTTGCAAGCACAGTTGGAGATATACCATTTATGGAGTATACTCTGCGTTGTCTTTCATGATCATTGTGTATGTCCCTGGGCAAATCTAGAATCTTTATGATTTTCATGTCATCTTCTGTGTCTGCGACTCTAATATTCAACAAGTATTCCGAAATCTTTTCATTCTCTATGAAATACTTTGGATCAACATCATTGTCCAAGATGTTCCTGATATATACTCTCTCATTTTTGGGTTTCAAAGTGTCAAAGAAATTAAAACCTTTAAATTTTTCATTATTGAGTTCTCTTTTGAGTGTGTTAATCTTGACACTTCGGAAATCTTCATTGAATTCTTGCGACACAAAATCTTTTAATCCTACAATATAAGTTCTTTCTCTGTTTTGTGGAACTCCCATTTCTGAAGAATTTATTACTGTAAAATCTACTGTGTATCCCAGCTCGTTTAGTGTCTGCAAAATAACTTTGATAGTATTTGAATTATCGTGACTCACTAAGTTTTTTACATTTTCTAAAAGTACAGCATCTGGTCTTTTTTCTTTAAGAATCCTCGCAACATCAAAAAAAAGAGTTCCCCTAGTATCATCGAAACCGTTTCTTTTTCCAGCGATACTAAAAGCTTGACACGGAAATCCACCAATCAGAACGTGATGATCAGGAATAGATTTTTCATCTATTTCAGTGATATCTCCTTTCAAATTATGATTTGGGAAGTTTGCGTGGTAAGATTTTTGCGCATGGATATCAATTTCAGACGAAAAAACAATCTCTGTACTCAAAGAGGAATGCTTCAATCCTTGCTCGAAACCACCAATACCGGCAAACAGTGACACCACTTTGTATTTTTTCTCAGTTTTTTCCATTGCTTTTCCTCTTGTCATTCCGTTAGATCAAATATTTAAGTACTTTTTCCCAACGGAATTTTCTATATTATACATGCTTTTTATATTCAACACTAACTAATTTTAAATATTTTACTTACTCGACATTTAAATTTCAAATATTTCATTTTTTCTTAGGAATATCGGAAATCTAAACGTATATATTATTAGGAGGTGAGAACATGAAGGAATTTACATTAATTTTCCTAGAAGACTTGTTTAATCAAATAGATGATAGTGAACTATCACAGTATATTCTTGAGATTGTCGCGTTAGTTTTTGCATAATTTGAATCAAAGATGAAAACAGTTCAATTTTTCTGATTTCTAGTAAAACATCAAAAAATTGCAACAATAGTTATTATTGCCCTTCATCTAAAATAACATGAGTTCTTTTAATGAAGTAGTATTTGAATAAAGAGAATGCCAGCAAATGCAACTTGCTAACTGTCATTCTCATTATTCTATATTATTTTCTTCAGTTAAGTCTGAAAATTCAATTAAGGTGACTTCAGTAATCATCTAGAAGTTGAACTATCAGAAAAATCTGAGTCGTTTCAATTGGATTATCATCAAGTACTCGTAAAGAATCTTATGAATTATTACATTCACGACCATTCACACGATAACTCACATATACTGTACTTCTAATCTGAACTTGTAACAACTTTGCTCAATTACTTTAGAAATCTTGAACAGTTAGTATGACAAAAGTACTATCTTTTTTACATTATTTTGTTAGTTTTCGAAAAATTACAAATCACCTTTTCAATTATTCTACAACATAAATCAATGTCTTTAACGATGTCAGATTCCCAAAATCTAAGCACAATATAACCTTGTGTTGTAAGTGTTTCATTAACATTTCTGTCCCTCTCCATATTCCTGATAATCTTCTTATTCCAAAACTCAGAATTGTCGGATCGAGCAAATGTATTTTCATTGTAATCTTTACCATGCCAAAAATCTCCATCACAAAATATAGCGATCTTAGCTCTGACAAAGAGGATATCCGGTTTGCCATATACACTTTTGCAGTTAACCCGATATCGTAATCCTCTTCTCCAAAGTTCTTTTCTAAGCATCATTTCGATGCGTGTATTTTTCGATCGTATGGCTCTCATATTATTGCTGCGTTGAATTTTTGAATGTCTGTCCATTTTTCCCTCAATATATCATGCCTTTAAAGAAATGAGTGTTTATAATCTGGATATTCTATAGCGTCAAACTATCTGTTCTACTTCTTATTCCCATCTCTCAAACATCATCTCCACCAACAACTTCTCACCACACTTAGGACAACCACTATTAATGAACTTATCAATTTCTAGATCTTTTCTGACTTCACTTTCCTCATCATTTAACTGTACGAGTTTTACCTTGCAAGTATCACACTCATATTCAGGTTCAAAGAACTCCCCATGATCCTCAAGTTGAATATGGAACCGATTGAACGTTCGATCACAGCTTGGGCATACGTACAGTACATGCGCATATCCATCACATATCTTCGCATGACGAACATGGATCCACTCCTTTAATGTCTCTTTTGTTTCATTTGAGTGAACCAACTGATCTATTAAAGGTGGTTTTTCTTTTGAGAACAATTGCTCAGGCGTGTACAATTGTCCGACACCTAGGACATACTTCAATTCATATTTACAGGTCATACACTTAAAGGTTTGACTTTCGCCCATGATTGGCCTCATATCTTTCGCTTGTTATTCTAGTATATCATCCCATGTCATATTTCTGCCACATTCCTCTGTGATAATAAGAACATACAAAGGAGGTGTGCACAAATGCCACTACTATTAATCGCCATCGGCGTTATTGCTTACTTTGTGTTCGTTAAGGACTCAAAGGGTTATACAAGCACAAGCGCAGAGGAAACACTAAAGCGTCGTTTCGTTAATGGCGAAATCGATGAAACCCAATATAACAGAATGAAAGAAACACTACGCAGATAGTGAGAAGGAGAGTAAATTATGATGTACTTTAACAGAGGATTTGATGGATTTGACCGATTTAACGGTTGCTTCGGGGCTGGTTACTTTGGGCCTTGGGGAATGTTTATTTGGATGGGAATACTGATTTTGATTATTGGATTAGTTGTTTGGGCCATTTTGAAAAAGAAAACCGACAACGACCCGATTCTTGTTAGCTTAAGAGAAAAATTCGTTCGCGGCGAAATCACGGAAGAAGAATATTTAAGTAAAAAGAGAGCGTTGAATATTAAGTAATGAGAAAACTTGTTGTTTCTCTCATTGTGACCGGCATCCTATTCTTAGGGGTAGGAGTATCCGGCCTCTTTTTATCTAATGACAACCGTGATGTACGCGAAGACGAAGATTTTACACTTGAACAACTTACCGAAAACGTCGAGTCTCTACTTGAGATTTACGATGAACCACTTAAAATAAGTATGGTCTACGTATTTGAGAATCGTGATCCTTACTTTTTGATTACCGAAGTGAATACGGAGCGCGGAGCCATGGAGCTACGCGCAAGTGTCCGAAGCGGAGCGGTGTATGCTGAGCGATCAATCGCAAATATGTGGAATGTTAAATATACACAACGCATGGGTAATCGTCGTATAATAGGTTCAGGAATGATGGGCGGTTATTACCGTGATTACGACCTTGATAATGAGTTAACTCATGAAGAAGCTGTCGAAATCGCCGAAAACTATGTGACTCTAAAAATGGAGGGCATTGTCCTCGATGCAAACCACCATACGTTCTACGGATACTACTCCTTTCACTTACTGAAAGATCGTGAGATCGTAGGGATATTACGTATCAACGGCTTTGACGGCCAAGTATCTATCAGCCGTTTTACCGGAGCACTTGTAGAAATTAATAAATAAGGAGACCTTGTGACATATCGCATTCTTGTCGTCGAAGACCAATCTGAAATCAGCTTAATCGTGCTTCGCTACTTACAAAGCGAAAACTACTTAGCCGACTTGGCCCAAGACGGCTTTTCTGCGCTCAAACTTTTTAATCAACAAACTTATCATCTTGTTATATTAGATGTTATGATGCCAGGTATCAACGGTTTTGAAGTGTTGCGCGACATCCGAAATATTTCCGATATTCCGGTAATCATGTTAACCGCAAAAGGTGCGGAAGATGATAAAATTACCGGCTTTGACGTTGGGGCAGATGATTATATGGTGAAGCCATTTAGCCCGAAAGAGTTGATGCGCAGAGTTAAAGCGATATTGCGAAGAGTCTATGGTGACAGTGATGAGATCATTCTATCCATTCCCCCTCTTAAACTTTATGAAACACGCATGAAAGTGGAGAAAGACGGAATTGACATCGAACTGACTGCCAGTGAGTTCAAACTTCTATATACACTAATGAAACACAACGGTCAGATATTGACTCGCGAACAAATCATTCGAAATGCTTTTAACGAAGATTACGAAGGTTATGATCGAAATATTGACTCCCTTATCAAACGTCTTCGTCAGAAAGTTGAAGACGACCCAAAGAATCCCAAAATCATCCTGACCAAGTATGGCGCAGGATATATGCTAGGAGGTGAATCGCAATGAGCATTCGCAAATTATGGCTAATTGTATTGACGCTAGTCGCCACCCTTTCCATTGCGATTAACGCTTTAATCCTGACATCCCTGACCGACCGATATTTCCGGACTTACTTAAGCGAAACATACGATGAACATATCGATCAAATGATTACATACATTGTCGGATCGTTGAACGAAGCGACCATATCCTACCGTCAGATGGCCATAGAACTTGAAAGCCATCTAGATGACCCCATCGTTAAAATTAAGCTATATGATACGCAGGGATCTCTGTTGATACAAGTAGAAGACAGAGACTATGATCGACGTGATATGGGTCGCATGGGCATGATGGACTTCATGTTTCGTATTGGCGAAGAAGAAGTCGACAGTTTCGATGTAATGAACAACGGCGTCCTTCTTGGCAAACTTAACATAACCAAACAAAGCTCCGCGGAAAGTTCGGTCATAGCGATGATGTTTAAATCGCGCTTGTTCATCAACAGTCTGATATCCACCGGATTTGCCATTGTTATAACCTTACTTGTCGGTGCTTATATAAGCAAGCGCATGAGCAAAGACCTCACGGATACCGCTCGATTCGCCTCAAATATTCAAATTGGCAATCCCATTGAAAACAAACCTTCATCCATCAAAGAGATCAATCAGATTCAAAGCAGCTTACAAGATCTCAATACGCGTCTTCGACTCAAACAAAAAAGTCGCAAAACGTTGATCGACCAACTCATCCACCAATCCAAAACACCGCTAACCATACTGAAATCTCATGTCGAAGCGATTGAGGATGGTGTCATTCAGATATCCAAAGAAGAACTCACCATCTTCCAAGATCAGATCGATCACCTCAATAACATTCTTTCAAACATGAGCACCATGATCGATGCGGAGAAGGAAAGTGAAGTCCTAACCTTTGAAGCCGTTGATATTCAAAATCTGTTAAATCAAATCATCTTAGGCATTCGCTCTCAGTTTGACAAAAAAGGCATCGAACTCCGAATGTTCGGAAATACAAAGATCAAACTGTTAACCGATCCCTACAAACTGAGCCAAGTCATTTATAACTTACTGACCAATGCTTATAAATATACGGAAAAAGGACATGTGGAAATCAGTGTCAGAGATTACAGTGATCATTTGACAATTACCATCTCCGACACCGGAATCGGCATCGAACCTTCCGACATTAAAAACATCTTCAACGCCTACTACCGAGGCGCATCCACCACGCGAATATCCGGTGAAGGCATTGGGTTGTATGTGGTTAAAGAAAACCTCAACCAACTCGGCGGAACGATTGAAGTTAAATCGACACCAGGAAAAGGAAGTACATTTACTCTAAGCTTACCAATTAAAGAAACACAGGATTAAAATTCTGTGTTTTTTTTTATTTTCTTAAGGAACATTGAAATTTACGTCATATTAAGTAGTGAGCATCTTGATATTATGGTATATATACCATATAATATAGATGACACTCGGAGGATCAATGTCAAAATATTGTGTAATTTACTACGAAGACAAAAATGGTGTATCCCCGGTCCTTACGTTTATTGAAGAAATGAGATTAAAACATCAAGCGAAGATCATCCGAACCATTATGCTTTTAGAAGTCAATGGCCCAACATTGAGAGAACCGTTCTCAAAATATATCGGTGATAATCTATTTGAACTAAGAATTATTTTCGGGAGCGATATCTCTAGGGTTATATATTTTTTTATCAAAGGTAAAGAAATCGTTCTGGTACATGCATTTATGAAAAAAACTGATCAGATATCAAGACTTGATATGAATACAGCGCGAATGCGCCGTGAATGGTATTTGAAAAACAAGGAGAAATGATATGACAAACTTCAGAAAAGACTTGGAACAAAGACTAAAAAACCCAGCATTCAAAGCTGAGTACGAGGAGTTAGAAGCTGAATTTGCGATACTTCAGGCATTGATCGATGCACGCAAAAACCTAGGACTGACTCAACAGGAACTGGCACGTCGTACGCATATCAATCAGGCTGATATCAGTAAAATTGAAAAAGGAAATTCAAACCCATCCTTAAACACCCTAAAGAAACTCGCCAAAGGAATGAACATGAGACTTCAAATCAAGTTTGTTCCCATTGAAGACTAATCACTTCAAATCATTTTTTCAAAGATTCGGAATCATAAAGTTTCGTTGAGTTTTCACCAAACATTCATCCTTGGTTTCATTATCTTCCTATATATTCGAAATTGCCTATACTTCTTTCATGAATTCGCATGGTTTATGCTATGCGTTCATGTTATGATTTCAATATAAGACAGGAGATGAAACATCATGTTAGAACAAATCGAAAATCTTGAGAAACAATATGTATTTGACGCTTTTGATCGACCCATGGCCTATGCCATCGGAACCATGATTGCCAATAAGGCAATGACTCTCAATCTTCCGATTACCGTTGAAGTATACCTGAACGACATGGTCGTCTACCGCTACAGCCATACCGGCTCAAACCCCATCAACATGAACTGGTCCATCCGTAAGCGTAATTCCGTACTCATGTTTGGTCACAGTACAATGTGGTTAAGCGAGAAGCTAAAAGGTGAATATCCCTTACTTGAAGCTCGTTATGGACTTAACAGTGAAGACTATACCTTATTGGAAGGATCATTTCCAATTCTGACGCAAAGTGGTGTAATTGGTGCTATCAGCGTTAGTGGTCTTAAACCCCAGGAAGACCATCAGATTATTGTGGATACTTTAAACGAATATCTGGCAAAGTAAAGGCATCACGTGATGCCCTTTTTCTTTCTATTGTTCTTTTTTGATATTGACCGAAATTAAGCTGATTCCCCCGGATAGTAATTCCACTTGAATCTTCGATTTTCCGATATCAACCGAATCGGAAGTTATATATACGATTTGATGTCCTAAATTGTCTAAATCAAGATCGACTTTCTTGTCGTTCAATGAAACCACAACTCGTGAATCCGTTTCAACAAATAACTTTAAACTTAATGTAATTAATTGCTTTTCTGTTGAGGTAAACCAATAATGCAAAGAGTCTTTCTCTTGCATCTTTACACACAGCCCCTCATCATCCCTCCAATCTTCACCTCTGCCATGATGGAAGTTTGGCTTCACTCGAGTGCTATCCAAAAACACAATATCTCGATTATCCTCTGATCGGTAGCCGACATTTAAACCCTTTGAGGTTTGAACTTTTGCTTTGGAATCCCAATTATAGAAAATAGCCGGAATTTCGATATTCGGACGACGGAACAAGTAATTAACTACTTCATCGACGAATACACAGTTCTCAAGTTTAATGTTGTTCAAATATTCAGAAAATATTGCTTTCGCCTCTTGTTTGCTTAGATCTGATTTTTTCTCCATATAATCCGTCAGACGATCCCAATACTTCGGTTTGATAATAGAAACCATCGAATTGGTCGTATCCATTTTCTTATACGTCCAAAAATTCCACGAAATGTCCAATTCTTCATACATCGCAAAAGCTCCGCTATACCACTCCTTATTGTTCTCCCCGCCTTCACCCATAAAGATTGGAACATTCCACTCATCTCTTTTTGAAAGAAATTTGTCCAAACTCTCCGCATCCGGATTATTCCAATATTTATGAAACTGATATAGAACATTCTCATCCAGTTTATGAGTAAAGATCGACCAATCCGTCGACCAATGAATACCTTCTAAGGTAATCATGTGGTAAGGATCGATGGCACGGATTTCATCAATTAACCGCTTATACAGTGGGTATACCTTATCGTTATATTGACCATGAAACTCCGGAACCGGCTCATTGAACAAATCATAACAAGCAATAATTGGTGAGTCTTTATATCTATGGGCTATTGCTTTCCAAATGAAAACCGTCAAATCCTGATCGTATTCGTTGATAAACAGCTCAGGAATATCATTTTCACAATCATCAATATTCGCACCCGTCTGACCCCCGGGAGCCCCATGTAAATCTAGAATCACATACACGTTTCGTAATGCACAATGTTGAATGATTTCATCCAACAATTGCCAATGGTTTTCATTGATTTCATGATTTTTATCGAGCAGAAAACGCCAATGCAAAGGAATCCTTATGGAATTAAACCCATCCTGGGCAATTTTATCAATATCTTTGGTCGTAATGTAATTCTTATAATATGACTGCCAAAAAAGACTGGCATCTTCTTCGCCAATCAACGAAGCAATGACTTTCTCAATTTTCCGTGGACGATCGCCTTGATTAGGAAACCTCCACATATAACCTTCCGGAAGCAACCAACCACCCAACCCTACCCCTCTAAGCAAAAGCTTATTTCCATGTTCATCAATAATATCTCTGCCCTGCGTATGTACAAAATCTGTCTGTTTCATTGTTTAAGTGCTCCTTCTGAAATTCCCTTCAAAATCGATTTTTGAAGTATCATATAAAATACGACTGCCGGCAACATCGCCATAATCAACACCGATAGAATGGCCGGCCAATCATTATTTCCATACTGACCAAATAACATATTGGTAGAAAGTAAGATCGTATAGTTCTTACTGTTAGGCAACATTAACAATGGAAGTAAGAAATCATTCCACATCCACAGCGCATTGGTAATAATGATCGTCACCGTAATCGGCTTCAACTGTGGGAAAATGATCGAGAAGAATAATCTCAAATCTGAACATCCATCGATACGCGCTGCCTCATCCAATTCTATCGGAATCGAACGAATAAATCCAGTATACAAAAATATCGCCATCGGAACACCCAGACCAATATAAATAATTCCCAATCCAACCAAACTTCCCTGTAAATTGGTAACCCTGGCAATTCGGACCAATGAAATCATTATGGAATGAAATGGAATTAACATCGAAAAAACAAACAGACTGTAATAAAAATTGCTTAACTTTGTTTTTACTCTTGCCAATTTGTATCCGGCAATCGAAGAGAAAAACACAATACCGCCACACCCAATCACAACTACTAGCAGTGTATTGAAGAAACTTCGTAAAAACTTGATCTTTTCAAAGGCTGTGACGTAATTGGATATTTGAAAATTGGTGGGTAATGAGAGGATGTTTGTCAGTATTTCACCCTGAGTTTTTCCGGAGTTAATTACTGCCAGAATGATAGGAGACAAACTGAAAATCGAATAGGCTATGAGGATCAATAATATCAAAATATTGACCCAATTTTTCATTTTCATATCAATTGATCTCCTTCTTTCTCATAATCGACAACTGAATAAGCGTTATGACAAGAATGATAAGAAACAGAATTAACGACTTTGCGCTGGCATAACCAAAACGATTGTTCATGCTGTACGCCTCCTCAAAAATATTCATCGCAATAACCTGCGTGCTGCGACCGGGACCGCCACCCGTCAGTGAATAAACGACATCAAACACTTTAAAAGAGTTGTTCAATGTAACAAACACACCAATTGTAATCGCTGGCATAATGGACGGAATCGTAATGTTTTTAAACACTTGCCACGAAGTAGCACCATCGATCATCGCGGCTTCCTTAAGGTTTTTAGCCACTCCTTGTAGAGCAGCCATGTAAATGATCATCAGATATCCGACACCACCCCACAGCGATACGATAATTATGGCAATAAAACTAAACGTTGGATCCCCCAACCAAGAAATATCCAGTGCAGCAATGTTGAGCATATTGGCAATCGTCGGCAAGGCCCGGGTGAATATAAACATCCACATAAACCCACCGATAATCATACTGATCATATTGGGCATAAACGCCAACGTACGAAACAACGTCTTCGTCTTCATACGCGTCTCAATCAGTACAGCGAGTGATAGTGCTATGACATTCTGTAAAACAACCATAATTCCAACGAATTTTACTGTGAACCAAATCGAATTGAAAAAATTCTTATCCTTTAACAACACCTCAAAATTGCGAAATCCGATCAACTCATAATTTGGATTAAGTCCGTTCCAATTTGTAAAGCTATACCAAATCCCACCAAAGGCCGGCGCTAATGTGAAAATTGCATAGAACAATAATGCTGGAAGGATGAACAGTGTCAGATTGCGATTACTTTTTTTCATCATACTCCCTCATTTCCTTATAAAGATTGCGGGCTCATTTTCATAAGCCCGCAATATTGATTATCTATTGTCCGAGCGAATTAGCCCAAACTTCATCAATGGTTTTAATGAACTCTGCTTTAGTAACGGTTTTAGCATAATAACTTTGAAGAAGCACTGCTTGTTCTCCAGTCACAGCGCCAGGAAGTGACAAGTCACGGTATCCACGACCCAAAGCGACATAAGACATGGCTTCATCAGCCCACGGGAATGTTTCATAAGTATGGAACTTCGCAACCGGATTGAACTTCAATTCTTCAAATAGTTTAGAAGATGCTTGTTTATCAAGAATGTAATTCAATAATTCAAGAGCAACATCTTTATTCTTACTTGTCGGCGAAACAGCCAACGAAGTTGATACTGACAAATTGATCAATGTGCCATTGATATTATCACTGACTGGTAATGGAGCAGCTCCGATTTTGATATTTGGATTAATATCCAGAATCGCTTGAGCTTGCCAAGTTCCTTGAACCCACATCGCTGCTTTTCCAGCTGCGAAGTCAGCGGATGCGGCTGCATTGCCTACTTCAAACGGTTTGTCTGTGCCATTAGCCATAATGATATCAATGATGTCAAAGATTTTAGCAATTTCTTCATA
>CAKMJZ010000038.1 GCA_927435855.1 uncultured Erysipelotrichaceae bacterium
CAATGCCTGTGTCCGCATGTTGTTTCAACATTTTGTATTCGCCATGAATCGGCATGAAATATTTCGGCTTGATTAGCTGAAGCATTAATTTTTGTTCTTCCTCTGAAGCATGACCGGTCGTATGGATGGAGTTAAGCGGTGAGTTCGTTAAAACATTGGCTCCTGCACGAGTCAGACTGTTGACGACTCGGTTGACCGAATTGGCATTGCCTGGAATCGGTGAGGAGGAGAAGACTACGGTATCACCGGGAATGATTTTGATATAACGGTGAGTACCATTGGCGATGCGTGATAGTGCAGCCAAAGGTTCACCTTGTGATCCGGTACAAATAATGGTTACTTTATTAGCCGGAGTATGGTTGAGTTGGTCAGGTCTTAAAAAGTGTTCTTCACCGACATCGATATGACCGGTCATGCTTCAGAGGAAGAACAAAAATTAATGCTTCAGCTAATCAAGCCGAAATATTTCATGCCGATTCATGGCGAATACAAAATGTTGAAACAACATGCGGACACAGGCATTGAAACCGGTGTTCCACCGGAAAACGTGTTTATCTGTGCCAACGGTGATGCTGTTGTCTTGCGTGATGGCGTTGCTTCCTTAAGTGATACCCGCATCCAAGCGGATGACATTTACGTTGATGGCAGTGACACCTCCGGATTATCAACATCGGTAATCAAGGACCGACGTATTCTTTCGGATAATGGCATGGTCGCAGTTATTGTTTCGATTGATTCAAGGTTTAATAAAATACTTTGCAGACCTTCCATCGTCAGCCGTGGCTTTGTTTATATCAAGGAAAGTCAGACACTTCTTAAGGAAGCAGAACTTCTGGTTTATGAAGCCTTAAAGAAAAAGATGGTCGGAAAGACCACCTTCGGTGAACTGAAGAATACGATTCGCGGATCGCTGGAACCCTTCCTTTATCAGAAGACCCATCGCAATCCAATCGTCATTCCGGTCATACTCAATCAAAAAGCCGCAATGCAACCAAGAGCGACCGAGACACGTTAGTCTCGGTTTTTTTAATCCCTGATTTCAATTGCACCAAACACGACGCTGTAATTGACCTCAATAACCTTGCCCTCAACTTTGGTATCCATCGTTGTCGTCTTGTCCTCAAATCCGCCAAATACCGGACCACCGCCAATGACTTTAACAGCATACTTTCTGGGCAAACGTACATCTGCTCCGCCAAACACGGCGTTGATCGTAACGACCCCTTTATCCCCCTTCAATTCGATATCGCTCAAATCCACATCAGCACTGCCAAAAACAGCTGAAACTTCATACTTTTCAAATTGCTTATTATTGGATTTATGTTTAGAACCGCCAAACACCGCTACGATATCACTTTTATCAGAAATATTCACCGAAAATCCACGATGGCCAAATACCAATGAAAGTCCAAACAGGATGACAATACCTGGCAAAATCATGTTTACAATCGCTTCTCTTTCAATCAAGTTAAAACTGATGGCCAAAAATATCAAACCTATCATCGTGATGATCAGATGAAACAAACTGATCCGTCGCTGCTCGATCATCGAGTATACTCCAATCAAAATAAGTGCTGATGGCCATAGGTAATCAAATAAGTCTTTGATCGGATATATGTTTAAATTATCAAGCAATAACAACACACCGGCCAAGATGATCAATAAACCAAAAATCCGCTTTCCCATGTTTTCTTCCTCTCTTTCAGTACCATTATAAACCAATTTTCATAATTTCAATCACAATTGTGGTAAAATGTCTGTGCAAGGTGAAGATATGAAACTTAAAATCGTACGTTGGCTTTTGGTAATTTTGGTCACAATGACATTGTTGACCGGTTTAATATATGAGATGACCGTTTGGGGTCCAAGGCGATTATCCGTAGAAATCGTGACACTAAATGATTCCTTGATCCCTACAAACTTTGAAGGGGTCAACGTATTGTTTTTCTCAGATGCCCACTATAACAAATTTATGGACAAAGATCGGTTTTCAGACGTTGTCTCACGCATAAACCAACTGGGTCCGGACATCGTGATTTTCGGTGGAGATTTATTTGATCATCCTTCAGTTGAGTATCCCTCTACTGATATACAAGATGAATTAATCGCCCTGTTATCCACAATTGTGGCACCTTTAGGAAAATATGCGGTGGTTGGCAATCACGACTTGGAGTCCCCGCGAACCAAACAGATGACGATCAACGTTCTTCAAGCCGGTGGATTTGAAGTTTTGATCAATCAAAACATTCCCATTTATAACAAAGACGAAAGCTTTATCCGACTAGTCGGATTGGATAGTCAGCTGTTAGGTGATCCCAATATTGAAAGTGCTTATCAAGGTGTCAATGAAAATGAGTTTGTCATTACAGTATCTCACACGCCAGACATTATCGATGATTTACCCTCATCTACCAATTGGGTGCTGGCTGGTCACAGCCACGGCGGACAAATCCGCCTGCCTATTTTCAATGAAATATATACCGTTCCCTATGCTCGTAATTATGTATCCAAGGAGCATATCGTCAATGGGATCCGTCTGAACATTTCTAATGGAATCGGAACGACCCGTTGGGACATTCGTCTGATGGCAGATCCGCAAATCCATTTATACACATTATCGTCAGGAAGGTGATCCTTTGGATATCATCAAAGAATTAATTCGACGCTATGATCGGCATCGTATTTATTTGATCAGTGGAACGCTGGCATTCTTTTTCTTGCTTTCGCTATTTCCATTACTCATCTTTTTAAATGCACTTTTGGGAACCTTTGATTTACAACTTCTCGATTTAATTCAGTCACTCCAAGACCTGATCCCTCAGTCCGCTTTGGATGTTTTGGCCGCCTATGTAACCTCGATATCATCGACTTCCACAGGATTGATATCATTCAGTTTACTAGCCTCCCTATATTCATCATCCATCGCAGTCACCTCTTTGATCCATTCTATCCATACCGCCTACAATCAACACAGTCACCGACATTTTCTTAAAACCAAATTATGGTCGATATTCTTTACATTTTTAATTGGATTGGCGTTAGCATCCTCTTTGATACTACCCATTTTGGGACGCAACTTCTTATTATTTGTATCGAAATACATCCCTTTGTCCGATGGAGTCATAGCATTGTGGACCAATCTGCGCTGGCTTATAACCGCTTCCGTCATTACAGCGACTTTAGCCTTGCTTTATAAAGTGATTCCCTATAAACCATATAAAAAACAGAGCATTTGGCCAGGTGCAGTCTTCTCTTTGATCGGCTGGATGGTCGTATCTCTGTTATTTTCGATATACGTGAATAATTATGCGAATTACAGCCTCGTCTACGGCCCTTTAGGTGCCGTCATCGCATTGATGATGTGGCTGTTTTTTACCGGAATGATCATTATTCTAGGAGCTGAACTTAACAGCATTCTCGATGTCCGGCGAAACAAAAAGTTAAGCATTTATGTTAAAGTAGATGATACCGACTTAGATGATGAAGGTTTGGATGATTGATTATAAGGGCATGACGATTTCGTACTGACGATCGTCAAAAGTATATTTTTCTTCTCTAAACAAACCCAGACATGCTTTTGATACTTCGATATCATAAAGAATACCTGCATGATCTTCAATTTCCGCTAAAGCGACATCAAGTCCTAGTGAAGGACGATAAGGTCGATGGGACGTCATCGCTTCAACCACATCCGCAACCATCAGAATATGAGCTTGTAAGGAGATTTGATCTCCTTTTAATTTGCGCGGATAACCGCTTCCGTCGATGCGCTCATGATGTTGATAAATTGCTTCCGCAATGATGGGCGGAAGATTTGCATCACAAAGCATTTCAAAACCTGCCTGCGAGTGCGACTGCAACAGTAAAAATTCAGGTAGAGTGAGTTTACCGGGTTTCGAAAGTATTTCGCTGGGAACCACGATTTTCCCGATGTCATGGATGTATCCCATAATACGTACACTTTCAGTAATATCCTTCCCTAAACCCATCCACTCGGCGATTCTTGCGGAGCAATTACCGACACGACGTTGATGTCCGGCCGTATAAGGATCACGATACTCAACGACTTGAGATAACAGTGTAATCGTTGAACTCATTGATTTTTGTAAAGCATGGGTACGTTGGGTAACCATATCCTCCAAGTGACGTGAATAGCGCTCATTATCGAGAAACAACTGCTTTCGTTCATCATTAAGCTGTTTGATTTGAAGGTTGCGCCGCACAATTTTGAGTAAATCGTCCTTCATCACCGGCTTTGCCATATAGTCATTGGCTTGTGACTGCACTGCTCGCACAGCGGTATCCACGGTAGGCTCACCAGTCAGGATAATTATTTTACACTCCTGATTAATTTCACGAACCTTTTCCATCAAATCAATACCCGACATTTTCGGCATGACAACATCAGTGATTAGTAGATCATACTCATTGTTGACAAACAATTCCAAAGCCGTATGCGCGTTCTCCGCCACATCACAATCTATTCCGTCTCTACGCAAAAACTCGCTGATTGTCATACGCATGCTTAATTCATCATCAACGAGTAACACTTTACTCATACACAACCTCCTGCGGATCGACCGGCAATTTAACATAGAAACAAGTATATTCCCCTGGTTCACTTTCTACTTCAAGTTTTCCATGGTGGTCTTTGACAATACCAAAGCTGATTGACAATCCCAATCCTGTACCTTTATCCTTTGGTTTAGTTGAGAAAAAAGGTTCATAAATGCGATTGATAACCGATGGATGAATGCCATTTCCGTAGTCTTTAACACGTATGACGATCCAATCCATATTTTCGATCAACGTTGAATAAACATCGACCAATATTTGCTTTTTTTCATCATATTCAGGATACTTATCATTCAATGCATCGCGTGCATTGGTTAACAGATTCATAAATACCTGTTGGATTTGTTGATTGCGACAACGGATTTTTGGGATGTCATCAGCAAGATTCAAAAGAATGGATATTTGATCTTTCTTAAATGTCACATTTACCAGTGAGAGAGTTTGATGTATGATATCCGAAACATCTGAATAACTGTGAATAACTTTATCATAACGAGAAAACTGAAGCAGATTCTTGACGATATTGGAAATCCTATCAGACTCACGGATGATCATATCGCTATACAAATGAATGTCACTTCCCAATACACTATCTTCTTTGATCAATTGAGCAAAGTTCATGATGCCATTGATTGGATTGTTGATTTCATGAGCAACCCCTCCGGCTAGTGTACCGATGGATTCCAAACGTTGTTGCTGATGGATCTTTTGCTCCATTTCCTTAGCTGCTACCGCAAGCCTTTTTTTCTCAGAAACATCTGTAACAATAGAATATAAATAAGGACGCCCTTCAATTTGAATAGGACCGCTGAAAACTTCTACCATTGCAAATGAATCATCTGATTTGCGATGTGCAAGTTCGAAGCGACTGCTTTGATTATTCCTGGCTAATTTCATTCTGTTTTGAATTTCACTCTGACTCAGATTATTAATCTCTGTCATATTCATCTTCAACATTTTTGTACGAGACCACCCATAGAAACTTACTGCGGCAGGATTTACATCAATGATATTTCCGTTAGCAGGATCAATAATCATCATGATTGTATGTTGATTGTTGAATAAATTCCGATACTTTTCTTCGGTAAGTATTAGTTTCGCACGATCTTCATCTCGATCTTTCTGAATAAACAACAAACTGCTCAACAAAGTTGTTGATACAGGGTATAGTGTTAAAATGATAATCCCAAGTTGTCGGGTAGCATTGATGGCATTCGCCAATGGCATCGCAAAGAAGCACAAAATCATCACAATGTGAATCGTGAAACCAAAAAACAAGATGTATAACCATCTCGGTAAATTATTCCTAGGCAATACGTATTTTTTCCATAGAATACCAATTATCGTGGTGAAGGATAAGACCAAAATGCCGGTCCACATCCCGATACCACCTAAAAAGATTCGATAGATAATTAACATTAATGCAGCAACTATTACAGTTGATGTCGAAAAGACCAACGCTGCCGATCCAATCAGTATTGATCGCGTATCGAAAATGAGTCCGCTTTCCAAAGTGAATGGGAAGGACATGATGATGATCCCAATCAAGCCAATCATAAATCCCTTGACATAATATTTAATTGATTTAAATCGCTTAATATTTCCTAAAATGTTAAGTTGGTAAATAATCGAGAGCAAAAAGAGCATTGCCACATTATCCAACAAACCGTGAAATATTTCAATATTCATATTTCTACCTCTACACCCACTGTTTGATTATCTCAGTTTACACAGAGGTTTACAATAAACCCAAACAATAACTCTTACTAAAAAAAGTACCCCGAAGGGTACTATACGACGATATTTACGATTTTATTTTTGATTGCGATCAGTTTGCGGATCGTCTTTCCATCAAGATGCGGGATGACACTATCCACCTTAACAGCCAAAACTTTGAGGTCTTCTTCATCAGTATCAAGATCCACCCATATTTTCCCGCGGATTTTTCCATTGACCTGAATGACGATTTCCACTTCAGCATCAATTAACTTACTCTCATCAACGGTTGGCCAATCTTGATAAGCAATTGAGCCTTGCTTAGTTAACTGTTGCCACAATTCTTCGCCTAAGTGTGGCGCAAAACAGGCAAATAACTTCACAAACCCTTCCGCATACGGACGATATACCTTATCAATACGATAACACTCATTAATGAAAATCATCATTTGTGAAATCGCGGTGTTCAACTTCAAAGCATCGATATCATGACTGACCTTCTTAACCGTCTGATTGTACAATTTATCCAACGTTCCGTCATTTTCATTCGTAAGTTTATCGAGTTCGGTAAACAAACGCCAAACGCGATCAAGCCAGCGACGCGTACCATCCATACCCGTATCACTCCAAGGCAACGCCGCTTCTAAAGGTCCCATAAACATTTCATATACACGTAACGTATCGGCACCATGGCTAAGAATATAGTCATCCGGGTTTAAGACATTGCCACGTGACTTGCTCATTTTCTCACCATTTTCCCCAAGGATCATCCCTTGATGAAACAAGCGTTTGAAAGGTTCAGGTGTACTGAGGGCACCGATATCATATAACACCTTATGCCAGAAGCGGGCATATAACAAGTGTAGAACTGCATGCTCGGCTCCACCGACATATAAATCAATTGGCAACCAGTGATCTAGTAGTTCTTTAGCACCGATAGCATCCGGATTTTTAGGATCGATAAACCGCAAGTAATACCAGCAGGAACCCGCCCACTGTGGCATGGTGTTGGTTTCACGACGTCCTTTGACACCGTCAACTTCAACTTCAAGCCATTGTGTTGCATGAGAAAGCGGTGACTCCCCATTATCTGAAGGACGGTAATTATCCGTTTCCGGTAGTTCCAGTGGTAAATCGGAAATGTCGACCGTGCGCTGGGTACCGTCATCCATCAAAATGATCGGAATCGGTTCTCCCCAATAGCGCTGACGGGAAAAGAGCCAATCACGCAGTTTGTAAGTAGTTTTCGGCTCGCCAAATCCATTCTCCAACAACCAGGCATTCATGGTCGCAATGGCATCTTCTTTGTTCATCCCATTAATGAATCCTGAATTAATATGCAATCCATCCCCGATAAAGGCGGCTTCTTCCATGTTTCCACCCTCCAATACCGGAATGATATCTAAATCAAACTTCTTCGCAAATTCCCAGTCACGGACATCGTGTCCCGGGACAGCCATGATCGCGCCGGTACCATAAGCTGCCAATACATAATCAGCGATCCATATCGGAACTTTCTTTTGATTGACCGGATTGATCGCATATGCACCGGTGAATACACCGGACTTGTCTTTGTTCAATTCAGTACGTTCCAAATCGGACTTTGTTTTGATGGATTCAATATATTCAAATACGCTTTTCTTATGTTCTTCAGTCGTAATATCATTAACAAACGGATGCTCCGGAGCCAACACGCAATATGTAGCCCCAAACAGAGTATCACTGCGCGTTGTAAAAACGGTAAACTCCTTATCATGTCCATCAACTTTAAAAATGACATGAGCACCGACCGATTTACCAATCCAGTTGATCTGCATTTCTTTGGTTGAAGATGGCCAATCGACTAAGTCAAGGTCATCCAATAAGCGCTCCGCATATTTGGTGATTCGCAAGACCCATTGGCGCATCGGAACCCGAAATACCGGAAAATTACCACGCTCGGATTTCCCGTCAATGACTTCCTCATTAGCCAAAACTGTACCTAATTCCGGACACCAGTTGACCGGGATTTCATCAACATATGCCAGCCCTTTGTTGTAGAGTTGTAAAAAGATCCATTGTGTCCACTTGTAATAATCGGGATCGGTCGTAGAAAACTCACGGTCCCAATCATAAGATAAGCCCAACGCCTGAATTTGTTTTTTAAATGTTTCGATATTCTTTTTGGTAAAACCTGCCGGATGATTTCCGGTGTTTAGCGCAAACTGCTCTGCTGGCAAACCAAAAGCGTCCCATCCCATCGGATGTAACACATTGTAACCTTCCATACGTTTTTTGCGCGCGACAATATCGGTAGCCGTATACCCTTCGGGATGTCCGACATGAAGTCCGTTGCCTGAGGGATATGGAAACATATCCAATACGTAATACTTTGGACGTGAAAAGTCCCACGTGTCCGTTTTGAAGGTTTTGTTTTCAGCCCAGAAATCCTGCCATTTCTTTTCAATGATCTTGTGATCAAATGCCATAGTGTGCTCTTCCTTTCAATAAAAAAACGCCCTCTAAGGGCGTAATAACGCGGTACCACCTTAGTTACTGCCAATGCAGCACTCAAACCGTTAACGCCGAACTACGGAATATGTTTTACATATTCAACTCCAAGGCGAGTTGGGATGGATGACCTGTCGTTTTACACCAACCAACGACTCTCTTAAAGGGGTACCACCTTACTATTCCTTATCAAAGCTTATGGCAATATGATATCGAAATAAACTTACATTGTCAATCTCAAACCCACTATACTGACACCTTAAACACTATATATCATGATATTAACAATCTCATAACCTTACAATCTGATTTTTTATGTTAAAATAATGACGAGGTATGTTATGAAATACGGACAAAACGCCATATGTATCAATCCCAATTCCCTGATGATGCCTGTGGGCTACATGGAACGTCAGAATCTGATCTCCACAACCAAAGGAGATCTTTATGCACGGGCGTTTTATATTGAGGATAATGAAAAGCTTTGTTTTGTGACCCTGGATAGTCTGGGTGTCTCAACTCAAGTACAGAAGCTGTTCGATAACACGGTCAAGGAAGTTCTTGGGTTGGATGTAACCCTGATTCTTAGCTGTAGCCACACTCACTACGCACCCTCAATGACACAAGCTTTCGGCTACATCAAAACCAATGACAGTTACGTGAAATTTGTTCTGTCGCGTTTGCGTGCAATGCTGATGAATATGAAGATCCGCGAGGCTACATTGAATATAGATTGTAATCAGATGAATCAGTCACTTATCGGTAGAAGCCGCATCAGCGGAAATAGTGATGACTATGTAATTTTGCATTTATTGCGATTATATGATCGGAATCAGCGAATCGGTAATCTAGTTGTATATAACTGCCATCCAACGATTTCCGATGTACAAGTCGGACATTTTACCGCGGATTACGTCGGAGTCATGTTGGAAATGCTGGCGAAAACTCATCCCGGTGAGTTCTTTATGTTTTTTCAAGGACCATCCGGTGATATCAGTACTCGTTTTACCCGAAAGAATAAAACGTATGAAGAAGTGATTCGGATGGGACGGCTTTTGGCGGGTTCTGTTAATGAACTGATGAAGCGCAGTGCCAAACCTAAAGAGTTGAAACTATCAAGGCAACGATTTGAATATTCGATCGAAGGAAAACTGAAGTCACCGCAACAATTCACGATTTCTTCTGATGCTAGCGATAAAGAGAAAAGTGAATTTGAAAATGCTAAGACCATCTTGGAGAATTGGGCTACTTTGCCTCATTTGCTTCATCAGGATATTACCATCGATGTCATTAATATGGGCATATCGACTTTATACTTTAATCCATTTGAACTGTTCTCTTCTTACACCAAATATTTACCGGTCAACGGTATATTAATCGGTTACTCCCAAGGATATGCCGGATATATGAGTGATATCGATACCGATCAAGCATCTTATGAAACACTGATGGAAATCTTCAGTAATCAGGACAAGCAACAGCTGATTGACATTATCAGCAAAAAGTGAAAATCATGAATCCCTTCCCCTACTCCCAAGATAACAAACGATATTATACGTGGAATCATTATCTGAAATCCACTTTTAACTCTAAAGTATTTAAAGTCCCGCTGGATGCGGGATTTTCATGTCCACACCGCAACAGTGATGGTATCGGCGGTTGTACTTTCTGCTCGATTGCCGGCAGTGGTGATTATGCAGGAAATAGAAAAGATAGTTTGAGACAACAGTACGATGAGGGGTTTGCGATGATGGCGCGCAAATGGCCACAAGCAAAGGGTATTGCTTATTTTCAGGCATACACCAATACCTACGCCCCTTTGTCACAGCTAAAAGAGATTTATGATCCCTTTTTCGATAATCATCCTGCTTTAGCGGTTGCGATTGCGACACGAGCGGATTGTCTGGATGAGAAAATTATCGAATATCTGGTTGAAAAAAATCGAATCAAACCGCTTTATCTGGAAATCGGAGTTCAGACGATTCACGATGAAACAGCAAATAGACTGAACCGTGGGGAACATATCGTTGATATCGAAAAAAAACTTGAGATGTTGAGATCGGCCGGTTTAAATGTTGTCTTACACATCATTAACGGTCTTCCTAATGAAACTGCGCAAATGATGATAGATACCGCAAACTGGGTTGCGAGAATGTCTCCCTTCGCCATAAAAATTCATATGTTGCACATCATTAAAGATACGGTGTTAGCGAAGCAATTTGAGAAAGTACCATTTAGCATCCTGACAAAAGAGGAATATGTGGACATTGTCATCCGACAACTTGAAGTTTTACCACCGACTACCGTAATTCAACGTCTGACCGGAGATGCTGTAAAAGAGGATTTAATTGAACCGATTTGGACATTGAAGAAGGTTTCAGTGCTTAATGATATCGATAAGGCCATGGTACAGTTGAACACTTGGCAAGGAAAAAAATATGAAAGCCAGAAACATTAACGAAGTCGTACATGAGTGGTTGGCAAAAATTTGTGATAAAAACACGATTGCCATCGATGCAACAGCCGGTAACGGAGTTGATACTGCTTTTCTTGCAACGATATGCCGGCAGGTCATTGCCTTTGATATATCCATGCAAGCTATTGAGAATACAAGAAAAGCATGTATGCATCTTAACAATGTCATCATCCTGCACCAAAGCCACGATCAAATGATCAATTATATTCGAAAAGCGGATGTAGTGGTGTTTAATCTGGGTTATTTGCCTAACGGTGATAAAAGCATCATAACCCTACCGGAAACGACCATTCGGGCACTGAATCAGGCAAAATTGATATTGGGATCCGGATATATTTGTATAACCTGTTACCTGGGTCATCCTGGGGGAAAAGAAGAACATTCTGAAGTGTTGAGTTGGCTACAACAAAACACAGAAATCGTGAAGTCGTATACCTATCCTATCGATGATTCTCCTTTTGCCTATTTAACCAAAATAAAAGACCGCTAGCGGTCCTTAAGGTATTTGATTATTTTTTGACTGTTGCGCTTATTGGCAATGTCCATAACAGATTCATCTTTAAAGGATAAAGCATATGTATCAGCACCAGCTTCTATTAGCACTTGAGCAATTGAAGCCGAATCATCAAAGGCCGCCATGTGCAACGGTGTATATCCATTGGAATCCGCAACGTCTACACTATCCATTGCATCAATCAACATCCGGATGATTTCCGGATTTTTCTTTCCGGCAATCGCTGCATGTAATGCGGTATTGGATGGAATATTGAGTATTTGAGAATGTGATACGGCATTGGCTTCCGCTCCCTTTTCAAGTAAAGTACGTACCATATTCACACGACCGTAATGGGCAGCTAAGCCTAGAGGTGTCAAACCGTTTTCATTTTCATGATTGACTAAATGAGGGTGGTTGTTCAGTATTAAAGCAAACGTAATTTCATCATTGATTTCAATGGCATGAGTAAATCGATCGATCATAAGCGCCCCTCCTTTGTCCCTATTATGCACGAAAACATCTTAATTATCACTCGTTTCGACTGTATTATCCCTTTTTTTTCTACGATATTCCTGCGCAGTCATTCCAATGCGATTTTTAAATATAGTGTAGAAATAGCGGGTATCAGAAATGCCTACCTTATCCGCGATTTCTTTTGCTGATAATTCTGTTTCCTCAAGTAATCGCTTGGCTTCTTCTATTCTGGTTTGAATCAAGTATTCATTATAAGGTACACCCATTTCCTCTTTGAAAATCTGGCGGACATATCCGATAGAATATCCTAAGGCTAAAGCTAACGAGTCGATGGACATATGTGAATCATGGAAATTCTCAATAATATACGTGTGCAACTGATTTTTTATTTGAAGTCGCGGTTCTGTAGTTTCACTACTGACAATATTTGAATAATACTGAGTCTTGACATCATCTTTGGTAAAAGCAAATTCACAGGCAACTTTTGCTTGTCTGAAACATTTGTTAATATGATCCGAGGTTTCAACCGGGTGACTGATGCCAGCTATCCAAGTACCATTACCCCATTGTATATACTTTTCAATTTGCTCCGTAGTCGCAAAAGCACCTAAACTGTATTCATCGATCAGAGTGATATTTGGTTTAAACAGTTCCCAGATATTTTCGCTTGTTTTTAAGTTTTGACTTTGATTCAAGTTTACTAATCGCGGTTGCAGGACAATGATCTGCGCATCGGACCAATCGATGTTAACAAGGTCGGTTTTCTTTCCCGCAAAAACACTTCTTAACTCATCCGAGACTTTTCGCTGGTTGATGTCATCAAGTGCTTTATAAATGAACTCGAACTCGTCGACTTGGAAATCAGGATTTAAGTCATTCATTTGGGCTATCTGACGAACCAACCGCTGGATAGGTGAGTAAATTCTTCTTGATAATACCAAGCTCAAAACGCCTGTAAGTGCAAGAAAGAATCCAAACAATACCAGAACAATCCAATTGCTTTTGAATACTTCACTAGTAATCTGTTGGTAATTATTGATACTGAAAAAAGTTAGATTAAATCTTGAGGTCTGCTGGTAGGTAACGATGGATCTTACATTGGCAATGCTGGCTATATATGCATTATCAACATCGATACCTATATCTTTACTTACCTCCTTTTCAAGATCAAAGTAATTGTCATTGAAATACTGATTGCTGCTATCCGAGATAATTTGGCCGAACCGGTTAACAATAATCATATAATTTGTGTTCGATTCATAATATAAAAGTTTTGATAGAAGTTGCACATCGATATTTACAAACATGACTTTGTCCAATGTGCCATCCAGTGTTCTGCTGGCAAAAGTCAGTGTCAGGTAATTTTTTTCTTGTTGATCAATGGCTGTAGTCCGCGGATAGAAAATAAGATTACGAATGGATGAGTTAGCAAGTATCAAGTCATCTAGCATTTCGCTGATTCCGATATCGACCGCATCTTGTAATTTAGTAATCCGACTTAGGGAATCTACCATTGTCTGATTAGGAACATCAACTAAGACAATTGAATCAACGAGAACATCATTAAACGCAAGATTACCTAAGTAGCTTTGTAAGGAAATATCCAATTGACCCTCTTTATATAGAGTCAATTGTGGGTCTGTTTGAAATAGTTGGAAATATCGAGCATACACATCTTCAAGCAACAATGTCGTACCGGAGGTTGCTACTTGTAAAGCTGAGTATGCCTGTTTATATCTATTATTGATAATTTGATTGGTTAGCAAATAGGAGTAAGTCAATGACAAAACACCGGTCAGTATTAGACCGGTGAATATGTAAGAAACAATGATACTTCGCTGTACTTTACTGTTTGTAAATGATTTTTTCATTACATCACCACATTCACATTATAACATCCTTAACTAATCCAGACACCGCATGAATCTCAATCTCATATTTGTACATATCGCTTGTGAGCTTGATTTCATATTCTTTATCATCTACATCAAGTTTGACCTCAACAACGATTGTATCTTCACTGGCTTGTGCCTT
>CAKMJZ010000039.1 GCA_927435855.1 uncultured Erysipelotrichaceae bacterium
CTTTGACTCTTCCTTCCGTATCCAATCGTTCATCAACGAAAATAATCCGGATTCCCTTATTTAGGAATGCCATTTGACGCAACCGATCACGGATAGTTTCGTGATTATACTCAGTGGTTTCTTTAAATATGATAGGATCAGCCTTAAAAATTACTTTACTGCCTTTTTTATCGGTTGCTTCAAGCTCCACAACGCCACCAACAGCCGTACCGCCATTCTCGAAACGCTGAAAGTAAGTTCTCCCTTCGTTATAGACATACACCTCCAACCATTCAGACAGTGCATTGACAACAGAAGCTCCAACACCATGCAAACCACCGGAAACTTTATACGCTCCTCCACCAAATTTACCACCCGCATGAAGTATGGTGAAAATCGTTTCAATCGTTGATTTTCCGGTTTTCTCGTGGATGCCTACAGGCATACCGCGTCCATTATCTTCGACTGATACGATATTATCTTCTGAAATCGTCACTGTGATAACATCGGCATGTCCAGCTAACGCTTCATCAATGGCGTTATCCACGATTTCCCACACCAGATGGTGCAATCCACGTTCTGAAGTCGTACCAATGTACATCCCAGGACGCTTACGTACCGCTTCTAGTCCCTCAAGGACTTGAATATCATTTGATGTATATGAATGTTCAACTCTACTGTCATTCATCTGTAATCCTCCTTATATGGCGCAATGACCCCGTTTTTTACAAAAAACACGTCGGTTTCACTCGCTGGCCACCCTTTGATTTCATTAATCTCGGTGGTTGTTATCATAATTTGTACATCCTTCGGTAAAAGTTGTGCAAACTTAATTTTCTTTTTCGAATCTAACTCAGAAAAAACATCATCTAACAGTAAAATAGGATATGTATCAATTTTACTGACAATAAATTCAAGTATAGCCATTTTCAGAGCTAATATCAACATGCGTTTTTGCCCTTGAGAAGCAAAAGAACTTACATCGAATCCATTTAACTTAAATTTTGCATCGTCTCTGTGGATTCCAATGTGTGTCATCTTAAATGCTATATCTCTTTTTAGCGAGGCAGTCATTTTTAACCTGAGTTGCTGTGCTAAATCAGTATGATTTTCACTTTCGGATTCATATTCGATATCTATTTCAAACTTTTCTTCCATAAATTCGCAAAACAATGCAGATATTCTTTCTGTTATAAAACCCAAAAATTCTCTTCGACTTTCTATGATTGGCACTTGTAATGCAACTAATCGATCGCTCAAAACCTCAAGATATTCAAAATCAGGATGCTCTTGCTTTAAGTAAGTGTTTCTCTCCTTTAAAACTCTTGCATATTGATTTAGATTTTCCATATAAACAGGTGAAAGCTTGGATAATTCCACATCCATCATCCGACGTCGAACCTTTGGGGGAGCCTCGAAAAAATCCATGTCCGCAGGTGTAAACAATACAGCATTACATTGCCCAATAAACTCACTCGTCCTTCTTACTGGGTTTTTATGAATTAACAAACTTTTGCCTGTTTGACTGATCATGACCGTTAATCGTTTCTCACCCGCATCAGACTCAATCATTCCTTCGATTCGAGCAATATCACAGTTTTTTTTAATCAAATCGGTTTCATCTTTAATACGAAATGACCGCACTGTAGATAAAAAACTAATAGCTTCAAGTAAGTTTGTTTTTCCTTGCGCATTATCGCCAATCAAAACGTTAATGCGTTTGGTAAAACGCATCTTCAATAAGCTGTAATTTCGGAAATTATTCAGACGAATCTCGTTAATTTTCATTTCTCGACCTTGAACATCTTTTTATCAACATTTATGACATCACCAGGATATAATTTTCTTCCCCTTCTGTCTTCTTTTTGACCATTAACAAAAATTTTCATTTCCTTAACGGCAATTTTTGCTTCCGCTCCAGAACTGATGACATTTGTCATTTTAAGTAATTGGCCCAAAGTAATATATTCTGTATCGATTTTAACCATGAACATCCTTCTTTCACACAAAACACAAGACGCACACTCATGAAAATGGCCCCTAAGGGCCGTTTGTCACTTTTAGGAATACGTTCTTACCGGTAAAACCAGTTGTAATACTGAGTCATCATCCATATTTCTGATAATGAACGGCTTCATTTCACCGCAGAACTCAATCTTTACGATTGGTCCATTCAAAACACGGATAGCATCAAAAACATAACGTCCGCTAAAAGAAATTTCCAGAGGTTTTCCTTTATACTGGATTGCTGTTAGTTTTTCCGTTGAAGAACCAACCTCCTGAGATTTACTAGAAACTACAATTTCCTTCTCAGATGCAGAAAGTTTTATAATGGATATGCCTTCACTTTTAATAAATGAAGCACGATCAATGGCATTTAACATATCCCTGGTATCAACCGTCAATTCATACATAAATTCACTAGGAATCAGACGGCCGGTCTCCGGATATACTCCATCAATCAAGCGTGTTTGAATAACTGTGTGATCAATCCAAAACTGAGCTTTTTTATCTGAAACACAAACCAGCACGTTACTGTCACGTTCAATTGTTTTAACAATCTCACTTAAAGCTTTTGATGGAATCGTAATATTGAAATGATTAGCCTCGGCCAAAGATACAATTTTGCGTGCCAATCTGTAACTGTCAGTAGCAACACATTCAAGTCGACTGCCCTCAGCTTTAAAATTAACACCTGTCAAAACAGGTCTGGTTTCTTTATCGCTGGTAGCAAATGCTGTCTGATTGATAATCTTTGCCAAAACATCCGCTTCAATCGTAAACTGCTTTTGCGGTTTAGAGAAATCAATCATCGGATAATCGACCGCTTTCATCCCGTTAATATTGAATTCAGCCGAATGTCCACTGATTTTTGTCAGCGATCCATCGATTATTTCCACATGAATTTCATCTGCATCAATCTTTCGCACAATTTCCAATATGTATTTTGCTTCAATGACGATTGATCCTGGTTCTTTAATATCTAAAACAAAATCGTCTTCGCCTTTGAGCAGGCGCTTTTGAATTGAAATTTCCGAATCGCTGCCAGTCAGAACGATTTCTTCATGGGACACTTCAATTTTAATTCCGGATAATGACGGCAATGGCGAATTCGCAGAGATAGCTCTAGCTACTGCAGACAAGGCATTGTAGAAAGCCCTCTTAGAAATTCTGAAATCCATGTTGTTGACCTCCTGTTATCTTCTTTAAGATAATTATAATTAAGCCTGTGGAAATGTTGACAAAATCCAAAAAGCCTATTATTTACTATATTATTTTACCACTTTTTCCTGTTAAAATAAAGAGAATAAATCTGTTGATAACTAAATTAGTGAACGTTCTATTTCTTTAATTGCCAGTAAAAATACTTCATCATTCTTACATTGTTTATCAACCTTGTCACATGAACTTATAACTGTTGAATGATCACGCTTACCAAACTCCTCACCAATCTTTATAAAAGGCAAATCAAGATGTTTTCTACACAAATACATAGCTATATGACGGGCATTAGCAATATTTTTTGTTCTCGATTTTGAAACAAGTTGCTGTTTAGTCAAACCATAATAATCCGCAACAATTCTCTTAATTTTATTGGCAGACAGTTCATTTTTATCGCTGACTGCTGCTTGACCTTTAAAAGCACTCACAGCAGTTTTAAAATCAATTTTCCCACTATTTGAGAAATTTATAGAATAAAAAAGCAAACGATTCAAAGCACCTTCCAATTTCCTGACGTCTTTAGAGAAATTTGTAGCAATATAAGCAAGAACATCGTCCTCAATAAATGTCGGATCAACACTCTGATACTCCATTTTCTTCTTCAATATAGCTAAAGATGTTTCAAATTCAGGTGAATCAACCCCAACAGACAAACCAGATGAAAAACGGCTTATTAATCTTTCTTCCAATCCTTTGATTTCTTGAGGATGACGGTCGGAGGTCAAAACGATTTGCCTGCGATTGTTAACAAGATCATTGAATATATAAAAGAATATCTCGTGAGATTTCTCTTTGCCAGCCAGAAATTGTATGTCATCCATCAATAAAACATCAACTAACTGCATACTCAATTTAAATTCTTCAATAGAGTTGTCCTTGATTGAACTGACAACACGCGTCACAAAATCAGCTCCAGAAGTATATAAAACACGTTTATCAGGGTAATTCTTCTTTACATAATTACCAATTGCATTCAATAAGTGTGTTTTACCCAAACCGGAGTTGCCAAAGATGAATAAAGGATTATAAAATTTGCCCGGATTATAAGCGCAAGCCAATGCAGCTGAATGAGATTCTTTATTGCTTGGACCAACAACAAAATTATCAAATGTATAAAAAGATAAAACACCATCTTCATCAAGATTTTCAATTACATTAGGATGGATCATTGAGGCAGACGGGCGCTTGGCGAACTCGAACTGTGTGTAAATATCACAATCAACATCCTTATCTAGAACAGTCTTAAGAGAGGACACAATAAAACCTGTCTCCTGCAACAATATTACCTTTTGAATTTGAGTCGGAACAACGATAACAGCTTTACTTTCCGATAGATCCTTTAAGGAGGACTCATCGAAGTAAGTATCATAAACGATTGCATCTACGTAACCGCTGTTTTTCATGAATTGTTTTGTCTTGCTCCAAATATCTTCAAGATAAGTCTCTACGTAAGTCATACACTTCTGCCCCAAACCCTTCTCTGTGTACTCATTTTACAAAAATATCCAACAGATTTCCACACCTAATTTCAATGTAACAACTTTCTCCACAACGTAAACAACTGAAAATGCACTACTCAAGGCATTATATAGAGTTTTCCACAATAAGTAACAAGTTGTGGTTTGTTGAGAAAATGTGGGTAAATACTTGTGGATATCAAATATGTTGTTTCGGTGTATTCATAGCCAATCACAAAGAAGTTTCCCACAGAGTTCCCACATCAAAATATACCTTAAATAGTGCGTTTTATATAGTTTTCAATATTTACCACAGTTGTTGAATAAACAACCTAAATAAATGTGGATAATCATGTGAGAAAATACGGCTTAGTCCACAGATTTTTATGTGGAAAAACAGTTGTTCACAACAATGTAAATATTTCGATTTCTTTCAGTTCATATGATAAGTTGTTATTTGCATAATTACGACCTTTATATTCAAATGCTTTTGTTGACTTTAATTCAAGAATTATGTATAATCTACTAGCAATTGCTCAATATTGTATAAAGAACTGGAGGTGGCTCTTGTGAAAAGAACTTATCAACCGAGCAAAAGAAAACACCAAAAGGTCCACGGTTTCAGAGCCCGTATGAAAACGGTCGGAGGTCGCAAAGTGTTGGCCCGTCGTCGCGCAAAAGGCAGAAAGATCTTGTCGGCGTAAAAAGTCACCTTCGGGTGACTTTTTTTAAGTTATATGAGAAAATCTCTACGCATCAAAGATGCACGTGAATTTCAATCGATCATTGGCAAAAGACACTTTTTTACCAACAAGTGCTTTGTCCTTTATCATGTGAAACGATCTGCTGAGAAGGTTCGGGTAGGTATCACTGTTTCAAAGAAGTTGGGCAACGCTGTTGTAAGAAACAAGATTAAGCGTCAATGTCGGATGATGATGCAAGATTTACTGACATTTGACGAGGGATTTGATTTAATTTGTATTGTAAGAGGCGGATATCTAGTTCAAAGTTACCATCAAAACAAAAAAGAGTTGGAAACATTGTTAAAAAAGATTAGAATATACTATGACGCACAATCTATGAAGGAGATTAAAGATGAACGTATTTAAAAAACGCAAGACCCTTATCGGAGGAGGCGCACTGCTTTTATTCTTAAGCGGGTGTACCAGCGTCCTTGATAAGGATGGCAACGTATTGCCAGACAAGATTATTTCCTCAACAACGACGCTAGCGGAAATCTGGGCGAACGAAAGCTGGTTCTCAGCAATATTTGTATTTCCATTGGCAAAAGCTATCAATTTCCTGCAACCTTATATAGGTATTGCATTGGCGATTGCAGCTGTTACAATCTTCATTAAATTAATCACATTGACATTTACGATCAAATCAACGGTCGCTACTCAAAAGATGCAAGTTCTTCAACCGGAACTCAACAAAATTCAAAAGAAGTACGAAGGTAAAAAGGATGACCAATCGCGTATGGCAATGGGTCAAGAAATGCAAGCACTTTATACCAAGCATAACGTCAATCCATTAGGAACAATTTTAGTCACATTCATCCAATTACCTATCATTTTAGCAATGTGGCAAGCAGTTCAACGCTCTGAATCAGTTCTTAACGGCACATTGTTTGGTGCCAGCCTTCGAGTAACCCCGATGACAGGTTTTCTCGAAATGAATTTTATTTATATTATTATATTCTTATTAATGGGAGCTTTCCAATTTGCATCAATGATGCTTCCACAATATTTAGCTAAAAAAGCGTCGAAGAATCGTCCTGGGGACAAGCCGGCACCTAATAGTCAAAAAGGTATGATGTATGGTATGTTTGCTATGATCATGTTCATTTCGATTAACTGGCCGACCGCAATGTCCTTGTATTGGTTAGTAAGTGCATTTGCTCAAGTAGCACAAACGCTGTTTATTCAGTGGAAGTATATCGATACTCCTGCAGGAGCGAAGTAATTATGAAAAAGTATACCGCTAAAAACTTAGAAGAGTTGCTTGATAAAGTTGCTAAGGAAAAAGGTGTACGGGTTGACGAACTTACTTACTACGTGCTTGAAGAAAAACAAGGATTCTTAGGATTTGGGGCTCTTGTAACGGCAGAAGTTTATTGCCTAAACGATGTAAGTGAATTTCTTAAGACGTATCTTGAAACGTTCTTTAAAAACATTGAGCAATCAATTGAAGTTACCGTTGAGCGACAACAAGAAACTTTCAGAATTATGATTAATGCCGAAAACAACGCAATTTTAATCGGTAGAGGCGGCCAAACACTTCAAGCGATCAATACTGTGGTTCGTGGTGCTGTGAACTCATTCTTTAAGCGCCGCTTTCAAGTATTGGTTGACATCAACAACTACAAAAACGATCGATATGACAAAGTAAAAGCAATGGCAACAAGGATTGCTCGTACCGTACAACGGACGAAGATTAGCGCAGTATTAGATCCGATGCCCAATGACGAGCGTAAAGTGATTCACCAAATGCTTTCAGAAATGAGAAATATTCGTACTGAAAGTGAAGGGGATGGAAGTCATCGTCGCTTACGCATCTTATTTGATAAAAACAAAAACTAACTTTTCCCAAAAGGAAAAGTTTTTTCTTCAAAAAACATGTGTATAATAGAAAAGTAGGTGAAGTTATGAAATTAATTGTCGGATTAGGTAATCCAGGAAAAAAATATGAGCAAAGCCGCCATAATACGGGGTTTTTAGTCATCGACAAAGTTGCCGAGAAATTGAACACACAATTTAGCCAAAAGAAATTTCACTCGTTTTACACGGTTATCATATACAAAAACGAACAAGTGATGCTTTTAAAACCGCAAACCTTCATGAATTTATCCGGTGAAGCGGTCAGTGCAGCCGTTCGTTTCTTCAGAATAAAACATGAAGATATTTTTGTGATCATTGACGATCTGGACTTGCCAGTTGGAAAGATCAGAGTGAGAGCAAGTGGTAGTGCCGGAGGACAAAAAGGATTAAAAAACATCATGGACCATTTGAGCGATACAAATATTCCGCGATTAAGAGTGGGTATCGGAAAAAACCCACTAATAGATACTGTAGATTACGTTTTAGGGAAAGTAGAACCTGAAAATAAGGATTTATATACTCAAAGCATCAATGAAGCTGCAGATGCAGTCTTAATGTTTATCAAAGGTGGCGTTAAAGAAGCTGTTGATCGAAATAATGGAAAAAATAATGGAAGCAATACTCCAACGACTAAGCCAACATCCGGCGATTGAGGCATATAGCCGGCACATTGAACGATTTGCAAATGTTTCTTTAGCACAAGAAGCTCTTTTAGTTGCGACTTTTTATAACAAGAACCCACAACCGTTGATTATTATCAAATCCAACTTGTTTCAAGCACAACAATTATACGAGAAGGTTGCAGTTTTATTAGGGCATGCCAATCAAGTATTTCTGTATGCACAAGAAGAATCATTAAGGGTCGAAGCAATTGCTTCATCACCTGAGATGCATACGCTAAAAATGGAAGCTATGATGAAATTGCTGACTGTGGAAAACCCGTTATGCATAACACATACAGCCGCAATTATACGGAAAATCCCTACAAAAGAGACGTTAATCAAACGGGTTCTCGAAGTGAGTGTAGGGGAAAACAATCCGCCAGACAACATCATCAACAAACTAAGAGAAATGGGATATACGCAAGCCAATCGCGTAGATCAACCACTTACATTTGCGGTAAGAGGGGGCATTATCGATGTCTATGCCATTAATTATGATCAACCTGTTCGTATCGAGTTTTTTGATACAGAAGTTGAGAGTATCCGTACTTTTGACATTCACTCTCAACGGACCATTCAAAAAGTTTCGCAAGTACGCATACCTTTTGCTACGGATGTAATTTTCACAAAGGAATCAATTCGCCAGATTGAGATGAAGATTGATAAGAAATTAGAAGTTTCCGCAACTGAGCGAGATACGATGGAATTGGCAGCACTTAGAGAAGTCATCGAGCAAGACCTCTCTTATATTCGAAAGCATATTAAAGAGCCAAGATTATATCGTTACTTAGGGTTATCTGACGATGTTGGAAGTCTGCTTGATTTATGTGATGCGAAAATTGTTGTTTCTAGTATTGAGGAAATTAAACAACAACAACATCATATTATCAGCGATACGGTCGAATATATTAAGGAGCTCTCTCAGGAACATCGTGCTTTAGCTGTTTTTGATGTCTTTTTTGATGCTATGACGGTTCTGGCACCTAAAAACCCGCTATTTTTTCATCAGTTTGATGTAAAAAACGAACTAAAACTGTCTTGGCATGCGCTTAGCAAAATGAACCAGACACTACCACAATTGTCACAAAGAATCAAACAACAATCAGAGTATTCAGACGTTGTCCTTATTTTGCATGAAAGTGAAATACGATTGATGATCGAACAGTTCATCGATCAGATGATTCCATATCAGATGTCGGACGGAAGCATAATATACCCTGGAATCACTATTATTCATGGTCAATATGACGAAGGATTTGAGGCAATCAATGAGAATTTGATTGTATATACGTCCAAAGAGTTATTTTCGACGACAGTGCGGTTAGGACGATTTGTCAATCGCTTTAAAGAGGCTGAAGTTCTTAGCAATTATGATGAATTATCAACAGGAGATTATGTTGTTCACCAACAACATGGCATCGGAAAGTACATGGGGATAACAACACAGTTAATTGATGGGGTTCATAAGGATTTCTTGCACATTGCCTATCGGGGAGACGATGTCCTCTATGTTCCTCTAGAGCAGTTCAGGTTGGTTCGCAAGTTTGTGTCTGGTGAAGGAGCTTCGCCAAAATTGAATAAACTTGGTTCGAATGAGTGGACCAAAACTAAAAAGAGACTCTTTGAGAACATTGCTGATCTTGCTGACAGGCTGATTGCGCTATATGCATCACGAAGTGAACATATCGGTTATGCTTATAAAGAAGATACTCTTATGCAAAAAGAATTTGAGAATGAATTTGAATATGAACTTACCGACGATCAAAAGCAAGCGATTATTGAAATCAAAGAAGATATGATGAAAGCAAAACCGATGGATAGACTCCTATGTGGGGATGTTGGCTTTGGAAAGACAGAAGTAGCTATCCGTGCGGCTTTTAAGGCGGTTACCGAGAATAAACAAGTGGCTTTTCTTTGCCCTACCACCGTTCTATCAAGGCAACACTATCAAACCTTTTTAAAACGTTTCAAAAACTATCCTGTCAATATCGCAGTGCTTAACCGCTTCGTTATCGAAAGCAAACAGAAAGAAATATTGCATGATGTAGCGACCGGTAAAATAGATATCCTCATCGGTACTCATCGAATTCTATCAAAAGATGTTAAGTTTATTGATTTAGGGTTTCTGATCATTGATGAAGAGCAACGTTTCGGGGTAGAACATAAGGAAAAGATAAAAGAATTACGTAATTCTATCGATGTTCTTTCTCTGAGTGCAACACCAATCCCAAGAACGCTTCAAATGTCCTTAATAGGGCTTCGATCACTTTCTCAGCTGAACACGCCACCATCCAATCGTTTACCTGTTCAAACATATATCATCGAAAAAAACAGGAGCTTAATCAAGGAAATCATTGAAAGAGAGCTTGCCAGAGGTGGCCAGGTGTTTTATCTGTTCAATAATGTAGAACAGATATTTTCACATGCATACCGATTGCAACAAGACATCCCTTACGCAAAAGTAGCTGTAGCGCACGGGCAAATGAACCGTGAGGAGATTGAAGATGTAATGTTTCGGTTTACCGAGAATGAGTGTAACGTCTTGGTTTGTACGACGATTATTGAAACGGGGATTGATATACCCAATGCCAATACAATGATCATCGATCGGGCGGATACTTTTGGGCTATCTCAATTGTATCAGATCAAGGGTAGGGTAGGTCGCTCCGATCGCTTGGCCTATGCGTATCTAATGTACGAGCCTAAAAAACAACTGTCTGAAATAGCATCGAAAAGATTGAGTGCTATTAAAGAATTCACAGAACTTGGCAGTGGCTACAAAATAGCCATGCGCGATTTGACGATTCGTGGTGCAGGTGACCTGCTTGGACCGGATCAGTCCGGATTTATTGATACGGTGGGTATCGATATGTATATTGAAATGCTACAAAAAGCGATTGCACTTAAACAAGGCGTGTATATTGAACAGGAAGTTGAGTCTTTGCCAAAAGTCATGATGAAAGTCGACGCTTATATTCCAAAAAACTTTGCGCCAGAAGATCTTGAGAAGATCAATATGTACAAACGAGTCGATGCCATACGAACACTTAATGGGTTAAATGAACTAATCGATGAGATTTCAGATATTTATGGTCATTTGCCTGCGGTCGTTTCGCTTTTATTTGAGAAAAAGCGTTTGGAAATACTACTGAGTGAGCAGCGGATTCATTCTTTCAGGGAACATTCGATGGCTGTCGAACTGATATTCACAAAGGAGTATAGTGATACGATTGATGGGGTTGCACTGTTTACATTGGTTAATCAAGTATCAAGAGATATTGAATTGAAATACATACAAAGAAGGATACTATTAAAGTTTAAAAAGCATCCTAAGTGGTTATCAGAGGTTACTCAAGTACTGATGCAAACCAAAAAGCTGGTTAAGAAGAGCAGCTAAAGGAGAGAATATGAGAATTGATAAATTTTTAAAGGTTGCCCGCGTCTTAAAACGGCGTACGGTCGCTAAAGAGCTTGCAGATCATCAACGCATAGTCATCAATGGTAAAACCGCAAAACCTTCTACTGAAATCAAAGAAAATGACATCGTAGAAGTCGTTTTTGGTCATCGTAAATTAACAATTAAGATTTTGGCGATTACGTCTCATCCAAGTAAAAAGGATGCCGGTATGTTATATGAAGTGCTCGATGAAACCTTTATATCTACACTTTCGGAGTGAATTTTTGTGACAACTCTTGCATTTTTGTAAATTGGCAGTATAATAAAATTCTCAAGAGGTTGGTGTTTACATGAAAAAAGAGAAGAAATCCCGCAAAAAACTCAAAGGCATAGTGCTAAACTTCGTCGCTTCTATCGTATTTGGTGTATCCATGGTACTTCTTTATAATGTTTCATTACAGATCGTTGAGACAATCAATATGACCACACGATTGAATAGTGTGCAGGAGCAGATGACGATCTTGGAGAGTGAAAACGTTTTTCTTACCGAGCAAAAAGATAAGTTAAATGATCCTGAATATGTGAAGAACTATGCCCGCTTCGGGTATATGCTTTCCAAAGAGGGCGAGCAAATATTCTATCTTCCAGAAAAACAAAAGGATGAGTAACAACGGGAAACCGTTGTTTTTTGTTGGTTTATTGTAAATGCAAATTAACGCAAACAATGGTATAGTTATAGCGTAATTACGGAGGAAGTAAAAAATGTCAAAAAGACCTTTAGTATTTGTGGTTATGGACGGTATTGGCTTATCCAGCAACCTAGTGGGAAATGCCGTAGCAGCCGCCTATAAACCACATTTGGACAAATTTATGAAAGAAGCACCAATGACGCAATTAAAAGCCCATGGTTTAGCCGTAGGATTGCCTAGTGATGATGATATGGGTAACTCTGAGGTTGGGCATAATGCATTGGGATGTGGACAAATTTATGCACAAGGCGCGAAATTGGTCAATCAATCGATTGAATCTGGGGATATTTTCACCTCACAAACATGGGGAGAACTGGTTGATTTTTCGAAAAACAGCACGATGCACTTTATTGGATTATTATCGGATGGAAATGTTCATTCACATATTACTCACTTAAAGGCACTAATTGTTCAAGCCAAGCTGGACGGCATCAAGAATGTCCGCGTTCATGCATTATTGGACGGTCGTGATGTACCACAGAAATCCGGATTGACATACATCGAAGATATCGAGGCATTTATGGCTGAATTAAATGATTCTGACTTCAATGCCCGTATCGCCAGTGGTGGTGGACGTATGAAAGTAACCATGGATCGCTATGAAGCTGAATGGGGAATGGTAGAGATTGGTTGGAAAACCCATATTCGTGGTATTGGCAGACAATTTTCAAGCGCAAAAGAAGCAATTGAAACCCAACGTGCCGAAACCGATGTGACTGATCAATTTTTAGAAGCGTTTGTCATAGCTGAAGAAGGTGAGCCGGTTGGTAAAATCGTCGATGGTGATGCTGTTATATTATTTAATTTTAGAGGTGATCGTGCATTAGAGTTGTCTCGTGCATTTGAAGAAGATAATTTTACGAAATTTGACAGAGTATTTCGTCCTAAAGTCATGTTTGCCGGCATGTTGCAGTATGACGGTGACCTTCAAATCCCAAATAAATTCTTGGTCGTACCACCACGTATCAAAAATACGATGTCTGAATACCTGGTTGAAAAAGGTGTTAAGCAGTATGCGATTTCCGAAACTCAAAAGTTTGGTCATGTGACTTATTTTTGGAATGGCAACCGCACGGAGAAGTTTGATGATAAATTGGAGACATTTGTTGAAGTAACATCAGATATCATTCCTTACGAACAAAGACCATGGATGAAATCGGCGGAAATCACGGATTTATTGATTGCTGCTATTGAAAAAGGTGAGCATGATTTCTATCGTGTCAATTTCCCAAATGGAGATATGGTTGGTCACACAGGGAACTTCCTGGCTACACAAATCGGCGTAGAATCGGTCGATTTAGCGATTGGAAGAATCAAAACGGCAGTCGATAAAGTTAATGGCATTTTGGTATTGACGGCGGATCATGGTAATGCGGATGAAATGTTTGAAAAGAGTAAAGACCCTAATGCTACTCCAAAGCCGAAAACGGCACACACATTGAATCCGGTACCGTTTATCATATTGAATGCAGATGTACAGTTTAAAGAAGGAAACTTTGGATTAGCCAATGTCGCTTCCACACTGGTAGAGTTGATGGGATACCAACCATCACCGATTTGGGAAGAAAGTTTACTCACTAAGTAAGTAAAAAACAGGAGATCTTGCAGATTTCCTGTTTTTTTTCAGCTATTTCTTTTTCTTGAGGTAATTTGCCTTGATCCAGTTAAAATTGAGGGAAAGGTGAATAATCACCAAGGCAACCAATGCGACTCCAGTTAATGGATGGGCTACTCTAAATGTCGAGTAGGGAATCAACCCTGGGAATAAAAAAGCTGTTAATCCGGAAATAGCGATGCCGACAAAAACTAGGAATAGTAACACGTTAGTAATTCTTAAAGCTTTGACTCTGTTCATATAATCCTCCCTTTTTAATTGTATTATCCAATTGAAATTCCATTCTGTAAAGCATATCGCATGACTAGAACAGCGGTTTTACTGTCTTTAAGTTGCCCACTCACAATATCCATTAGCAGATCTTTGATCGGTGTCATATGCACTGACAGATACTCTCCATCATCAAGATGTTGCCCTACATAAGTAAGATTGGTTGCTACATACAAGTGAATCACTTCATCCAGGTAGGCAGGTGAAGGATATACTACCCCAAAATCTTGCCATAAGGCTGCGGTATAACCTGTCTCTTCTAATAATTCTCGCTGCGCTGTGAACAAAGGCTCTTCATTGGACTCTTTCTTGCCTGCAGGAAGCTCTTTGAGCACCTCTTTTTGAGCATAGCGGAATTGATCGACGGTTAAGACATGTTGATCTTGGGTGATGGCTAACACGCACACACCCCCGGGATGTTCGACGACTTCCCTTAACCCTGATCGTTGGTTGACTAGGATTTCGTCATGACGTAAGCGTACGATCTTGCCTCTGAATTTCTCTTGTGATGAGACTGTTTCTTCAAAAAATGTCATATATGCCACCTCTGCTACTATTATACCCACTTTCTTCAAGATAAACATACTTTACTGTTTTGATGAAAAAGAATATGATATTTTCAGGTGATAAAATGAGTAATAAAACAAGCAATACCCAACGTCAAGTCACTTGGGTCATCATATTAATCTTTTTAATCATATCCACTACTGTTGGAGGTTTCTTTTGGGTAAAGTACGAAATTGACAAAAAGAATAATAACAATAACAACAATAATAATAACCAAGAAGAAATCGAAAAAGAGAAAGCACGCGAAGTTAAGAGAGTCAAACTGATAGGGGAGGCTTCCTTGCTTGTTTCCGGATACTACTATGAGGAAGCCATCGAACTGCTAAAAAGCGATTCAGATATTTATAATAACAAAATGATAAGTGAAGTTAAAAGGATTGAAGATTTTGTTGCTGATTTAAAGCCTTATACCGGTCGTATCGAACAAGTCTTTTTCCATAGCTTGATCGTATATCCGGAATTGGCTTTTGGGCCGACCAGTTCGGAACCTCAGGGGTATAACTATTGGATGACGACAGAGTTGGAATTTCAGCGGATGTTGCCGCTATTAATGGAAAGAGGCTATGTTTTGGTTCATATCAGTGATTTGTATGATGTGGATGCACAGGGTAATGTAAGTGCAAAACAGATTTACCTGCCCGAAGGGAAACGTCCTTTATTAATTTCTATTGATAATGTCGGATATCCAGAGTCGAGAAAGAAAGATGGGTTTGCGTCTCGTTTGATACTCGATGATAATAATGAGGTGACAGCCGTCATCCGAAATCTTGAGGGCAAGGATGTCGTTTCGCGTACTGCAGAGGTATTTCCGATTGTTGATGACTTCGTAAAAGCCCATCCGGAATTCTCTTATCGAGGAGCAAAAGGGATGGTAGGTATAACTGGTAGTTGGGGTGTCATGGGATATGATCCCAAGATTGCTTCTGAAGCAGCTGTTGCGAAAAAAATTACCGATCGTATGAAAGAAACAGGATGGCAGTTTGTTTCTCACAGTTACACTCATGCCGCAGGAAAATACTTTAGTGAAAACTCTACCCTAGAAGGGGTTAAGGAAGACACAGAATTGTTTAAAAAGTGGATAGTGCCGATTATTGGTGATTCCAATGTGTTCATTGCGCCATTTGGTGTTACAGTAAAAGGTGAGTTGTATCAGTACTTTATTGATGAAGGATACTCATTCTATCTCAATGTAGATCGTCGTTCACAACCTAAGATATTAGGGAAAAGTGTATTAATGCCACGAATTAACTTAGATGGATTTGTTATGAATCGCGATAAAGCATATATTACTGAGCATTTCTTCGATGTCGATAAGGTTTATGATTCGCGTCGTCCTGTATTTCAATAAGGAGCTAACGCTCCTTTTTTGTTTGAGATTTCAATGGTATAATAGTACTACATTAGAGGGAGTCGTTATGTTTATGAGAAAAGGATTATTTGTAACATTTGAAGGTCCGGATGGCAGCGGGAAGACCACAATCAGTACCAATGTGTATCAACAACTGCTGACCGAGGGCTATGATGTTATTTATACACGTGAACCAGGAGGGATCGATATTGCCGAGCAAATCCGGCGAATTGTTCTTGACCCTAAAAATACGGCGATGGATGTAAAAACGGAAGCATTGCTTTATGCTGCTTCACGGAGGCAACATCTTGTTGAAAAGGTACTTCCGGCACTTGCTGAAGGAAAGATCGTGATTTGTGATCGCTTTATTGACAGCTCATTGGCTTACCAGGGCATCGGCCGTCAAATCGGACTAGATGCTGTTTTAGCGATTAATGAATTTGCAATAGAGGGGAACTATCCGGATTGCACGATTTTTTTAGATATTGATCCGTTGGAAGGATTAAGCCGCATATCTAACCGTCATTATCGTGATCGATTGGATAGAGAAACAAAAGAGTTTCACATGCGAGTTGCTCAAGGATACATTGAGGTATTGAATAAATATCGCCATCGGATGACCGTAGTCGATGCCAATCGTCCGGTTGAAGATATTGTCAAAGATGCGCTTACTGTCATATTGAAAAGGATTGAATCCAATGTTTAAAGATTCTCTAAAAGAACAACAACCGATCGTTTATCAGATCTTGTTGAATTCATTAAAATCAAGCCAATTAGCCCATGCTTATTTATTCAGCGGTCAACGTGGGTCTAAAATGAAAGAAACGGCTATATTGCTAGCCCAAACGTTAGTTTGCCCAAATCGTGAGGGTTTTGCTTGTGAAGAATGTGATGTTTGTCGAAGGGTCAAAGAAGGAACTTATGTCGACTTAATTGTTATCAACGGTAAGGATCGTACGATAAAAAAAGAAGAGATTCTGGACTTGCAGCACCAGTTCATTCAAACCGGATTGGAAATGTATAGCAAGAAAATTTATATTATTGAACATGCTGATAGGGCTACCCCTGAAGCGTTGAATAGTTTACTAAAGTTTTTAGAAGAGCCTTCGGGGGAAGACACAACAGCTATTTTAATCAGCGAAAACACCGATAGACTGCTTCCAACGATAATTTCACGTTGTCAGGTCTTAACATTTGCATCATTAAGTGCTAAACTTTGTGAAAGTGAGGCAATTGCTAACGGAGTTTCGCCGTTGCATGCGTACATTGCTTCGCAGTTCATTAAAGATGTTGATATTGTTTTGACATTAACTCAAAGTGAGTCATATCAAACGGCCTTTGATTTATTCTCGGGGTTCATAGATGAAGCCAAGCCCAACTTGTATCACGGGTTGGTATATTTGCAAAAAGAAGGAACCTTGACGAAAGCTTCAAAGGACAAGGATAAAGATTCTGACGAAGTGAAGAACAAGAAAAAAATTCCGGAAAAGGATCCAAAAGAACTGTTTTCCTTATTTTTAGACATTGCACAGGTATTCTTTAAAGACGCGTCCCAAGGTAAAACCGTTGGGGACACATGGTGGAATCATCACATCGCATCGGCACGCTATCAATCGATTGCCCCCGCTGCCATGCGCGTCTTCAGTGAGGGCAAGGACAAAATCTGGCGCAATGTAAATCTGAGTCTATTATTAGATCAGATGATTATCGAGTTAGCAAAACGCTAAAAAGCAAAGAGGAGGGATTAACCGTGGATGAACACGTAAAAGAGTTTAGTGAAGAGTCTGTTGAGCAAACAAATGCTCAGAAGTATACCTATGCTTGTTCGATTCGTTTTAAAGGTGCAAAAAAGGCATATACCTTCGGGACAAATGATTCGCAGTATGTAACAGGCGACCAAGTTATCGTCGATACTATACGCGGGTTAGAACTAGGTGAGGTTATTGCTGAGTTACGTCCGTTGGAGAAGGTGCCTATGTCAACACCGTTAAAACCGGTTTTGCGCAAGGCAACAAAACAAGATCTGGATAATTTTGCCAGAAATAAAGCTTTATCGGTTGAAGCTTTGAAAACATGTGATAATTGCATCCAAAAATTGAAATTGGATATGCATTTGATCAGTGCAGAATATACACTAGACCGTTCCAAAGTTATTTTTTCTTACGTAGCGGATGAACGCGTCGATTTTCGGGAGTTATTGAAAGAGTTGGCATCGATTTTTAAGTGTCGTATCGAACTGCGTCAAATCGGGCCCCGCGACAAAGCTAAATTTATCGGAGGGCTCGGTACTTGTGGCATGGAAACATGTTGTTCGAGATTTTTGCCTGATTTCGATGTTATTTCAATCAATATGGCGAAAAATCAATTGTTGGCGTTGAATATCCAAAAATTGTCGGGTCAATGTGGTAAGTTGCTCTGTTGTTTGAAGTATGAAGATGAACTATATAAAGAACTGCGGGCAAATCTGCCTAAGATGAATGAATTGTTGGAGTATAAGGGAAAGAAATATCGTGTATCATCAATGAACATGATCAGTGGTACGGCACGACTGGAAAATCGCGAGGAGTCGTTGACGCTAACGCTCAACGAACTGCGTAATGATACCAGTTATGTGAACAAACAATAAGGGAGTGGTTGTGTTGAAACGTCAGAAAAGTTTTGAAAATGAAATGCCTACCTGTTATATTGTGGCAACACCAATCGGTAATCTTGATGAAATGACACCGCGGGCAATCGATATTTTGAAGAATGTCGATGTCATTGCCTGTGAAGATACTCGTCATACCCAAAAGCTGTTGAAGCATTTCAATATTGAGAATAAAATTATTTCTCATCATGATCACAATGAGCGCGAAAGTGCGAAGGGTATTTTGATGTTATTAATGCAAGGAAATAATGTTGCTTTGGTAAGTGATGCGGGATATCCATTAATTTCTGATCCGGGATATTTGCTTGTAGAATCGATAACTGCACACGGATTCAATGTCGTGCCGATTTGTGGAAGCAGTGCGCTGCTCGCCGGATTAGTTGCTTCAGGATTAATCACTCAGCCTTTTTTGTTTCAAGGCTTTTTGCCTACCAATGATAAAGAAGCTCGGGGTGTATTGACGCGTATACGTCATTATGAAGCGACGATTGTGTTGTATGAAGCTCCGCATCGGATTGAAAAGACGTTGAAATTATGTTTTGAAGTCATGGGAGACCGAAAGGCAACTCTAGCCAGAGAACTTACCAAAAAACATGAGGAGTTTCTACGAGGAACTTTGTTTGAGTTGGTTGAAGAGGTAAAGGATCTTAAAGGGGAGATGGTTTTGATTATCGAGGGTAGTAAAGCAGAGAAAGAGCCGGATATCAGTATGATGGATATTCGCACACATATTGAGGAACTGGTTCAGTCGGGATTATCGACGAAAGATGCGATCAAGCAAATCGCAAAAATGACCGGTATGTCGAAAAATGAAATTTATACAATGTATCATAATGAGAATAATGCTAATCACTAAAAGCGCAGGGCGCTTTTTCTTTACATTTAACTTTAGAATGTTATAATTATGGCATTCAAAAGCTTGGAAAAGAAGAGTAATCAATGGTCCCTTTTAGAGATTGCATGGTTGGTGAAAATGCATAGGGAATGTTGGTGAAGATGGTCTTGGAGCTGTTTGTCTGATAAGTAAGACAAGACGTTTCCCGCGTTAAGGGTCAAAGAGCACGCAAGTGAACCAAGGTGGTACCGCGCAATGTCGTCCTTGGTCTGGCGTTTTTTTATTTTAAGGAGGAAACACTATGGAAAAGAAACCTTATTACATAACTACAGCGATAGCCTATACTTCGGGTAAACCGCACATCGGTAATGTTTATGAAATCGTGTTGGCAGATAGTATCGCCAGGTTTAAACGCGCTCAGGGATATGATGTCTTTTTTCAAACCGGTACAGATGAACATGGGCAGAAAAATGAGTTAAAAGCGTTGGAAAGAGGATTGTCTCCACAGCAGTATGTAGATGAGATTGCTCAAGTCATCCGAAATTCTTATGATGCGATTAACACTTCCTATGACAAATTCATACGTACGACAGACGATTATCATCAGCTTCAGGTTCAAAAGATTTTTAAGAAACTCTTTGATCAGGGGGATATTTATAAAAGCATTTATGAAGGTTGGTATTGTACCCCTTGTGAATCATTTTATACCGACGGTCAGCTTGACAAAGGCAAATGCCCTGACTGTGGAAGAGATGTTCATCGCGAAAAAGAAGAGTCGTACTTTTTCCGCTTATCGAAATATCAAGAGCGCTTAATGAAGTACATCCAAGACAACCCTCATTTCATTCAACCAGAGTCACGTAAGAATGAAATGATCAATAACTTCTTAAAACCGGGGTTAAATGACTTAGCAGTTTCCCGAACATCGTTTAAATGGGGAATTCCGGTCGATTTCGATCCCAAACATGTTGTTTATGTCTGGATCGATGCATTAAGCAACTATATTACCGGTCTTGACTATGATGTGGATGGTAATCACGGTGATTTGTATAAAAAGTATTGGCCAGCTGATGTTCATCTGATTGGAAAAGATATCCTTCGTTTCCATACCTTGTATTGGCCGATCATGTTGATGGCTTTGGATGTTGAATTACCAAAACAAGTGTTTGGTCATCCGTGGCTGTTGGTAGGTGAAGGAAAAATGAGCAAGTCAAAGGGCAATGTGATTTATGCGGATGATCTCATCAAACTGCTAGGTGTCGATGCGGTTCGCTACATTATGCTCCATGAAATGCCGTTTGCTCAGGATGGGACTGTTACGTTAGAACTAATGATTGAGCGGGTAAACAATGATTTGGCGAATATTATGGGGAATCTAGTGAACCGAACATGGGCGATGAGTCAGAAATATTTTGGCGGAGTTGTTGAGAATGCAAATGTACGCGAATCTCTGGATGATGAGTTGATTGAATTATCATCCTCTTTGATAAGTAAAGTTGAAGAAGCCATGGAAGGATTGCATGTTGCGGATGCGATTGATGAAATCATCACTGTACTTCGCCGTTGTAATAAATATATCGATGAGACGACTCCGTGGAACCTTGCGAAGGATGAAGCTAATTTACCACGTCTGAAGACGGTGCTTTATCATTTGTTGGAAAGTATCCGGATTTGTGGAGTTGCTTTGGAGTCCTTTATTCCGGAAACTTCAGAAAAAATTCTTAACTTACTGAATACAGGTAAACGTAGTTTGGATAGTGCACGTGCTTTCGGGTTACTTGAGTCCAATCATACTCTTAACAAGGACAATGTGATTTTGTTTAGTCGTTTGGATGTCAAAGAAACGTTATCAGCATTTGAAGAGTTGACTCAGCCAAAAAAGGTTGAAATAGTGCCGGGCAAGCCGGAAATCAGTTTTGATGAGTTTGGTAAAGTAGAACTTAGGGTCGGTGAAGTGTTGTCCTGTGAAAAACACCCGGAAGCCGATAAATTATTGGTCAGTCAAATCGATACGGGGGACAAAGTCCGTCAAATCGTTAGTGGTATATCTCCGCAAATAAAGCCGGAAGAAATGGTAGGGAAGAAGGTCATCGTTGTGACTAATCTAAAACCTGCGGTCATTCGTAAAGTAACTTCGGAAGGCATGATTCTTGTGGCAGAAGATGGAAAAGCTCTTGAGGTTGTGAGCATCCAACATTTACCAAAAGGCAGCATTGTGCGATAATGAATCCGCACAATGCTTTTTTCTAAGGAGAACAACGATGAGCGTACGTATAAGGTTATCAAAGACGAAAAATTTAACACTGTTGTCAAGTTTTCTTGGCATTTTGGTCATGTTGATCGTTGGAAATAGTTTTAATCGTGATGCTTTGCATTTGTTTGCGATAGACGAAATACAATCATATCAACAGCTGCCCATATATACTCAATCGGACAAAAATTATGCAATGATTCGTTCTTCTAATATCGTCAACACAGAAATCCATGTTACGATAGATGAACTATTCGGGGAGAAGAATTACTATGGGTATGTAGCGCAATTGGATGATAAATACTTTCTATTTTTCAGTTCGAAGGAATATGACTCAACTCCAAGAACCATGATTCTAAGCAAGTGGTGGTCACAGTTTGAAAGTATGAATGTTTTTAGACAAATGGTTGTCGATGATTTATCAAAATCGTCAGATCTTACTGCTGAAGAAGTTGATAGTTTAGTCTACTCGCAAGTTTTCTTGGATGCGGATGCGATCATTGAATCATCATTGCCTCTTGCTTTACTTTGGGGGTTCGTCTTGTTTATCCTATCATTGATATTTTACAAGTCATTGAAGATGAGATTGGGTCTGTTTAGCGAACAGATTGAGTCCGTTGTTTTGGATTATGATTTGGGCTATTTGAATATTATTTATTCAGATAAGTTTTGGACAATCGGAGAGAAACATATCATTTATCACGGGAGGTCCTTCAAGATTTTGAATATAGATGACATAAGGGAAGTGCAATTCTTTGAGAATCGAGTGAGTATGTATTTTAAAGAATACAAAGCAACAATTTACGCAACTATGGAAAAAATAAATCTTTTGGCGGAATCTTGGAAGATTCAAAGGAGACATCACAATGAACCGGTCAATCAGCTTTGAACCTTATGAGATAGAACAGTTGTTGTTAAAAGAACCACTGTTTCTTCCATGGATTGAAAAAATAGGTAATGTTGTTCGAAATGGAAATGACGATGCGTATACATCATTGATTGATAGTGTTTTAGCACAGCAAGTTTCGGGTAGTGCTGCCGCATCAATCACAAAGCGCTTTGCGGATAAGTTTAACTATGATCCCAAAGCAACTGTAAGTGCTTCAATAGAAGATTTGCGGGCTTGTGGATTATCTTCAAACAAGGCAAAGTATGTTCAAGGTATCGCTCGTGCTCGTTTGGATAAGACGGTTCCATTTGATAAACTCCATGAAAAAAGCGATCAACAGATCGCAGAGTACTTATTGAAATTGAAAGGTGTGGGACCTTGGACCGTGGATATGATGTTGATATTTACATTCTTTCGAAAGGATGTGCTTAGTTTCCCGGACTTTGGTATTCGAAAAGGCATATGTAGTTTGTATGGCATAGATACTTTGGATCAAAAGTGCTATGAGCAGATTAGGATAAAATTATCACCTCATCTGACATTGGCATCGTTTTGGCTTTGGGAGATTGCAGGGTTTAAAGAGTAGAGGAAACTTTGCGGCTTCCGTCTTGAGAAGCATAGCAATAAAATCGCACGTAGAATAACAAGAGTAACAGCATGCAATTCAGTAAGATAAATTGCTTGAAAAGCTATACTAATATTGTTGGATGATTTAGAATGTAATAGTAGAATAGTCAGGATTCTTTAATATCACAATAGAAAAATTTGGGGGTATGTAATTTTGAAAAAGAAACATTTGGTTATTATTTCAGGTGTACTATTATCGGTTATGTTGTTGGGTGGTAATTACTTAGCTTTTGGGGTTGTGAATCCATTTAGTACCCCAGATAGGTTAACTTGTTATGGTAGGAGATATAACATTTCAAATCTTGCTCCAAAAGCACTGAATGACAGCGAAACACCTGAATATTGGATGAGTCACTGGAGTTGGACTGGAAAATCATTGTATTCCGCCCAGCCAAAGGGAAACACAATTCCAACGGTCATTTACTTAAAACTGATAAATGGGAAATATCAAATTTATGAATTGTCAGGAAGTAATTAGCTAGAACTTAATCTAGCTTTTTTTATGTTTGCTCAATTGTCGTATAGAAAATCATACGTATTTTAGCACCAAATAGAACAGAACATCTTTGTGGAATAATTTCATTCCATGTTTTTCAGAGTTTGTTAAGGGGCATGCAAAATGAGTGATAATTTAACATAAAATCGAATTATTTAGTCTGCTATTCTTCGGATTTCACTTCAAAATCGAAGTCGTTAAGGGAAACTTCTGCTCTATTTTTCCTTAAAATCTTTTAACTGGATGTTTAGTGCATTGACGGAGATTTGTAGTTCAGCGATCAATAGAGCTAGAGATACCAGAAGCAATATCAAACTTATACCAAAGCTCCATTGAGCAAGAATCATTGCAGATCCAAAGAGTAATAGCAGGCTCAGCACACTGAAGAAGAAGGAGAAAGCACCAAATACTTGCATGTTTCGAATAATGGACATGCGTTTTCGAAGATTAATTAACTGTTGTTCTGTGATGAGTGATGGATTTTTTTGATGGCGATCATAAAGTTCGCGGATTAGATTTGCTATAACTACGAAACGATTGGTATAGGCAAGCATGAGCAATGAAATAGCTGAGAACAGCAATGTTGGGGTTTGTAAATTGAAATCCATATAAATACCTCCGTGTTCATTTTAGTTGAAGGTTGATGGAGTTTCAACGGATATGCAAATACGATTTGTGATGGTATGATGTTGATAAATGAAGCGATAGGGAGAGTACTATGAAGACAATTGGACTAATCGGTGGCATGAGTTATGAAAGCACGGCGGATTACTACAAAATTATCAATCAACTGACAAATAAACATTATGGTGGGCATACCAGCGCTAAAATCGTATTGTTTAGCGTAGATTTTGGTGAAATCGAACGACATCAAAGTGAAGGGAAGTGGGATCAAAGTGCGTTAGTATTAATTGATGCAGCGAAGAAACTGGAATCAATTGGTGCGGATATGATTGCACTTTGTACCAATACGATGCACATCGTAGCGGATGACATACAAGAGAATATATATGTACCGTTTGTACATATAGCGGATGTCACTGCTCGAAAAATCCGAAGTAAAAACATCACGAAAGTAGGACTTTTAGCTACTCGATATACTATGGAGATGGATTTCTATGTTGAACGATTAAAGGGTTTTGGTCTTGATGTGGTTGTTCCAAATCAAAAAGAACGTAAAGTGATCAACGAGGTAATTTTTAATGAACTAACCCATGGCATTATCAGTGAAGATTCGAAAAAAGCATTCATTTCCATTGCTAGCGGTTTAGCAGATAAAGGGTGTGAGGGAATTATTCTGGGTTGTACAGAAATCGGAATGTTAATAAAGAACGAAGATGTTAACATATCATTATTTGATACGACTCAAATTCACTGTGAAGTTCTTGTTCAACAGGCTGTCCGATAAAAAGAATCCAACATTCAGTTCTTTGCAAGTAACTCTGGTTAAGATTTTCTGAGTTTGGACTGTTTGGTCTTGTTGTTTTTACTAAAAAAGGGGATAATTCCAAGAAATTGTGAAAGTGGAGTAAAGATTGATTGCTTATATGACATAATAATTATTTCAATTTACACGGTTTCGTTATAGTATACTTGTATGTAAAAAAAGAGGGTATCCATATGAGCAATATTCCAAAAACGATGTCAACCCAGCACCCAGACAATGTGAGTACACCATTCTTCGCTGTAAACAGTGTGATGAGCGGTGAAGACGAAATACAAGAAGCGTTCTATGCTTATTCGCATTTGGGCATTCAAGAGCAGATGTGGGATGTCGAAGGAAAAGAAGTCGATCCATATGTAGTCAAAAAACTCTTAAGTAAATATGAGACTTATTTTAGGAAACATCTTCTGGGTGTGGACAAGCGTCTTATCCTTCGTGTTCCTAACCCGGATGTCGAGAAAGCTGAAGCGAAAGTATTGTTGGAAACCTTAGAAAGTATTCCACGTTCTTACGATGCAAATGCACTCTTTTATGAAATGCCGTTAGCTCCGATTTTTGAAATCATCTTACCATTGACGTCTAGCGCTCAACAATTATTGCTTATTCATCGCTATTACAAGCAGTTTGTCAGTGGTAAAGCACAGCAAATCCTTGATGAAAAAGGCACCACGCTTAAACAATGGATTGGTGATTTTAAGCCGGATACGGTCAGTGTAATACCTTTATTTGAAGATAAAGACAGCATGCTTAAAGCCAAAGAAATACTTAAAGATTATTTTAAAGGAATTGAATCAGAAGGGATTACCCATCAACGGGTATTCTTTGCGCGAAGTGATCCGGCGATGAACTATGGCATGGTCAGTGCCATTCTGTTGAATAAGCTGGCTTTGCAAGATATGGTTGATCTTGAACAGGAAACAGGTATAAAAATCTACCCCATCATTGGTGTTGGAAGCGCTCCGTTTCGAGGACATCTGACACCTCAGCGGGTTGAACATGTAATTAAAGAATACCCAAGTGTACACACCTTTACCATTCAATCTGCGTTTAAATATGACAATGATGTCAATGAGGTAAAGGCAGCCATTGATACCATTCATGCCTCTGCAACCTCTGCTCCCCAAAAGATAGATGCTCAGATTGCTTTAGAATTGATCGAACGATATGGGAAAGCGCATGAAACACATGTCTTAGCGAATGCAACATTGATCAATCGATTAGCAAAATATGTTCCTAGCCGCCGCTTGCGAAAACTGCATATTGGCTTATTTGGTTACAGCCGTCGTTTAAAAGGCGAGTCTTTGCCACGAGTGATTACTTTTACAGCAGCATTGTATTCGTTAGGTTGCCCACCCGAACTCTTTGGGCTTGAAAGTTTGAATGAAGCGGATTTAACTTTTATTCGAAAGCACATCGTCAATTTCGATGATGATATTTTAGTCGCTCTGAAGTATTACAATCCGTCCTCACCATGTGTCAGTGACTCACTTAAGGCCTTTATCCTTAAACACTTTCCAGATTATGAAAGTGATGCGAATCATTTGAAGGTCAGCAATTTCATCATTGAAAAAGTAAGTTCGTACCAGCATCATGACCTTGAAGCTCTCATCATTCAAGCTGCTTCCTTCCGACGTTTTCTAGGATGAATGGATTGAAATACTGAAACGTTAGATACTTTCTGCCGATTGACTTTCTTAATATGATGAATCAAAAAGATACTATCCTACATCAGGATAGTATCTTTATATTTTGCAGTGATTTCAATCACCAGCTATTATCTATTCATACTTATATATGATGGTTTCGTAATTTGCTCTCTTTACTTCAAATTCTGATCGCCATTGTTGCAGTAAAGGCAATGCGCCTTCATCCAACAAATAGAACAAAAACTGAGAGTTGCGATCGTTGATTACGATCTTCGATTCAACTCGCAAGACGCCGATGGCTTTCTCGTTGATCGCATTGATTCGAATGTAGGGAATCAGTTCTACAAGTCTGTCTTGAGGCACTTCAATATAATCGACCTCTTGTGATCCGTCGTAAGTATTCGGTTGATCTGCCTCTTTAGATTCATCGTAATAAAATGGCAAGTATAAATCTGAACTGCCAAACAACGACTGAATACGGAAAAACGGGGCTTTTTCGTTGGTTGCATCCGGTAAGATGACGATTGGTTGATAACCAAGGGCCCCTAATACTGGAAGAGACACTCCTGAAGAGGCTAATAATGAAAGGGTTTGAGTATATCTTGCATCAACCGGAATCGCCCGGGTAATACACACATCCGTACTGGCACAAGATGTTAGGTTGATGATTCCCAAGATTGGTGAATCAGGTTGGTTATGTTGTAGTTCATTGAGAGAAAGATAATCGCTCTTATAAGCAAAAGCAAATAATTTAAAGTTTACTTTGCCACTGAGCGTTACTGAGTTGCTCATAAACGGATCATGGATTTCAAATATCGTATTTCTTACGATAGCATCTGGATTGGCTAACATCGGATAACGATTTTTAAATATATTTTCGCTATTGACCAAGTTTAACAAGTCGGTCGTCCAGCCAAATGGTACGGTGTAAGAACGAGCGATCTTTGCTCCGGAATTTAAATAGTAAACAATACGAATATTGGATGATTGATAATTTAGTGAAGAGCCCACTCCTGTACGGGGTGTAGATTCAAGAGGGGAATAACCATCCCATTTTTTATAGTCATTCTCTTTGAAACCATCCAAGATTGCTTGGTGGGTGTCAATAATCGTCGCGATGTCTTCCGCCTCCGTATACATCTTCTGAAGTGCGAAGGTCGTTTGATCATAATAGTAAGACTGATATAAGAAGCCGTAAGGATCATAATATTCCAACTCTACCTTCTCAACGTTGTTTGCATTGGGAATACGTGTGATATAACCGAATCCGTCAAACAATGTTCCAAAGGTAAATGTTCCTAGGGAAAGAGCTCCGATGATCGCAAAGTTGATGATGCCACGTATCAAATGTTTGAATCCGCGATTGGCAATTACATCAAGAATAAGATACATAACGAAGGTCAAGAAGAATGGGAAGATAAGGGTTCTGAAATCCAATCCGCGTCCGCTAAGTGTAATGAATGCACTGTAGAGGAAGAATTGAACGATGAAGGTGAAGAATGAACTGATGACCGGGAAGAACCACTTGTTAGTGAAAGGTTCTTCAGCTTTTTCGGAGCGACGAATCTGATAGAAATACAGAACGACCCACGAGGTTATCAATCCAAAAGCAATCCAGTATAAGGATATCAGTATCGGATTTGGGAAGATCCTTGTCGTATTTAATGTTAGTTCAAAGATAGCCCAAATCGGCGATGCGTACAGTAAGAAGAGTGACGGATCCGCCACAGAGAACCCCAATAATACCGCATTACCAAAAGTGACATACGCACCATAAAGGATGCTAGGTATAATGTGTAAGAGCAATCCATAAAGTAAACCATCAACACCGGTGCCGGTATTCATCATGGCAAACAGAATCGGAGTCACAATGGATAATGTCAGTGCAACGGAGAAGTAATATTGCTTAATCAGTAAGAATACATCAACATCAGGAATGACGCTGAAGTAATATATATTACCGATCAGATAAACAAGGGTATAAGGAATCAGGATGATCGCAAATGCGGCCAATAGAGTCGTGAAATACAAATCGCGACGCTTAATAGGCAAGGCATGGTAAACATCCAGGTTTTTCTTGCTATTGAGATAAGAGAAGAGCAAGAAGGGAACGATGAATATAGACAGGACTAGCAATATTAAGATAAATATGCGTCCGGTCGCAAATACGAATTGATTGTAATTGCCATCGATTAGATAGTTGGTGAAGGCAAGGATCGGGAATAAAACCGTCATTGCAATACCGGTCAATATCATAAAACGGCTGTTACGTTTTAGTAAGAAGCGAAGGTATGCGCCATTGAT
>CAKMJZ010000040.1 GCA_927435855.1 uncultured Erysipelotrichaceae bacterium
GTATAGAATGGTCTTGATGTTTCTTGAATCATTCGAATAAAAAGTATGATGGTTTTACCTGCGAGTACTTTACTGATGTATGAACCAACACAATGATCGAGTGCTTCGCCTTCCATCAAGATCTCTTCAGGATTATGAGGCACTAAGACCGCATATTTATCATTTGCGTATTCTAGTTTTTCAATTGTTGGAAATATCTTTGTTTTATAAACTTTGGTCTCTAATTCAATTTTAATGGATTTTAGTTTTTCATTAGCATCGTCATGAGCTTTTTTTAAATCTCTCGGATAGACAGTCAGATGCGAACCTGCAGGAGTTCCTAACTTAGTTAACATTTCTCTGTAATCCCGATAAAACCGAAAGTCTTGTTTTTGCTTTGTTAAATACTTTAAAAACTCTTTTGGTGTTAATTGGTTTTCGTTAGCATAACTAATTTGACTGCTTATTTCATAGTTTGTCCACAAATCAGTAATCGCTACAGCTTCATCTGCTTTTAATCCAATTTTCAGAAGATTAGGCAACCAGTTCCATTGATGATAGTTGAGATTAAATTTTTTCAAAACCCCCCGGTTCTTCATCAGCTTATTCTTGGTTATAGTTCGCATATCGCAATAACCTTTAGCTACATCATGCCAGAGACTCGTACATCCGTTTTTAAGCAACATTTCCAATAACTGCCGATATTTATAAGCTTTATCGAGGTTAAAGTGTTCAACTTCCCATGCTCGAGTATGTTTAAGTTCAGAGTTTATCAGAATGTTAGGTGCACTGTAGTCGTAAACAGCAAGCGACATGTACCCACTAGATGCAATGGGATTAGTGCCGTATTGGTAGATGTAGTTTTCTTTCTCATAACTATATACATGACGCATTTTGACAATTTGGTTTTTTTGCATAACTTTTAGATTGTACAGTTCAATGTCAAACAGTTCCTTGACTGAACAGTCATCAACTTTCTTAAATCTCTGAGCAACAAAGTAAGTTTGTTCTTCTATTTTGGTTTCGTCGCATTGTAATACAACAACATAGAATCGGCGAAAGTGATTAGCTACGTTTGTATTTGACCTCAACTTTTTAATTTCAATCTCTCTCCCTGGTATGTGCAAATTCGTCATAATGGACTCTCCATTACGAACATATTCTATTCCAGTTGTAACGGATTGCAGAAAGTGTTCGAAGTCATTAGGCAGTGGAAATCGATTTATAAGATATTCAGAAATCGAAGAGGGATAAGTTTTCATCTTCTGTTTTTTCCTCCATGACTTCTCGTTTGGACAGTGATCGAATCAATCGAAGTTTCTCATCATCATTAACATCAAGATTTAGAATAACGTCGATTGACTCCTTAGACTTTCGATCAATATTCACTTTGATTTCTTTGATAATTTCATTTGTAACCTCCCTTACTTTCTCACCACTAGCTAGAATCTTAACTGTTGGATCATTCATGATTACACTGGACTGACTTAAATAGTAATCTCTTATCAACCTGTAAACATCTTCATTCTTCATGATTGCAGCTGAACCTTTGCTGCTTTTTTTAACTTGCTCAACTACATAACTAATTGCTGATTCTAAACTCTTTCCTTCAATAAGAATTGCATTCATAAACTCGACATCCTCGGTCTGATCACATATCCAATTATGAATATCATCTAATGCGTCGGAATGTGGTTTACTCATTTCGTTGTTTAATTTTTCTAAAGCCTCTTTCATTTTTCCTCCTCAATTGACAAATGCCATATTTCAATGATTGCAGCACATAACCAGTACGTTGCATATGGTGTGACCCAGTTTAAACGATTGTGTTTTGACACCACATACCCACCTTGACCCCATTTGTCGATTAGTATCACACCCGGCTTAATTAACTTCCCTTTATAATCATTCATAGGGTTCAATGAGTTTCTTGATCATCTCAGTTTCTCCATCTTGGCAATAATCAAACCACCTTCTTCAGTAACAGTTACTTCCCAACCTGGACCGACAAACTTATTCAAACCGTTTTTGAGCATTACACTGCCTATTTCATTTACCATTTCTTGGCGATTAATTGTTAACATTTTGAATTCTTTGGCTATGTTTGACAATCGATGATTAATTTCCCTTAACTTATCATTTAACCACTCATCGATAACTACAGACTTGCCATTAAAATATGCGTGTTTGCATTCCTTGTTTGGATTTACGCCTCTGATCTGGCGTGATACTTGTTTAGTAATTATTGGTTCCTTCTTAGGTATTGCTTTTTCTTTTAGTAAGGGTAAGTCTGTTTTTTTACGATATTTCCCTCTTTTGTTTCTGATTGATGCTGCTTTTTTCGTGTCGGTTGTACCATTCGTAAAGTCACAAACATTACAATTGCAGAGTTGCGCGAATGCAAGAGCTGCTTCTTCCGAAATTGCCTTGATTTTCTTTTGTTGTATATCTCCAAAGTGTATTTTCAAGACTTCACGTAATTTTGAATATGAAAGTTTATACTGATTGCGCATTTGCAACATTGCTTCATGATTTATGATGTATTTCATTCTTTAAACCTCATATTTCTGTTTTTATCACTGGAAATCTGTATCATTGCACCTTTTGATTTTTCTGCAATTCGTGATCCGATGGCTTCATCGATGTCTGTAATTGCTTCTAGCATGTATTCGGTTGAAAGTATTGTTATACCACCATGCTTTAGGTATCGACTGTTGATGATATCATATGCAACTTTAACGTCAGCTTCCGTTGGTTCTTTTCCGCCTTTTAAGAAGTCATCGATATAAAGAACGTCAACGGTTCTAAGTTTGTCTAATTCATCAAAATAGGTTTCGTCATTCACTAACATTTTTAACTTCATTAATGTTTGTCTCCAAAGCACATATTTTCCGGTGTAACCCTTTTTCAAGAGTTCTTTAAACACACCTGTAGATAACATCGTTTTTCCACAACCCACTTGGCCACTCATAAACAGAAAGCGATTTACCGGTTCTTTACTAAATCGTTCAGCAATATCCTTCATCTTAGCTTGCCAAACTTCTGTAGTTTTGAACTTCTTTAAGTCACATCGTTCAAACTCATCGAACAAACCCGATTTCTTCATTTGCCATTCTATCTTTGCCTGCAGCTGACACTCACACTCTTTTAAAAATTTGCAAGCATCCTCGTCTTCATAAACAAAATATCCACGATCATTACATCGTTTACAAATAGGAATCGTCGGGGATTCCATACTTGGATGAGGTAGGTTTGTCGGATTTACTCTTTCCATGTCCATCCTTTCTTGACCAATTTAATATAGTCGCATAATGATTTTTATATTTCTTTCCAGTCGATGATAAATAAATTGATAATCGTTCAATATAATCGAGAAGAGATTGATCAGATAGTTTCTGATACTCTTCATCTGACAACTTTACGTTAGAAAATTCACCATAATCTTTATCTTTTATTATTCTCTTCTTATCTATACTAATCTCTTCTATACTATGCGGTCGTTTGTCCGTCAATTGTCCGTCAATTGTCAGACACTTATCTGATAGGATTTCATCGAGAACCCTGTATTTACCACTATCGTCTATCACCAGCTGCGCTTTTTCTCTAGCATAATCCGTACTTTTGATACGGTCCGGACGTATCACGTTATGCATCTTCCAATGCTTAATTACAATGACACCGGATTCAAAGGTCAGTATGAATCGTTTTGCTAAAAGTATTTTCAAGTCATCTTCACTGGCATTGATAAATCTCATGACTTTTTTAGGACTGTTCACAAAGCCTTCATCGTCAGCTTCCATATTCAGATGAAAATACAAATTTTGACTTGAATGCGGCATTGAAAGAAATTCATCACTCTGTGTTATCTTCTTGGTAAACATTCGTTTTTCCGCCATCATTACCTCCTAAATCGTAAAGTTCGGGATTGTCTCGAAACCGTTCATCTACATTCATCATACTTAAGGCGTTAAACACGATTGCAGACAGATGATCTTCATCTCTCATTCCAATAACGTACTTAACAACATGTCTCATTAGACTGCCTAAACATTGGGACTGTGGTTGACCTCTTCGCCAATTATTATCTCCATATTTCTGCGCTCCCAAGGTGTACCACTTAGCGACTCTCAACAGTAAATCCCAGGGTAGGAGTTCCATTCTCGGTTTACCGGTTGCATCATCCCTCATAGATCCTGTATTGAATGTACGTACTTTGCCACTACTATTCATCTTTTTGCGATTCCAAACGAACTCGGATTATTTTTTTCGTTAAACAACAATTCTTTTATATCGATATCACTTAAGACACTGTAATTACCGTTTATAATGGCCAACACGGTGCCGTTTTGCAAAACTACACATTCTACATTACATTCGCCAAATTCATCACTAACTACAGCTTTGAATGGTTGTCCTACCGTGACACCCAGTAGTTTTGCATATTGATAAGCATTCATCTCAACGGTTATGTTATTCATGGTTTATCTCCTTATCCTCCAAGCCATTTTTTACAACTGGCTAATGTTTTAAACTCTTCAATCCAAGCATCACCGTTTGAATTATCAATACCGATGTATTTGCCGGATTCTATGGTGTAATAAAGTCCAAGCGGTTTTCGTTGGAGTAGGATTTTGTCTATCAACTCTCTATCTTCTTCAGAGTCGAGTTTGATTATCTCATTCATCTTTTCCTTTCCAGTGTTCACAAACGTTAGAAAACATCCAAGCTGTGAATCTTATATGCACTGTGCAAAATCCATCTTCATTAAATTTACAAGTGTCGCAGTGTTTATTCATCATCATTCCGGTCCTTTCGTTCAAGGACTAATTGAAGTTCATCATATTTGTATGAATCATCCTGCTGCTGTTTTGGTAAACAATCATCACATAACAACAGTCTGTTTTCGTATGGTTTTAATATTGTCCAACTTCCACAACGATCACATGGAAGAGTACCTTTATTCTTAAGCAAATCAGTCACCAACTTTCCTTAATTTGTCATATAAATCGTATACTATGTGATTTGAAATAACCCTAGCATTATATTCCCTCGCAAAAGTGTCAGAAACTATGCTTAAACAGTTCGTTTTATATGCGTTTTTCTTCAATGATACTTTTTGCCTTTTTTCGACCCGTTTTTTTAGCGTCTTTTTGACATGATTTCAATCAAAAGATAATTAAATGTCTGAAGCAATTGCTTGCTGTCTGCGTTTCATCGAATAGTCATATCCGTTTTGATAAGCTGCA
>CAKMJZ010000041.1 GCA_927435855.1 uncultured Erysipelotrichaceae bacterium
ATTTTCAATCACATCTTCAATCATCTCTAAGAAACGATTGATTTGCTTATATTTATCATAACGCGAAGGCAGAACATTCCCTTGAGAATCCATGATTTTCAAATCAACAAGTGCAGGCACGACAATATTCTCCTGCAAGATATAAGATTTCTTGCGATTATGACCCCCAACTTCAATATTGATATCATTTACCTTCTTACTTAACAAAATCTTATCCTTTTTTGTGCGCTTCAAATTCCAAACATACTGATCTCCCCATGCGTCGATTTGACGATAGTGAGAAAACTCTTTCATTATAAACTCATGCAATTTCTCTATGGAGAAGTTGACATGAAATACTTGCTTTTCCGTAAAACGTGCGCACTGATAAAAATCCGGCTGACCGGCAATACGGCGGATTTCACTTTTACGATATTCTCCTAAAGGATTGCTTAATATCAGTCGGACCGGATGATCCGCGATAAGTTCTAAGAATTCCATTTTCAACTCCCCTTTGCGGCTTCAATCAATTCTTCACGCAGTTTCCGATATACAACGATGGGTTGGTCACCTTGGATGAGTTTCTCACCCATCCGCAATTGCGTACGTTTAGGACGTTGCGTATTTACAACACGCTTATCCTGACGTTCAATCATCAAATTCGCATACTTTCCAAAAAATCCGATTAATCGATTAACAGATTTGAAAGGTGTTATACAGTTATAGAAGCGCAAATATAAAATGACTTGCTCATCATTAACAGGCGCAAAATAGACGAAGACCTTGATTTTCTTAGCGATGATATTGATCCAAATATTCGGAAACTTAAAACGTAATTGCATATCCGGATTGACTTCACATTCTTGGGATTTACGTTGCCGTTGACCTTGATCGACCTCATTGTCAGCACTTGTAATGATCGTATCTTCAATTACAATGGTCTTAGGTCCGTGAACCAACGTTTTATTTCCCCGCCCGATGGTATTGTGATGTACAAAAGGCAAATGAACCACATCGAGCTGATTTTCAATGGCACGAGAGTAATGAGTATCCCATGTATCCGCAATTTCACTGTAAACAAAATTATCATCCAGATACTCCAAAAAGAATGGCACTTCCGAAGTTGCAAGATTTTTATCGCCATTAAAAACATAAATAATCCCATGTTCCACTTGAATAGCATAACTACGGACATTATAGCGATCATCAACGAGACTACTCTTGCCATTCGCCGGAATAAGTGTGCATTTACCAGTTGTATTGAATCGCAATCCGTGAAACGGACACTCGACACATCCATCATCCTTAAGTTTTCCTGCAGACAGTTGAACACCGCGATGTGAACACAAATCTTCCAAACATCCCCATTTTCCATCAACTGTTTGAAAAATCAGTAATTCTTTCCCCAAACGCTTTATTCCACTCATTTTCCCCGGTGGGACCGACTTTTCCGGAGCAATAGCATACCATTGATTTTCGATCATATCTTACCTCTAATAATGTATACGTTTATTATATCACTCCACAAGTAATGATAAAGACGAAATGGCGAAAATGTCATATTCATCCCTTGTCTTTTGATTTACAATGATATCAGCGGAACGGTAATGATATGAACGTTGATAAGAATGCTTTAAGCACTATTGAAACAGCCTTAGATTTAATTGAAAGAAATCTGACAAAGAAGCTATCATCAGAAGATGTTTTCCGCTGGCTTGGTGTAAGCAAATCATCTTTTACTCCGCTTTTTAAAGCTATTACCGGCTATCCGCTTAATCAATACATCCGCTACCGTCGCTTATCCGAAGTTGCCTTCCAATGTCAAAACCGCGACGAAAGTGCTTATCAAATCGCACTAAACTATCAATATCAGTCACATGAAGCGTTCTACCGTGCGTTTAAACGTTATTTTGGTATAACGATCAAGCAATACCGCTTAACCAAGGTTAACAGTCAAATATTCCCGCCCGTTCAATATACCATCGTAAAACAAGGAGGAAATGTTGTGGTAAATAAAGAAATGAATCTACCGATTATCGGTGAAACCATACTCAACCATCCAGGCTTTTGTTTGGTAGATGTCGATATCGACCATTTTATGTCAATCAATGAAAAATACGGATATTCCGCAGGTGATGCGGTGCTTGCTTCGACATTACTAAGAATCAAGAAGGTTTGTGATAGCTATGAAGGGATTCAAGGACCTTGGCGCTATGGCAATGATGAGTTCTTATTTGTGGCCAAAGATCATACCAAAGAAATCATCGAAGAAATACTTAAAGCATTTGAACATCCCATGCACATTCAACAGCAGGAAATCGATGTTTCCATCAGTATTGGCACAGCCATCATCGGTGATGACTCGATAAACCGGGTTCAAAGTTCCATGTTACAAGCAAAGCGTCAGGGCCGAAAACAGGCTGATTTAAGTAATATTGAATAGTCTATTTTAAAGAAATACGGTAGAATAATAGCATCGAGAATACACATATGAATTGTCCTTCGTCAGATTTTCTTTTCCAAAAAGAACAATAAGGTTTTCATGCTCGCCAACAAAGACGAAGGCGATATCGTCGTTGAGCAGATGGACTGGTTTTCCAGTATTTACAGCATGGATCATCATTGTCCGCAATGCAAATAAATCATCATAGACACAGCTACCGAAAGGTAGCTTTTTCATTAAAAAAACGGCCGAAGCCGTTAGATTTTGATAAGACTGTCCAATATATTTCGAACCTGCGATTTATTAATAGCACCTTCATGCAGCTTTTTCTCACCAACATAAAAGGTCGGAACCAAATAATAATCATGCGCATCCGCCAACTCTTTTTCCTTGCCCTCATGGATCCAACGCACGGATATCGTCGAATACCGTTCATCCTTCAATAACTCATCCAAATAATCCTTCGCTTTGTTACAATAAGGACAAAACGGTAAATAGAACATTTTTAACTCTTTCATGATACACCACCTTTAAAAAGATTCTATGTTATGGTGACACTTCTTGCAAGTATTCTGACTGCTTCATGCGTTTCCATATGATCACAATCACATAGATGGCCAGCCACATAAACGCAAATACAAACAATTCAATGATCCAAATCGACACTCCCCATAAGTTTAATAAGGCGGACATGGTGTCAAGCAAAGCATGTGCACCGATCGCCGTCCCAAAAAACGGCAGATACTTCTTGGTTTTGATTCCCTGAAATACCAAGAATGTCAATGCGACATGAATGACCACCGTCATCATGCGTTCAACTCCTGCCATTAAGAATATCCACGGATTCGCGGTTGACATCGCAATGATCAGATTATCGATCATCTGTTGTGTTACCGTTTCGCTAAGTAAGTTACTGATAGATCCGTTATTGATCATATTGGCCAACATGATGTTATTGATATACGTCAATCCGACAATGAAAATCGCCTCAATTGCGCCATGTCCGATACCGGCAGCCATGATATGTTCTTTATCAGTGAAACGTCTGCGAATGTAAAACATTGTTATGATACGCCCAAAGAATTCAAAAAGTGCGGCACTGACACCAAGCAATAGCGCGTAGAATATCGGTTGATCGATGATTGCTTGTCCATACGAAGAAGACAAGATTAATTGAACGAGTGGTGTTCTAAAGACTTGCGAACCTAAGATAAAGCCCATGCTGCCCGCCAACATGGCGGTGATGATGCCTTTTTTACGCAAAAAGAAAATGACAGCCACAGGCAACCCGAAAATCAGGATGGTTGTGACTATCATATTGAGAACCGCTAATGTAGATACCATAACTACCTCCCATATATTACGGGACTATTGTATCACATTATCTAAAATAAAGGGCTAATGCAATGAAAACGACACCAAATGCGATGAGCAAGATTTTATAGTTCTTCTTACCCATCTTTTGAATAAAGAAGCGTGTCTTCGGATTACCTTCGTAGAAAAACGGGATTTCAATGAATGCTGCTACGAGATACAAAACACCGAGAACAAAGAGTAGAATTGAATACCAAGGCATGATTATTTCCTCCTTTTATGTTATTGTTGCGTTCTTTTTCTAAAGAACGAGTACATAAATACCACTAACAGAATATTATAAACAAATCCTATGAGAAGATATGGCCAGAACGTTAAATTCATATCGACCAATCCCGTGGAAATGACATCTTTAAACAAAATCGTCTGAACCGCTTTGGCCGGCCAGAAACCTGGAGCAATCGCAAACAGCCATTCTTTCCAATCGAGAAACAAATAGGAGAAAATCGGAAAGATCAACAAGAATCCGGTAGCTTTCATAGTCACAAATCCTTCGACCTTATTGGACGCAAAGGCATTGATCAAAAAGGCATTCATCGGTGCTTGAAGCGCAGTTAACAACGCAATCAGTACGACTTGCCACCACGCAAATCCCAGCCCTCCGGCCAGATATACGGTAACAATCCCCGAAGCTACGGCCATGATATACACAAATGCTACTTTGAATATGACATACGCCTGAACGCTTAGCGGTGATATGGATATCGATACAAAGACGTTGTCATCACGATCATCCAAAATTGAGAATCCCGCCATAGCTCCGAAGATCATTCCGGACATCAGTGTCAAAGCGATGATCAACATTTCCGAAGCCATTTTGTCCAATGTGTTGTTAGTAATCAGATAACGTCCCAAAAATCCGACAGCGAAAGGCCATACAAGCAACATGATCGTCATACGGTCACGTAAGATATTCTTTAATTCAAATTTTACTAATCGAGCATACATAATTACACCCCCAGATTGGCCGTCGCATAGTCTTTAAAGCGCGGCAATATCAAGAATCTGAAGAAGACGAATCCTAATACGATTATATAAACACTGTCCAACAGATACTGACTCCAGTTAACGGTTGCTTCGGTTGAAGCCATAAACAATCGGATGGTCACATCTGCCGGAAACCAAAACAGATAGTCCTTCCACTCTGCCGGCAATAATCCAATCATAATAGCAATACTTGGCAAGATGAATACGATCATAATGACCATATAGTTCAATAGTAACGCCGTGAAATCTTTGGAAATGTAGGAAAGTAAGATCCCGACAAATACGTAGAACGCCGTAACCAGAAACACTGCAATCAACAGAATGAAATAATTAAATGTCATATCTTTGATAAAGTACATCGAAAGAAAGATGACACCGAAGATAATGATGAGGTTAATAATGTTGGTCAAGATTTTACTGACGATGTAATCGGTCGAAGTGATCGGTGAAATGAGCATCGATGAGATCGTATGCTCTTTCTTTTCGTAGTACATCTGTGCACCAACCAAAAGTGCGGTCATTGCGGAGGCTTCCATTAAGAAGACAAATGGCAGAAACATCCGGAATTCTTCGGGTTCAAGGAAAATTCCCAAGCCGATCCAAACCAATGCCACAAAAAACGAGGCTGTGAACAAGTTGTATTTGGTCAACCGTTGAAACTCTCCTACAACTAGATGTTTAATCTTCTCCATGAAGCTTCACCCCGGTCACTTGAATAAAGATTTCTTCCAACGTGGTTTCCCCACTGTGAATCGTTTCGATATTCTTCGTTGCGATCAAATCCATAAAGGCTTGTTCTCGGATCTGATCCATCGTAAATACTTCTTTAACTACACTTCCATTGTCTTTATATTCAACCGCAACTGTACGTTGCCCATATTTCAATTTCAAATTACGCGGCGAATCAACTTCGACCAGTTTACCATCGGTGATAAAAGCTACCCGATCGCACAGCTCATCGACATCGCCCATGATATGTGAGGTTAAAAATACGGTTCCGCCATTGGCTCTAAAGTCACGGATCATATCTTTAACAATCCGAGCATTCTTTGGATCAAGTCCGTTGGTCGGCTCATCTAAAAATAACATCTTCGGATCGTTTAATAAGGCTCGAACCATATTCAAACGGATTTTCATGCCCTTAGAATACTCGCCGACCAGCTTATCCTTGTCTTGCCATAAACCCAACCGTTCCATTAATGGCTGTACATCGACTTGTCTTTTGTACAGCTTTCTGAAAAAGTCCAGATTTTCCATGGCGGTAAGCTTTGAGAAGGATATCGGCATTTCAAAGCAGACACCAATGTCTTCATAAAATTCATCATGAAATTTGGATAGGTCTTTTCCATCAAACTCAATATAGCCTTTGTAATGCGACAAAAGTTTAACCATAAGCTTTTGAGTGGTCGTCTTACCAGCACCACTAGGTCCTAAGAAGCCAAAAATTTCGCCTTTGGCAATGTCAAAGTCAATGCCATTGATGGTGTTGGATGTGTTTTTGGGATACTGGAATTGTAAATCTTTAACTTTAAACATGATTTTCCTCCGTTGTTGATCCTTTTCGGATAATTTCTAAAATGTGGTGCAACTGCTTTTTCATGCCCTCGAAGTCGCGTTTGTAGAAGAAGTTCATCAGTGCCGTTCGATTGATGGAGAACAACATTTCGGTCAGTACATCCGCATCGACGTCCTTTCGGATGATGCCACGATCCTGATCGCGTTTGATCAATGAGGCAAAGTAATCTAATCCCGCTTGATTGCCCTTTAGCAGTTTTCGAATGAACTCACTGTTGTCCATGTCCATTTTAATGCCAATCTGATAATACTGCGGTTTCTTCTCAATCCACACAATCGCCTGATCGAACATCTTCTCATATTCATCGAACACCGTATCGTCATCATCCTTTGCAACGATGTCTCTAAATAAGATCATCTTTTCCTTCGCTATTTCGCCAAGCAAGTACAGATAGCAATCTTCCTTGTCCGCAAAGTACTGATAAAAACTTCCCCGGGGAATATTGGCAGTCTTGATGATCTGATTAATCGATGCCTCACTATAGGTATGAGCGGCGAATTCTTCGACGCAAGCATCGAAAATCTGCTTTCTTTTTGATTCGTCTAAGTTGTAGAAAGTGCTAGTCGGCATGATATCACCTCAATATGACAACCCTGTCACATTTAGTATATCACGATTTCTTAGATATGCAACATTTATTGAAATAAGCGCTTACATCTTTTATAATACACATGGAGGACTTTTATGAACGCAATCTATGTCTTAAGCCCCTTTACCAATCCTTTTCTCAATTTAGCTTATGAAGATTGGATGATGGATCAGATTCAGGATGATGAAATTTTGTTTTACCTTTGGCAGAATCAACATACGGTGGTCATTGGGAAGAATCAAAATGCTTACAAAGAATGCAAAGTGACCGAATTGGAAAGCGATGGCGGAAAGTTGGCACGACGCTCATCCGGTGGAGGCGCTGTTTATCATGATTTGGGTAATCTTAACTTTACTTTCATTGCGCCTCATTATCGTTATGATCAACACAAACAGTTGGGTGTCATTTTAACAGCACTAAACAAACTGGGCATATCAGCGCAGTTTGCCGGTCGCAACGACATTGAAGTCGATGGATGTAAGGTTTCCGGAAATGCTTTTGCTAAGCGCAGAAATAACTCACTTCACCATGGAACATTGCTTGTCGATGTTAAGATGGAAGATTTAGCGAAGTATCTTAACGTATCTAAAGCTAAGATGCAGTCGAAGGGTGTAGATTCGGTGCGTAAGCGCGTGGCGAATCTAAAGCAGTTTAATCCCGATTTGACGATTCCACTTTTGATTGAAACACTGAAAGTCAGTTTTGAGGAAGTATACAAAATCAAACTTGAAGAGCGAATCATGGATAATCTTCAATATCAAGATCGCATTGAAAAATATCGTTCGAAAGAATGGCGTCTCAATCCCATCGAAGCGTTTCAGGCACAAGTGGAAACCAAATTTCCTTGGGGTGAGATTCAAGCTTACTTCCATGTAAACAGCGGTAAAATCATTGAAAATAAAATTTACAGTGACGCCATGAATCCGGATTTCATCGAGCAGTTGTCAAATGCTTGGATTAACATTCCCTACGATTATTCCTCTATGAAAAAGGCTTATGTCGTTGAAGAACATCAGTCAATGGTGGAAGATATTCTATCTGCTTGCTTCCATATGGAGGAACCCGCATGAAAATCGTTGTTATCGGTGGTGGCATCGGCGGTTATACGGCCGCAATCAAAGCCGCTCAATATAAAGCGGAGGTTGTGTTGATTGAAAAGGGCAAACTGGGTGGAACCTGTCTGAATCGCGGATGTATACCAACCAAAGCTTTTTTGCACGATGCACATATCATAGATTCTGTGCGCACATCGAAAGCACTCGGCATTTTTGACAGTGTTCCCAACCACAATGTTCAGGCGATCATTGATCGTAAAGATGCGGTCGTAAGTCGATTAAGGGATGGTATTGCATCGTTGTGTAAGGCGAATAAAATTGAGCTGATTGAAGATGAGGCTAGTTTCATCGACCAGAATACCCTTCTTCTAAAAAATAGAGGAGACAAGATTTCAGCCGATGTTTTCATTATCGCCACTGGATCCATGCCTCACCGTTTACCGATGGAAGGTGCTCAAAGTGAAGAAGTGTGGACCAGTGATGACTGCTTTGATACTCCCCTTTTGGCTGGGCAACATGTTTGTCTGATTGGCGGTGGTGTGATTGGTGTCGAATTGGCAACATTCTATAAATCTATCGGTTGCAATGTGACGATCGTCGAAGCGCAAAAACGCATCCTTCCAAGCATTGACAAAGATGCGTCGAATCAGTTGGCTACCATGCTTAAGAAGCAGTCAGTCACGATTTTGACCAATGCGTTTGTCAAAGAAATAATAGCCAAGTCTCCTTTTCAAGTCATTTGTACGGTTAATGATATTGAACATAAAATCACGGCTGATCGTATCATTCAGTCCGTTGGAAGAAAAGCGGTTTTCGATGAGTTGAAACCTGCAAACGCAGGAGTTAAAACAACGAAGGTCATTTCGGTCAACGAAGCCTATCAAACCAATATCCCGCACATTTATGCTATCGGTGATGTTAATGGTCAAAGCTGGTTAGCCCATGCGGCAGCGGCTCAGGGTAAAGTGGCGGTAGATCATGTTTTTAATCCAGGCAGAACACTTCATCCATTACTGATTCCTTCCGTTGTTTACAGTGATCCTCAAATCGCTTCCATCGGTCTAGATGAAACAATCGCAAAAGAGCAAAACATGGAATTTAAAGTCGGTAAGTTTTTAGTTTCGGCCAATGGTAAGCATGTGGTTGAGGGCAAGGAACGCGGTTTTATTAAGGTAATCACTGATAAAGAAAACAAAATTCTTGGATCTACCATTTTCTCACATCTGGCTAGTGAAATGATTCCCTATTTGACTCAAGCGATCTTAACCAATCAGACAATTGAGTCGTTGGAGGGTGTCGTTTTCCCTCATCCGACCATTATAGAGTCCTTAGAAGATGCAATGGCTGATGTATTAGGCCTTGCTATCCATTCTTTTCCGAAAGTTCGTTGATTAAAGATTCAATTCCTTTTATAATGAAGGTATATATGGATGAAGGAACCGGGAGAGAGTGGAAACACCGCCGAAGGAGCATTCGCGCTTAAACTTTCAGGCAAAGTGGACCGGTTTTGGACAAACCTCGTAGAGTGAGCAATCCACCGAAGAAGCAATCCCCTTTGGGGAGAATCTTTCAGGTCAAAGGACGAGGGCGCACAGTCATTTCTGTGCGTCATTTTTTATTCTGAAAAAGGAGGTTTACCGTTTTGGAAAAGAAAACACCGCTATATGAATGTCATTTGGAAGCCAAGGGAAAGATCGTGGAGTTTGGTGGTTATCTGTTGCCCATCCAATATGAAAGCGGAATCATGGCCGAACATAAAGCTGTTCGGGAAAATGTAGGAATGTTCGATGTATCGCATATGGGCGAGTTTATCATGGAAGGACCAGATGCATTAGCCAATGTCAACTATCTGTTTACCAACGATTTTACGGATTTAGCGTTGGGTGGAGTGCGTTACAGTATTATGTGTCAGCCCGATGGCAATACCGTTGATGACTTGTTGGTGTATCGCATGAAAGAGGATAAGTTTTATATTGTCGTTAATGCTTCTAATCGTGATAAAGATCGCGAATGGATCGAGTCTAACAAATTCGGTGATGTCAATTTTGAAGATATCAGTGATTCCATCGGGCAAATTGCCATTCAAGGTCCTAACAGTGTGAAAGTCGTTGAAAAGCTGACTGATCAAATCCCTGCGAAGTATTACACCTTCCTTGACGATGTAACCTTTGCGGGTAAAAAAGTTTTGATTTCACGTACCGGCTATACCGGGGAAGATGGTTTTGAGGTGTATTGTACAGCTGAAGATACACCGCACTTGTGGAATGAAGTTCTTAAGGCTGGAGCAGAATTTGATTTGATTCCCTGTGGTCTGGGTTGTCGCGATACCTTGCGTTTTGAAGCGGGGATGCCGTTGTACGGTCATGAGCTCAGTGAGACGATCAGTCCTGTTGAAGCCGGATTAAAAATGTTTGTGAAGTTGGATAAAGAAGATTTTATTGGAAAAGAAGCCTTAAGCAAAGACCGTTTACGCAAGCGTTTGGCATTTAAAGTGGTGGACAAGGGCATTGCCCGTGAACATTGCGATGTGTATGTCAATGATGAGTTGGTCGGTCATACAACGACCGGAACCTTCTCACCTACTCTCAATCAAGCCATATTTACGGCGTTGATTGATGTGAATGTGAGCAGTGATAACCAATTCACGGTCGATGTGCGGGGCAGAAAATTAAAAGCAGAAGTAACGAAGTTTCCGTTTGTTCGTAAATCTAAGTAAAGGAGGATTTAACGATGAAAGTTTTGGATAATTTGTTTTACACCGTAACCCATGAGTGGGTTGAAATGTTGGATGATGGTACGGCGTTAGTTGGTATTACTGATTTCGCTCCTCCTTAATCGGTCTGACCGCGATAAGTCTCAGCATCGATCAGACGTTCTTTACCAGAAACTTCACCCAGTTTAACAAACCAGGCACCATACGGATCGGTATTCAGTTTTTCCGGTGCATCCATCAGTTCTTCATTGACTTCAAGAATCACACCAGATATCGGCGCATAAACATCGGAAACCGCTTTTACCGATTCAACATCGCAAAAACGTTTTCCAGCCTCAACCTTATCACCGACTTCCGGCAGGTTGACATAAACAAGATCTCCTAATTCATGTTGAGCGAAATCAGTAATACCAACTAACGCCGTACCATCATCCAACATTTCAACCCACTCATGGGTTACGGTGTAAAACAAATTATCCAAAACTTTCATCGTTAAATCCTCCTTTACTTAG
>CAKMJZ010000042.1 GCA_927435855.1 uncultured Erysipelotrichaceae bacterium
CGAAAGAATATTTCTTTGAGTTTTAATTTTGCATTTGCATCAGCCACTTCGACTCAACTTGAAGGATATCAATTAAATCAGCGAAGAAGGGAAAGTTAAAATTAGGGAAGATGCCGTAGAAAAAGTGGATTTGCAGTTTCCATCAGCCACTTCGACTCAACTTGAAGGATATCAATTAAATCAGCGAAGAAGGGAAAGTTAAAATTAGGGAAGAATACCGAAGGTCTTAAAACATAGTCTGTACGACTTCCTTCAATAAAAGCTTTACAGCCAATGTTGATTTGTTGTTTTACTTTTTCGATGATTTCATCACTGATTTCCATGTTTGCCATCAGTGCATACTGAACTCCCCGAACCAAAGCATTTAAATCATGCATATCTAAATCGTCATCTTCCATAAATCGAAAGAATATTTCTTTGAGTTTTAATTTTGCATTTGCATCATCAGCAACCAAAGCCAAAAATCCATATAATGGGGCACTGGGATTATAGATCCCAGCTTTTTTACTTGGATCATAATTCCACCATATCGCCCGTGGATAATCGTTATTAGATTCGATACTGAACCGAAACCAACTCTCATCCTTTTCTTGGCAAGCATATAAGTAAGTAACCAAATCGCGCACAATATCCAATTGAAAACTCCAACAGCCAATTTCTGATAACAGTTCTGTTGCTACCCAAGTGGCAATCGGAGAAGAGTTCGGGTTGCGAAAATCCGGTTCTAATCCATGACCAAACCCACCGTCGGGATTCTGATATTTCCTTAATTCATCCAGTATAAAGGAAACATCCGCATTTTCAAAGTGATATTGAAAGCGGGCAATATCCAAAGGACGCCCACGATCCATCAACCAATCGATACTTTTCATTTACTTCTCCAAATCTAGCAATTGTTGCTTTAATTCTAATCCACCTGCAAATCCGACCAGACTGCCATCGGTGCCAATGACCCGATGACACGGAACCACGATCATACATGGATTATGGTTCATTGCATTTCCAATAGCACGAGCGCCTTTAGGGTTACCGATGCGACGGGCTAGTTCTCCATAAGACACTGTCTCTCCAAATCCGACTTTCATCAACTCCAAAAACACTTTCATGCGAAAATCGGTAACTTTCAAGTCCAAAGCAAAGTCAAAAGTCTTTCGTTTTCCATCACGATATTCCATCATCTGAACAAATGCCTTATTTACTTCACCTAATCCCGGGTTCTCTTCACAACGTTTAAAACTGAAATCCACTTTTTCTACGGCATCTTCTCTTCCCTCGATGATTAAAGAACCATCAAAAAAAGAGCAAACAGCTTTGTTCATACCACCCGCTCCTTTATCCACGAAACTGCCTCATCGACAGCTACTTGCATTTCGAAAAATTTCACTTGTGCATTGCCGATTTTAAAATTAGTTACCAGATTTTTATGTTCCAACCTTAATCCGATGTTCTTAAAATCATCCGGATCGTAGTCGTAATCTAAATATTTCTGCCAAATCCGACCTCCGTTGCCTTCAACGGCTCCCCCTTGAAGAATGACGGCTCGCTTACCGCTTATTGACTCAGCCAAGTGTAAAGCCGTGCAACTGTCATAACTGACTCCTAGTAATAAAACGTGCGCTTTTAGATCATAACAAGCCCCTAAAGGAGATTCTTTACTTAGTGGAAAATCGAGTTCGTGATGGCGACAAATAAAGCGGGCATACTTGCCCATAGCACAAAAAGCCACAGAAGGATGGTGTGTCATGACACTGCCATCACGATGACGGATACTTTCCGAAATGACACCCATTTTGCGAACATCACTGTGAACAACATGAAAAGATGGATGAGATTTACGAATGACATCGAAAAGTTCGATAGTTACCGGTGGATATTGCCAGTAACTGGGTTCACTGTTATCTCCGGATTGCATAGATACGACAATCGTTCCCTCGTATCCGACAGCTTCAAGTAATGCATCAACTACGGTCTGAGCACCCCCGCAAACATAACCAAAAGCACGCAAAGATGAATGGACCATTATGGTCATGCCATCCGTTATTCCGTTGGCGCGCAATTGATCAATGATTTGTTGGCGGGTGATGACCGCACGAATAGCATTACTCGATAATGTCATTTATCTGCAACCAATCCTTAAGTGTTGAGTAATTTATAGCTCCGGTCTTGGATTCAACCAATACCCCATTCTTAAATATATACGTCGTCGGTGTCCAACGAGCTTCAATCAAATATTTCTCAATCAGTGAATTAACATCGGTATTGACATCCGAGTCCAGTTCTACATAGAAAATTTCAACTTCATAATTCTTAACGATCTCACGGACGATCGGTTTATATTCCTTACAGGCTGCACACGTCGAAATGCCGATGACCAAGACCATGGACTCAGCTGCATCCAAGCGTTTAATGGCATCAGACGCTTTAAGCGTTGTGACATCATTTGCGGTTGAACAACCGGCTAGTATAGTAAGCAGTATAACTAATAATGCTACAAATTTTTTCATGCTTTTTTCTCCCTGTCATGCGCCAGTTTACTGGCCGCAGCTGCCGCTATAGCACCGACGATATCATCTAGAAACGTATTACACTGTGTTGTGTGCTCATTCAGTTTTCCGATGATGCCTGGCTTTACTTTATCAATATATCCGAAATTCGTCAATGCGATTGAACCATATAAATTGCATATGCCATAAGCCAACACTTCATCAACTCCATACAATGAGTAGTCTTCCATGATCAATTGATTGAATCGCTCATCCGCGAAGATTCCTTGTTCTGTCAAAATATCGATTCGAATGCCTGTGATGATGGCATGTTGGACTTCCCGCTTGTTTAAAACGCTATCGACATAATGCTCGATCCGATCCAGGGTCAAATCAACTATATATCGCTTTTGTAAATAATAGACACAATCGATGATGTCTGTTTTTTCGACACCGCGCTGTTTTAGTAACGCCACACACTCATCAAACATCTAATTCCTCCTTATTTGATAAACAACTACATTCATTTCTTATTCTTTGGTGATATTCTCATTTAATTCCGTTGTCTAATCAAGGGTTTTGACCATCAAAACTCTTTCTTATCGCAGATCCATCTGAAGTGGAAATTCACTTATGATTTTTTCAAGGTACGTATGGTTGATTTTATCATCAACCGTCGTTTCACACAAACACGTCGCAATAGCCGCTGCTACTCCATATTTTAATGCAACTAGTGAACCAAGGCTCAGATAAGCAACATATGCCCCCAGAAATGCATCCCCCGCTCCAGTTGCACTGACTACTTCAATATCCTTATGATAATATCTGAAAGTTCCCTCATCACAAGCGATAGCACCGCCTCTGACTCCAAGTGTAATGATAACATCACGAATACCGATTCTTCTCAAATATCCGAGGGCTTTCATTAAACTTTCATCATCTGTGATCGGAAATCCACAACATACTTCAGCTTCCAAGCGATTAGGTTTAAAAACAGTTAGCCGATCAAGAAATGGGATAATCTTATTGGTTTTTGTGGTTGATATCGGATCGCATGCTAATATACACGAAGTATTCGAAGTTATGAACTCAATCATATCAAATTCAAGGTTTGTATCTACGACCAATACATCGTTTTCATTAATCGATTCTAAAAATGGTGTGACCGCTTCTTTCGTCAGATTTTTAAGGATATCCATATCTGCAATGGCTACAGACATATCACCATCATTATTGGCGATGGCCAAATACGTTGATGACCCCGAATTCTTAAGAAACATGCTATGCAAGATATCAATTTTTCGATCAACACAATCTTTTGCACACTGACGTCCCAATACATCATCGCCAAAAACAGTCAATAAACGGACTGAACATTCAATATTGGTCAGGTTCTGTGCGATGTTTCGTGCAACACCACCAAAACTGACCGATACTTTACCGGGGTTGGAATCGCTGGGACGAAGACTATCAAACGACTTGCCCAAAATATCGATATTAGCTCCACCAATGAGATGGAAAGTTCTGCTAGTTTTTTTCATATTCTTATTATATATCAATCTGACTTAGAATGGATATTAACTTATGTGATACAATATTAAAGAAATCGGAGGTATTTTATGACTGTTGAAACAAAATTAAATCAGTTTAGGGAAATCAGCGAGAAGATTTCCGCATACAGCTTAGCATTGACTACTCTTAATTGGGACTCAAGTACGATCGCCCCAAAAAAAGGCGCGTCATACCGCAATAAAATGGCCGCACTTCTGTCTGGCGAGCTTTTTTCTATTGCGACTTCTTCAGAATTTGTTGCGCTTATCGATGATTTATCCACTGAAACTCTCGACGAGGTAACAACTCGTGAAATCAAGCAAATAAAGAAAAATCTGGATAAGAACCGATTCATTCCGAAAGAAGTATATGTAGAGTATGCACAGTTGACACGTGACGCTGAAAATGTGTGGGAAACTGCTCGGGATCAACAGGATTACGAATCGTTTAAGCCCTATTTGAAAAAGCTGATTGAGATGACTAAAACCGTTGTTTCTTATCGCAAGGATAAGCGACCGGTATATGAGCAGTTGATTGATGATTTTGAAACTGGAATCACGATTGCGGATTACGATGTTTTCTTTAAGAAACTCAAAGAGGAGATCGTTCCTTTTTTGCATAAAATCATAGACAGAAAAATCGAACAACCTGAATGGCTTTGCCGCAATATCTCTATCGAAAAACAGCGGAAAGTCGTAGAAATCCTAATGGAGTATCTCAACTACGATAAAAGTTCGGGATATATCGGTGAAAGCGCACATCCATTCAGTTCGCATTTCTCCGTACATGACAACCGCGTGACCGTTCGTTACCATAAAGATATGTTTACATCATCGATTTTTGCTTTGATTCATGAAGTCGGTCATGCCACCTATAACGGTCAGGTCGATGAAGCTTATCAAGGACGCGCGATTGCGGATAGTATGACCTACGGAATGCACGAGTCTCAATCAAGATTATATGAAAACATGCTAGGTCGCAGCCACTCGTTTTGGTCAAGCATTTATCCGAAAGTTCAAGCAGTTGTCAGCGAGCTTCATGATGTGACTCTCGATGAGTTTATTCAAGGCATTAACCATGTCGCTTTGTCATTGATTCGCATCGAAGCTGATGAGTTGACCTATCCCTTGCATATCATGGTCCGATATGAAATCGAACAAGCTTTATTTAACGGCACGCTTGATGTTGAGGGGTTAGATAACGTGTGGAGCGATAAATACGAAGAATATTTAGGAATCCGTCCGCCTCATAACGGATTGGGTATATTGCAAGATATTCACTGGTCCGGTGGTGCGTTTGGATATTTCCCGACGTATGCCTTAGGGTCGGCTTACAGTGCTCAATGGATGGGTGCTATGCGTAAGGATATTGATGTTGAAAAGTGTTTAGAGAACAATGATTTTAAATCAGTTAATGATTGGCTAAAGAACAATGTTCATCGTCATGGAGGAGTTTATGAACCCAACGAACTATTACTTTCGGTAACAGGGGAAACATTTAATCCTCAATACTATGTCGATTATCTAATAGAAAAGTACTCCCGGCTGTTTATCGTAAGTGAATAAGACTCTATTGATTCGGTGGTATCGCTTAGACGTTGATGGTCAAACGTGCGCACGTTGTGCAGTGACTCAAGAAACACTAATCGATGCGATCAGACATCTTGAAGGACAACTGGACATAGCCGGATGGAATGTTGTTATTGAGGATGTCAAACTTAGTGAAGATCAGATAGAGAAATCCAATCTGTGTGAAATCAACGGATTGCCCATCGAAGAAATCATTGATCTTAAGGTCAATATGAACTCATGCGTATCCTGTTCAGACTTAACCGGAAAGGCTGAGTTTTGCCGTAGTGTGATATATAAAGGAACGATTTATGATGCTATTCCCTACTTGGCCATAGTAGATGCAATTCTTACTGTTTCACACTTGAAGAGTGTAGGTCCTTCGATATTTCTATAATAAGCAGACAATAAAGGACTATATGGGCATAAGGTTTGATTGTAAAATCTTGCTTTGCTATGATGAAAATATAACAAAGGAGACTTTAAACACAATGAAAAACACACTACCTGTACTTACTTACGCATTTGATGCGCTTGAACCGTTTATCGATACCGAAACGATGACAATCCATTATTCTAGACATCATCAGGCTTATGTTGACAATGTCAACGCAGCCCTAGAGAAATTCCCGGAATTATTTGATGTCGAACTGGCTGATTTGATTAAAGATCTTAATCAAGTTCCAGAATCCATTCGTACGGCTGTTCGAAACAATGGTGGCGGACACATTAACCACACAATGTTTTGGGAAGTGATGACACCCGGTGGAGCCAATAAACCTAAAGATGAGCTTCTTGAAGCGATCGATGCAACTTTTGGCGGTTTCGAACATTTCAAAGACGCATTTGGCAAAGCAGCGAAAACCCGCTTCGGCAGTGGTTGGGCATGGTTGGTATTGACTGAAGATAATAAATTAAGTGTCGTATCGACGGCCAATCAAGACAATCCGATTTCCGATGGATTGACTCCGATTTTGGCTTTGGATGTTTGGGAACATGCATACTATCTCAAATATCAAAACCGTCGTCCGGAATATATTGAACAATGGTTCAATGTAGTCAACTGGGATGTCGTAACCAAACTATTCGAAGAAGGTAAAAAGTAAGTACCAGGGACCGCAAGGTCCCTTTTATTATGAAAAAAGACAGCCCGTAGGCTGTCTTTGACTAATCTTCGTCTTCTTCTTCTTTAACGTGAGCAGCAATGACTTTGTCCGCGATAGGTTGTGGAGCAAATTCATAGCGATCAAACTCTTGAGTATAACTTCCACGTCCTTGAGTAAAGCTGCGCAGCTCAGTTGCATAGCGCATCATTTCCGACATCGGAACTTCGGCTGTAACCATTTGTTCTTTCTCATTCAATAACTCCATACCCAGTATGATTCCGCGACGTTTATTGAAGTCACCGATGACCGTTCCGGTATACTCTTCAGGGATCGTAACTTGAACTTTTACGATTGGTTCCATAAGTGCCGGACGAGCTTTAGGAAAGCCGGCTTTAAATGCAAGTCGAGCGGCTGATTTAAAGGCGATTTCTTTTGAATCGACTTCATGATAACGACCATCGACCAACGTTGCTTTTAATCCTACGACTTTGTAACCAGCGAGTAACCCTTTAAACATACACTCTCTTAATCCCGCTTCAACAGCCGGAAAATATTGACGAGGTACGGCACCACCGAACACCTTCTCTTCAAAAACCATTTCTTCACTCTCGCAAGGTTCGAAGGTGATGAATACATGTCCAAATTGACCTGCACCACCGGATTGCTTTTTGTGTTTACCTTCAACCGTTACGGTACCACGGATCGTCTCACGATATGGTACTTTAGGTTCGGATAATTCTACTTCAACTTTATACTTTGATTTTAACTTACTGATAATCACATCGATATGTTGATCACCGACGCCAAATAAAATCAGTTCGCCAGTTTCACTGTTTTTCTCAAATCGGCAAGAAGCATCTTCTTCAGCAAGACGTTGTAAACTGGTACTCAGTTTATCTTCGTCATTTTTACTCTTAGGCCACAAAGCGACCGATAACATCGGTTGCGGGAACACGATTTTATCATAAATGACCGGTTTAGCTTTAGTTGCCAACGTATCACTGGTTTCGGTATATTGCAACTTTACAATAGCACCAATATCACCGGTAAATAACTTACCTACACCAATTTGATGTTTACCTTTGATAGTGAACAGTTGAGCTATTTTCTCAACCTTGTCTTTCTGAACATTGATGACTTGTGCATCTGTCGTCAGTACTCCAGTCATGACTTTAACAAACGAAATTCGACCGACAAACGGGTCCACGACGGTCTTAAATACACGAGCGCTAAACGCTTCTTTTTCATTGGTTTCTAACTTTATGACATTCCCATTAAGATCACTGGCTTCGGTTTCACCTTGTTCAGCATAAGACGGGAAGTATTCGGAAATAAGATCCATCAAACGCTCAATACCGGTCAACTGGATGGCTGATCCACAGTAAACAGGACGAATTTCACCACTGCGAACACCCAGACGAACACCTTTGAGGATTTCTGCTTCAGTAAAGGGTTCCCCTTCAAAGAATTTTTCCATCAAATCATCGTCACTCATCGCAACCGCTTCTGCGATTTGCTCATAATATGCATCTACTTGACCAATCATTGATGCCGGGATTTCTTTGGCATTTTCACGATCGTTATGATACCATGCTTTTTTCTTCAAAATATTGACACTTCCTACGACTTTTCCATCTTCGATAATCGGCACTTCAAATGCTATGACCGATTTTCCAAAACTTTCACGCAGGGAATCGTAACTTTTTTCAAATGATGCATTTTCTTCATCCATTTTATTAATAAAGAAAATCGTTGGCAATTTTCGTGCTGTAACAGTTTTCCAGGCACGTTCAGTGCCGGTTTGAACACCGTCTTTAGCACTTACAATAATTAAAGCATTATCTGCTACAGATACACCAGAAAGCATCTCACCGGCATAATCCAGATAACCCGGAGTATCGATGAAATTAATTTTACAGTTTTTCCATTCAATTGGGGCCAGTGTAGTAAATACGGTAACACCGCGTTTAACTTCCTCTGAATCGTAATCAAGGACACTATTGCCATCGACTGCTTTTCCTACTCGATCGATTGCCTTGGTATAATATAACATGGACTCGACCACAGCCGTTTTACCGCTGCCACTATGACCTAACAAAACAATATTACGCACCTCATGTGCTAAATAATCTCTCATATGATATTTCCCACTATTCCTTTCTTATTTCAAATATGGCTTTAAATCAGTA
>CAKMJZ010000043.1 GCA_927435855.1 uncultured Erysipelotrichaceae bacterium
AAACCGTCGAATCCGCAACGACTCGTATCGAACAGTTAAGGAATTCGGAATACGTCGAAAGGTTTCTCTTCAAAGATTTTTCCTGTGTAGCGCTTGTTATTGAAACTGTCCTTGGCTATATTGAGAACTATCACATTATTAGAATCCCTTGTAAACATAGATGGATCCTCATTTATCTGTTCTAGATAATTCTTGAATGAAATATCATCCAAGACTATGGTGGGCAGTTCCACTGATTTACCAATAAACCCATCATTATATAATTGTAAAGTTATCGGAGCCATTGGTAGTTCCTCATATGAAGCCCGAAAATAAATCATTCGCGAAGACTGAAACCTTTCGACGTATTCCGAATTCCTTAACTGTTCGATACGAGTCGTTGCGGATTCGACGGTTTTAACCGATAATAGAACAGACAAATCATAGTTTTTGTTTGCATATTCAACCTTTGCTAAGCCGAAAAACGAACTCATAAAGTAATTCACCGATACAAATAATACAATACTGACTGTCAACGAAATGACTGTTGATCTGAATTTCTTTTTACTTCTTTTCAAATTTTTAAGAGCCAGATCACCTTCGAGTCCGAAAATCCAACGAATCCATCGTGGAGTCTTAATCGATTTACCACTGAATTTTATATCTTTGCGTTGCATGATAGAATCCATGATACTAACACGCGATGCTCGCAAAGCCGGAATCCATACGGATAGTGCAATTGTAATGATGGAAACTGCTGTGGCAACGAAGATGAGTTGCCACCACACCACTAATTTCAAGGTTGCCGAGGTCGTGACAAAGGATTCAAACAAAGGCTCCACAAAGGTCAGTGTCAATGATATCCCAATAATCCCAAGTAATATCCCGACTGGGATGGCAAACATTGAGAGATAGAATGCTTCCAAAAAAACATTTGACCGTTTCTGTGCCTTTGTCGCTCCGACACTGGAAAGCATCCCTAATTGTCGTGTCCGCTGAGATAATGAAATCGAAAATGAATTATAAATTAAGGCAATCGATGCAATCATAACGATCATCACAATTATAGCTATCAATCCGACCAATGCTGTAAAGATTTCCTGATTGTCAATCATGCCATAATAGCGCAATAATGGACTATTTACAGTCATGTTCATATTATCAAAGTCTTCAAATGCTTTTGTCATTGCTAACAAAGTGCTTTGACGCAAAGGAGTTATTTTGATAGAAACCAAGGGATCATAGTGAGCAGATAGAGATGAGTCATAGAAAGTGAAAGCATTAATAACTGACGAATAACTTTTCGAGTCATCTACAATAATACCAACTAGTGTAAACTTATACTCAACTGCTTGTTCAAGCTGCTCTGCTGTTTCTATAAACGTAACATCATCGGTTGTTTCATAGCTTCTCATAAATCCAGACTCCGCCGGAACCATCTCTCCATTAAATGTTCGCAACGATAAACTCAAGGTGATTTGGTCGCCTACTTTATACGCTTTCGCCTGCTCTTCAGTCATCACAATCTCACCTTTAGCAAGTGGAAGTCGACCTTCTAAGATCTTAACGTACTGTTGAGTGAATCCAAGGGAATCCATGGCAGTTACTTGAAGATAAGGCTTGCCTGATTGAGCTGGATCTTCAATTTGAAGGAAACCTAAAACCCGTTGCCATGACACCGTATCTACAAAAGGCTGATCGACTTTCATCATCAGTTCATTCTGATCAGGATGTTGCAAGCGCACATGCCAGTCACCATTATTGATTTTCTCATTTTCGATAATGTACGATAAAAAGCTGGACGTTAATGTTGCGATAGCACTCAACATTGCGACCGAGATAATAATCCCGATAGCTGTTACAATGGTCCAGCGGCGATTCTTCTTCATGCTTGCTAAAGTAAATCTCCTGATGATGTTCATATTTTTCTAACCTCATCTGAAATAATTTTTCCGTCTTCTAAAGAAATAATGCGATCAGCATTCTGAGCAATGGTAGCATCATGGGTAATAATCAAAACCGTCTGTTTATACTTTCGGTTCAAGAGTCTGAAAAGACTGATGATTTCTGAACTGTTTTGCCTATCAAGATTCCCGGTTGGCTCATCTGCTAATACCAAGGCCGGCTGATTGATTAGTGCACGAGCAATAGACACACGTTGCTGCTGACCACCGGAAAGTTGATTTGGTAAGTGCAATAAGCGGTTTGAAATAGCCAATGTTGCTACTAGATCATCGAAATGTTGCTGCGATAGACGTTGTCGATCGAGTAAAGCCGGTAACATAATGTTCTCTTGAACATCCAGAATTGGTATCAGGTTATAAAATTGATAGATTAATCCTAAGTGCCGCCTTCTGAAAATAGCCAACTTTGACTCATTCAATGAATAGATGTCAGTTTGATCCACAAAGACTTTTCCCGAAGTCGGTCGATCAACCCCGCCAAGTATATGTAACAGCGTGGACTTCCCAGAACCGGAAGGTCCGACAATCGCAACAAATTCCCCTTGTTTTACACTAAATGAGACCTCATTGAGGGCAGTGACTTGTGCCTCCTTGGTACCATATATCTTTGAACAATTTTCAACTCTTAGAATTTCCATAAGTAATCTCCTCTTCACTTTAATTCTAACCAAAGAAAATGACGATTCGATGACTTGTTAAGTGACTGAATCGTCATTTTCTGACTGAAAGGGTAGTGTGATCGTAAATGTTGTTTGATTTCTAAGGCTGGTAACATCAATAAATCCATTTTGTTGTTCAATAATTTGTTTTGATAAAGATAATCCAATCCCAACAGAATCATAAAACGCATCCTTACTCTTATAAAATCTAGTGAATATCTTTTGAAGATCTTCTGGAGCAATTGTGTTGCCCGCATTGGTGATTTGAATCTGATAGCCCAACGAACCTTTCTTGATGACAAAGTTAATCTGATTGTTAGGTTGGCTGTGTTCGATGGCATTCTTTAGAATGTTATTTATTGCTTCCTGAGTCCAGTTTCTATCACAGTATATCTTATCTGTCAGAATTTCTGTATCGATACTCGTTGATTGGATATCCATCAAAATATCCAGTGAACTTTGCGATTCCATAGCTAACTGGCTAGCACTCACCCACTCTTTACTAAACTTAACCGTCTCTGATTCCAATCGCGACATCTTTAGCAATGAATTGATCAGGCTTTTCATGCGATGCAATTGTTGTAAAGATTGAGACATGAACAACTCTCGCTTATGCTCCTCTAGTTTTGGATTTCTCATCAAATCAAACATCATATAAAGTGAAGTCAGCGGAGTTTTTAATTGATGAGATATGTCCGCAAGTGACTTGGATAGAGATTCCTTTTCTTGCTGTAGCTGTTGATTTTGTTGACGTATTGTCACTGTCAGTTTATACAGTTCACTTTGAAGAATTGAAAGCTCGCCTTCTAAAAGATCTTCAAATGAAAGTCTTGTATTTCCAAGACTCAATTCTCTTAAATAATGATTGAGTTTCTCTAGCTTTTGATATCTGTAAACGGATAACAATATATAAAGAACTCCTATTGAAAGTGAATATATCAACATGATGTATAAAGCAAGGTCATCTGTGACAATCAAGGCAAAAATTGATAAAACCGTCAGTATAAACCAACCGAATAAGAAAATTCGAATTTCACCATTCCTTATGAGTTTCATAAAATCTTGTATCCCAAACCACGTACAGTAAATATGATTTTTGGTAAAGACGGGTCATCTTCGATTTTCTCACGTAAACGTTTGATATAAACGGTTAATGTATTGTCATTTACAAAACTACCACCAATATCCCAAATGCTTTCCAATAGCTGATTTCGATCAAGCATTTGTCCACGATGAGAAGCAAGAATCACCAAGAGCCGATATTCTAACGCACTAAGAAATACTTCTTTGCCTGCTTTTGTGACACGCGCAGCTTTGGTATCAATAATTAAGTCATCTATGTGAATCAGGGACTCTTCTTTGGGTTGAGCCCGATTAATCACATTTTTAACCCGCAACAACAATTCTTTAAGTCGGAAAGGTTTTAAAACATAATCATCAGCACCCAGTTGTAAACCCATTACGATATTCACTTCATCATCGGCGGCACTTAAAAAGATAACCGGAATGTTTGACATGGATTTTATTCTTTTACACAGTTCATAGCCGGTTCCATCGGGTAATGAAACATCTAAAATGGCAAGATCAACACTGGAGTTATTCAAGAACTCATTAGCTTGTCTAACTGTGTTGATAACAATGGCATCATAACCCTCTTGTTGCAAGGAAAACTGCAATCCTAAGGCAATCGTCGCATCGTCTTCTACAATCAAAATTCTTTTCATGTCGACCTCCAACCAAATCCGGCTTAGCCGTATGTTTATTATAACAGTGATAACCGCATTATTGAATCATTCACCAAACAAAAACTCCCTTTCGGGAGTGATTTTATTGAGAGCGATGACGCATGTGAGGGAATAAAATAACCTCACGAATGGTTTCTGAATTTGTCAGTAACATTACAAATCGGTCAATGCCAAATCCCAACCCACCGGTTGGTGGCATGCCATATTCCAATGCCTCAACAAAGTCGATATCCATTTCATTGGCTTCCTGATTACCCAAATCCTTTTCTTTGATTTGTTCCTCAAAGCGTTGGCGCTGATCGATTGGATCATTGAGCTCGCTGAATGCATTGGCATATTCGCGACCGTCAATAAACAATTCGAAGCGATCGGTAAAGCGCGGATCCTTTTCATTCTTCTTGGCTAATGGAGAAATCTCGATGGGATGTCCAAAGACGAAAGTCGGTTGAACCATTTTCTCCTCCGCAAATGCTTCAAAGAATAAGTTAACGATATGACCGAAGCTGTTCTGATGTTTCAAAACTTCGACATTATGCGCCTTAGCTAAGGCAAGTGCTTCATCCAGACTTGTTACATCGTAGAAATCGACACCGGTTGCTTCCTTAATAGCATCGACCATATGAATGCGACGGTAAGGACCTTTGAGCGAAATTTCTTTTTCTCCCCACAGAATGTCCGTAGTTTTTAGTGTTTGGGTAGACACAAATTCTACCAAACCTTCAATCGTATCCATCATACCTTCCATATCGGAGTAAGCCACATAGGCTTCAACCGTTGTAAACTCTGGATTATGTTTTGGGCTCATGCCTTCATTACGGAATAAGCGTCCGATTTCATATACGCCTTCAAGTCCGCCAACGATTAACCGCTTCAGTGGCAGTTCCGTTGCGATACGAAGGTAAAAGTCCATATCCAAGGTATTGTGATGAGTAACAAACGGACGTGCCGCTGCACCCCCAAGAATCGGTGTGAGCACCGGTGTCTCCACTTCAATCAAACCCTTACTATCAAAGTAGTTTTGAATAGCACGGATAATGCGCGGACGTAAGATGGCAATTTCTCTGGCCTTTTCATTGGTGATTAGATCCACATAACGACGGCGATAACGTTCTTCAACATCCGTCAAACCATGAAACTTGTCCGGTAATGGGCGAAGGGCTTTGGTTAAGTGCGTGATGATTTCCGCTTTGACGGATAACTCACCATGATTGGTACGGAAGACATCGCCTTCAATACCGACCATGTCACCCAAATCAGCGTCCATGAAATATTCAAACCAAAAATCTCCAACAGTATCTTTCCGTACATACACTTGGATTTGTCCGTCACGATCAAGAATGTGCATGAAACCGGCTTTGCCCATCAGACGTTTAGTCATGATACGACCGGCGATTTTTACCCGTGTATCTGGCATTTCATGTATTTCTTCCTTACTGAAAGCATCGAACTTCTCGATGATGTCCTTACTATGATGGGTTTGTTGGTAGGCCGTACCAAAAGGATCAATCCCTTTGTTACGTAAATCCTCCATTTTCTGACGTCGGATGATTTCTTGTTCGCTTAATCCGTTGCTCATACTCTTCACTCACTTTCTAAATCAAGTCTTCGATTTCTCTTTGATAATTCTCTATAATATTAACAAATTGTTGATAGGTAGTCATCTGTGAAAACAGATTTTTAACTTTATGACTGCTCGGCATCCCAGAAACGTACCAACTGGCATGGCTACGCATCTCCCGCATGGCAACATCTTCACCTTTCAAAGCGACTAAACGCTTTGCGTGTGTCAATGCCCAAGCAAATCGCTCATTGCGAGCAAACACATAATCCGCATTTCCATTTTCAATTGCGATTATGATTTCTTTGATCAACCAGGGATTACCTAAAACTCCCCGAGCAAGCATGATAGCATCGCAACCGGTATATTTTAACATATCCAATGCATCCTGTGCACAGAAAATATTGCCATTACCAATGACCGGAATCGACACACTATCCTTAACCAATTTGATCAAGTCTAAGTCAACATCCCCTTGATACATTTGTGAGCGTGTACGTCCGTGAACCGCAATGGCACTGGCACCAGCCTTTTCAAGCCCAATCGCCAACTCTTTTGCGACGATACTGTTCTTATCCCATCCGGTACGTATTTTAACAGTAACCGGTTTTTTTACAGCTTTTACGACTTCTTCACAAATTCTAATTGCATGATCCGGCGTTTTTAAAAGTGAAGCACCGCCATTACCCTTAACTACTTTTGATACCGGACAGCCCATATTGATATCGATGATATCGCAATCGGTTTTCCGATCTAAAAACATAGCTCCGGCAACCATGGTTTCAATATCCTCACCAAACAACTGTAAAGATAGCGGATGTTCATTGGGATCGACCGCACACATCCGAATCGTTTTTTCATTACCGTAAAACAATGCCTTATCCGACACCATTTCCGTATAGATCAGACCCGCCCCAAACTCCTTTGCGACCGAACGAAAAGCCAGATTGCTAACTCCCGCCATCGGTCCGACTACAACTTTATTTTGGATGACGATATCACGAATGCGCCACATGGTCCGAACCTTTCAACGATAAAATATCTCTTAGTTCTTCTTCTGAAAATGCGTATGAAGTATTACAAAAATGACAAGTAAGTTCACATCCGTGATCCTCTTGAATCATATCTTTTAAGTCGCGGATTTCCAAAGTTGAAAGCGCTCTGGTCATCCGCTCTTTATTACACGAACACTCAAATTTCACAGGTTGCTCATCGAGTACTTCAACATCATCATATAAGGCTATCGCAATATCACGCGGAGTCATTCCTTCATGAATCATTTGTGAAATCGGCTTTAAATGAGCAACGACATTCTCGGTTATGCTCACATCTGCTTCATCCGCATCCGGCATCATTTGAATGATGAGTGCACCTGAAGCAAGTACAGAAGCATCGGTATTGACCAAAACTCCAACACTTACCGCTGAAGGTGTTTGCTCACTGACCAGAAAGTAATACGCCAGATCATCACCGATTTCTCCGGTCTGTAGTTCTACAGAGGAAGTAAAGTCATTTTTCATGTTCAAATCTTTTACGACATTGAGCATTCCCTGCCCAACTGCACCACCGACATCCAACTTCCCGGTTGACTGATTTGTCATATTTACATACGGATTCCCAACTAAACCTCGAACATTACCCAAATGATCAGCATCCACAATTATGGTTTTTAATGGTCCATCTGATCGGATCGTTAACGATATTTTTTCTTGATCGCTCTTAAGCATGCTACCCATTAACACACCGGCACTCAACAATCTTCCTAATGCTGCTGTAGCGGTCGGGTAGGTGTCATGTCGTTGACGGGCATATTCGACTAAATCCGTTGTGTTACAAACAAAAATGCGGATTCGCCCATTATGAGCCAACGCTCTTACCATTGTATCCATAATATCAGTCTCCTTTGTTTAAAACACCCCTGTGACCAGGGGTGTGAATTATGCTTTTGGTTCTTCTTTGACTTCTTCGAATGGTATATCTTCTACTGCAACTTCTTCTACCGGAGGTACAGGAAGCGGTTTTGCGACTAACTTTTTACCATCAAAGAGCACCATAATCTGCTCATTGGTCAATGTATCATGCTCAAGCAATGCTTCGGTGATACGATTAAGCAAGTCCATATTCTCAATGATAATTTTCTTAGCAGCTTCATAACTTTCATCAATGATACGACGCACTTCCTTATCGATCTCAAATGCAATTTCCCCAGAATAATTCCGTTGAGCATTATAATCGCGTCCCAAGAAGACGTTACCGCCACTGCGTTCGTACTGAATCGGACCCAAATGACTCATACCGTAAACCATGACCATATCACGGGCAATGGATGTTGCACGTTCGATATCATTGAATGCGCCTGTCGAAATCTCTTTCAATAAGACTTCCTCCGCAACACGACCACCAAGTAATCCCGTGATCTTCGCGGATAGATCCGTTTTCGTCATCATCATTCGTTCTTCACGTGGAGTCATTAGGTTATAACCACCTGCATTCCCCCGTGGGATGATCGTAACTTTTTGAACCATGTCAGCTTCTTCCAACATCAAACCGATGATGGCATGACCTGTTTCATGGATTGCAACCAAGCGACGCTCTTTATCTGTATAAGTACGCGATCTCTTCGCAGGTCCCATAATAACGCGATCGATTGCCTCATCCAAATGATGCATACGAATCAATGTGTCATTTTCACGAACCGCCAAGATTGCGGCTTCATTCAATACATTTTCTAAATCTGCACCCGAGAATCCCGGAGTACGTTTTGCCAATGCATCCAAATCTGTATCATTTGCGAGCTTCTTATTACGCGCATGAACTCTCAAAATAGCGGCACGACCTTTGCGATCCGGTAAACTAACTGTTATCTGACGGTCAAAGCGACCCGGTCTTAATAATGCAGGATCTAATACGTCTGGACGGTTGGTTGCCGCCACGATGACGACACCGGAGTTATCCGTGATTCCATCCATTTCGACCAACAACTGATTTAAGGTTTGTTCACGTTCATCGTGACCACCACCTAAACCGGTACCACGTTGACGACCGACTGCATCGATTTCATCAATAAAGATAATACAAGGAGCAGTTTGTTGAGCTTTTTTAAACATATCGCGAACACGTGATGCACCGACACCAACGAACATTTCAACGAAATCCGAACCGGAGATCGAGTAAAACGGAACATCAGCTTCGCCGGCTACAGCTTTAGCTAATAACGTTTTCCCGGTACCCGGAGCACCCACTAACAAGACACCCTTTGGAATACGAGCGCCCATGCGAGCAAAACGCTTTGGATTTTTCAAATACTCAATTAATTCGGCCATTTCTTCTTTTTCTTCATCACAACCGGCAACATCATCAAAGCGGACTTTAATATTGCCTTCCAAACGAGCTCTGGTTTTTCCAAATTCGAAAGCTTTATTGTTATTGCCTGAGTTCATTCTTGTTAAAAGGAAAAATGCAAAAGCCCCAAACAGTAAGAATGGTACGATTTGCACGAGTGTGTCAACCAATAGGTTGCTTTCATAGGGATTGATAACTTTGACAACTACGCCATTAGCCACTAAGTCTTCAATTAATTGATTGTTTTGAACTTCTGTGTTTGCGATTGTTGCTTTAAATACGACTTCATTTCCGGCTTCCATGTATTTACCACGGATGTCGATGACTACATTAGACACACTGACGTCTGCCTCGGTAATCACATCTTGACGAACAAGCTCCATAAATTCGTTATAGTTAAGCTGCTTAATTTGAGAATTTGATGTGAATAATAATAGACTCATCATCGCAATCATAACAATAATATAGGGGAGCATGTTCAATGCTCTGTTTCTGTTCACGTTTTCACGCTCCTTACTTACTAATAAAATTCATCTTTCAATACCCCGACATAGGGTAAGTTACGATACTTTTCATTAAAATCCAATCCGAATCCGACAACGAATTCATTGGGGATTTCAAATCCGACATAGTCGGCACTGATTTCTATGACACGACGGCTAGGCTTATCAAGTAAGCTGACGATTTTAACTTCCGTTGCTCCCTTATTTAGTAAAAGGCGAGTCACTTCTCTAATCGTCCGACCGGTATCAACAATATCTTCAACCAATAAAATACGTGTTCCCTTAATAGAACGGTCTAAGTCTTTGATAATTCGGACATCTCCGATGGATTCAGTCCCTTCATAGGAAGATACATCCATGAAATCGAACTCGACATCTATGTCGATGTGTTTAACCAGTTCAGCTAAGAAAGGAACTGATCCCTTTAATATTGCAACTAGTAACGGAATTTCACCGATGGCGCGATAGTCATGACTAATTTGAGCGCCTAACACCTTGCACTTAGCAACGATCTCTTCTTCGCTGACAAGTATTTTCTTTAAATCTTGATGCATGATTACCTTATCCTCCTGAAGATTGTTTCTATTTTAGCACAAACATATTCGGATTGTCAGAATAATGAACCACATCGCACCCCAACTCTGGAACTAAGATAACTTTACTATCTTTATTACAGACAACAGGCCAACCTTTTCGTTGATCTGCCGGGATCTTGCGGTCAATAAACCAACGTGATATCTTCTTAGTTCCAAAACGCATTTCAATAGCGTCCCCAGGATGCCAATTGCGAATGGTAATCGGAAAATCATTGTCACCGACGGTAAGTGCACAGGTACGTGGTCCTTGTTCACTGATAGTGAACCAAGGTGTATGTACGCACTCTATTTTATCAAATGTTATTGCATATTCATAGGGCAAAATTTGTTTAAGTGTGACTGTTGACTGATGGATCTGAAGATAGTGTTCATTTTTTAACGGAATCATGCCGTTGGAAACTTCAGTCAATTGACGGATAAGCTCTTTCAACCACTTCTTTGACATGATGTATGAGTATCCTTGTGAAACCAACCAGAGTTCAAGCACTGATATATCTCGCTCATGTTCGATGAACAATTCTTTAACAACAGTATCATCCAAGCCTTCCGCATACTCTTTGTCCATTGCCCGATCCATCAATAATTGCTGATTCTTCCATTCCATCTCCTTAAAGACGGCAATTTTAAATTCTTGAGATTTTGTCGACAGTTGTTTGCGAATTCGATTGCGTAAGTATTTATTAGAGTAATTAGACTCATCTTCACCATACTCAACAGAATTCTTGACACAATAATCAACCAGATCTTTCTTATATTTATCTAAAAGTGGTCGTACTATTTTTACTCCATAGATTTCAACCTCTTTGCCAATTCCATATCGTTTCACTCTATGACCCCGTTGGTTTTGCCAAAGATAAGTCTCTAACACGTCATCACGATGATGTGCTGTCAAGACCCCTTTACTTCCGGTTTCCTTTACGACTTCTTTAAAAAAGCTATATCGATACCAACGAGCCTGATTCTGAAAATTTCCTATCAATGGCTCATCAAAATGTTTAATATATATAGGAATAGCGTTTCTTCGGCAATATTCATTCACGATTTGCAAATCACGGTCCGCACTTAAACGTTGGTGATAGTGGACAGTAGCGACAAAGATACTTATCTTTGCTTTTCTGCACATGTCTAAAAGAGCCATTGAATCGGCTCCTCCTGACACAGCAACTACCCATTTGCCTGACAATCGTTCAATCATTTTATCACCATTGTCATTTTACCATGATTTAAGAAATATTGGTTGATTATGGAAAGATTGACTCCTTAACTCGTTCGACAATCTCCCTGAAATATTCGCCATCCGCATCTATATGCCCTTTGACCGCAATGATTCTTGCGGTGTTGATAAACCTACAATCATTCAGAAAAGCGACTGACTGCTTGTTTAGACCTTCGATCCAACCCAACTGATATAAATGAGTTTTACCATGTTCGATTCTTGATGGGTCATTGGCATATTGATACGTCGTCGAATTGGATGTCATAGGTAATACAAAAGCTTTGTGATTAACCATGGACAATATCAGACCAAAGTGCTGATACCCTGCTTCATTGATATATACCTGACCAAAATCTATATAACAAACATCTCCTACTCTGACATGGATATTGAGTTGCGATGATGATCGCAAACTCTGTCTTTGTAAACGATTCAACCCGCTGATACACTCTCTGGATAATTGCTTGGTAGAAAGTGATCTCATATACTGCTGGTATTGATTGACATATTGTTGAAAAATCTCTTCACTACGATAGAAATCACTGTTTTTAGTATAAATGTCACTTAAATTCATCATGTTTTTCATAATATTCTCCTTCAATGTTTTATATGCAACAAAGAAGATAAATCCTAATCTGTGCAAAAAGGATTTAATTTTTAAAATTATGAATTAAAATATAGAAAAGAGGATTCATTATGAAAAAGTTCATTTCGAAAATTGTAAATCATACAAGCCCGATTATCGTCTTTCTTTCTTTATTTATCTTTATGTCATTTATCATACTCGTTCTTCCCCAAGAAGCAGCGAAAAGTGAGGCTTTTGGTCTAAGTGAAAGCATCGATACTTCCTTTTACTATACCTCACAAGATCTCTACCGGATAGCACAGAGCTACGGTGAAGAAGGTCGTGCTTTCTATATCCGCCAACGCTTCACATTTGATTTGGTATGGCCAATCGCGTACACCCAATTTATACTCATTGCATCAGCATATTTCTATAAGAAAACGAAGCTTCTAAAAGCTTCGAACTTATTATATGTTTCATTAGTTGCGGCAGGGTTTGACTATCTTGAGAACATTATGACCTCTACCGTATTGTATCGTTTTCCTCAAACAACACCAATCATCGCAGATATGGCGGGAATTATGACTCTATTGAAATGGTCGACCTTGTCACTATCTTTTTTAATCCTGATTCTCCTTATGATAACAGCGACATTTACTCAGCTAAAACAACGGTTCATTCGATGATTTCGATTTTCTCAATTTCCAACGTTTTTAAATCAACGAAATAGAAACCGCGCAAAGAAACATCTTCGCCTAATAACGTTCTTACTGCTAAACTGACTTCGAGTTCCGCAAGAATGTTAACAGTGAAACTCAAGTTGCCCAACGCTTGCTCCACACCTTTATTCGAATGTGAACAGAGGTGTTTTATATTTCTGAATCCCGGTTTACTAATGGTTAACCAACCATTGTACCCTGCAACCGCAGCACTGATGATCAACACATTCAAATCAGCATCTTCAACGATCCTGCGAGTTTCAAAATTGTCGAGAGCATCTATAACAAGATCGCACCCTTCCGTCAAATCATGAATATTGGATGCATCAATAAATACTTTCTTCGAAATCACTTCTGCCTGATCATTGATTTCGAGCAGCTTTTCCTTTGCAACCTCAACCTTCGCTCTTCCAATCGTTTTACTCGTAGAAAAACGTTGCCGATTGAGATTACTTACCGCAAACACATCATCATCGATCAATGTAAGTTTACCGATCCCGATCCGAATCAATGATTCCGCAATCGAGCCGCCTAATCCGCCACAACCCAAAACTACAACATGACCTTGAGCGAGCAAGTTCTGTTGAGATTTTGAGATACTGTCTTTATTGCGTAAATAACGCTCCATTATCCGCCAGCGACCGGTGGAAATAAAGCCACGATATCATTTTCTTTAAGTAAATGTTGAGCATGCGAATGTCTGCCATTGACTAGCAAGATTTGAACATCACTCAATTTGATCCCCAAATGATCTAAAATTATTTGCACCGTTGGAAAAAGATTAGGGTCTAAATAAAGGATTTTTCCGCGATTATCACGAAAGTAAGCAAATAAACGAACTTCAACCATGAACACCTCCGAAAGAAAGGGAGAATTTCTTCTCCCTTATTCTATCATAATAATTCCAAACGTTTAAGTGTTGCTTCTGTCGGGAATGCATTTTCCCATCCTCTCAACTCATAGTATTGAGGTAACAGAATATGTAACTTACTGACTTCACCTTTCGAAGGCCCATCTGGAATCGGTTCTTCCAACAGACGTTTCGGTAATGTGTCATCTTCCGGTTTCATGCCGGCAGCCTTATTGAACATACGTTCGATATTGTAAATACGTTCGCCAACGACCAACAATTCTTCCGGAGTATAGTTAGTGCCGGTAGCAGCATTGATCATTGCAGCATATTCCGCTGCACCAATTGCGAATGATGTAAATAAGCACATACCCGATGAGTCAATGACTGCGGTCAGATCTTGGAAGATCTTGGTCCACAGAGCTTTATCCTCAGTAGCAAAGCGATCCAAAGGCTGCGGTAATCCTAAAATTTCAGGAGAAATCATGTAACCACGAACGTGACATCCACCACGGTTCGAAGTAGCATAAGTTAATCCAATACCTTGGATACCACGGGCATCGTATGCCGGCATGTCTTGTTTTTTAACCGACATCGACAACTCTGGAACACCATAGTGTTCACATAAACGATAAGATCCCGAAGCCATTAGTTTAGCTAAAGGATTTGAGCCCAATCCCATGCGTTTAGTCCACTCAATGATAGCTTCTGAGCTTCCCCATTTTAGAGGGACTCCATCGCAATCCTCATCTGTAATATACCCTTTTTGATACAACTCCATTGCGGTAGCAATAGTAGTTGGCGCTCCAATAGCGTCCAATCCCATTTCATTTGCCCAATAGTTAGCAATGGTTATAGCTTCTAAATCATCAAGTCCACAATTGGCTCCATATGCCCATAGAGGTTCATACTCTGGACCACCGACAATCTTGCCATTCATGTTAATGACACGGCCGCAACCGATCGGGCAACGGTGACAGAAACCTTGTTTTACTAAGAATTTTTCTTTTAACATTTCACCGCTGATTTCTTCAGAAGTTGCAAATTGAGATTCCTGCCAGTTTTTAGTTGGGAAAGAACCTACATTATTGATGATGTTTACCAATACAGCTGTACCATAGGTAGGTAAACCGGTTCCAGTTACTCCATTTTCCTTGATTAGTTTCAAACTTGCAGTAACAGTTTCTCTTAAAGCTTCTTTGTCATAAGGTTCTACGACTGTCCGTTTTGATGAACAAACGACAGCTTTCAAATTCTTTGAACCCATAACAGCACCAACACCGGTACGACCTGCAGCACGATCAGCTTCATTGATGATACAAGCTAACAATGCCAAATTCTCACCTGCTGGACCAATATTCAATACGGATGCATTCTTACCATAAGTTTCCTTCAATGCTTCTTCTGTTTCTTCTGATGTTTTACCCCAAAGTGTTGCAGCATCTTTGATTTCGACATGCTCATCATCAATAACCAGATAAACCGGCTTCTCTGATTTGCCTTCGACGATCAACGCATCATAACCGGCATACTTCAAGCGAGCACCCCAGACACCACCAGAGTTCGAGCTTGCAATCATGTTGTTCAACGGAGCTTTCGTTACCACCATATAACGACCACCTGTAGGAACATTTGCACCGGTCAACGGACCATTGATAAAAATCAACTTGTTTTCAGGTGATAACGGATCTACCGTCGCAACACCTTCATCATAAAGAATCTTAGTACCTAAACCACGTCCACCCAGAAACTTCTTTGCCAATTTTTCATCGAGATCTTCCGTCTTAATCGTTTGATCCGTCAAATTGACCCTCAACATTTTCAAATTATAAGTTGTTGACATATTTCCTCCTTTTGTCAATAAAAAACCAAGGGGCGACCCTTGATAGTTGGTGTTGGTATATCAGGGCCGCATTAAATGATGCAGTCCCTTTCCAAGGAGTGGGAGGCCATGCCGTTTCCAGTATGACCCATCGGTTAAATGACCTTGATTGGGTCAGATAACTCGGAACCTAACTTAATTATAAAGCGCTTACAAATGTTTGTAAAGGTCAAATACATTGAACAAAATCACGAGTCCACAAGCAATCTGCACATGATGGATTCTGCCCATTGCAATCACATAGAGAATCATTAACATAGTCACACGCGTCGATTAAATCGCAATCCGGACATGAAGGGAAACGATTGCGAAGATTCTGTAAACGCAAATCCGTGTATAAACGAGTGTTCCAGATCGTATCGATATCATGATCCTTTACATTGCCATAAGTAAACGCATAAACTTGTTTTCTTCGACCAAAAACATACTCGATGGAGGGGTGGGCAAAACGATAACACGGTGCTATATTTCCATCACTATTAATTGTCATCGTTCCATCATATACAAAATTACATCTTCTCTCTGTTTTTAATTGGATATTCGGAAATTTTAACTGAATCTGATTTGACATAGCAATATTTAGCCATTGTTGCCGATAATCTTTCATTCTCGGATTATCATATAGCGTATAGAGTATTTTATCTTTATCCGCTTCATTTTGCGGAAGCAGATTCGAAAGAATGACCTTCATAAATCCCATCTTTGCCAAATGCTTAATCAACATTCCCACATCTTCGACATTATATTCACTGATTACTATTTGAGCGAATAAGAAAGGTTCATGGCGATTCTTAATCTTGCGAGCTTCGATTAATCGCGCAACATTCTTTTCGAGAATTCCTAGCTCAAAATTGCGTATCAGTTTAAATTCAGCTTCAAGACCATCCACAGATACGACGACCCGATGAAATCTTTCTGCCAACAGATCAACAACTTCATCACTCCAAACAAAAGCGTTTGAAGTAACCGTCAGTTTCACATCAGGCAACATTTTTACCCAATCAATAAACTTCGGATGCAATGTTGGTTCACCGATTCCGCCAAGAACGATTTCTTCTAGTGAAGACGTGTTCTTTAACCCTACCAGACAACGTAAAAAAACCTCATCACTCATTTGGGTTTGAGGAAAATCCCAATTCTGACGAAAACAACTGGTACAATTCAAATTGCATCGTTGAGTTAGTTCCAAATAAACTTTTTTGATTAATACATCATCCGGTGCGTGTGTGTTCATAGTACTTTAACTATAAAACATCCCAAATAAATGTCAAGATTTTTCCCCAAACGTATTTAATATCACGCAATTATTATGTTATACTTTTATCAATAAAGGTGTTGGTGGTTTTTTTATGAACCCATTGTCGAAATATGAAACTATTAACGGTTGAATCTGTCGAGCAGGCTGTTTTTCGTGCTCGCAAATTCATTGAAAAACATCATAAAAGCAAGACGGAGATCATTCCAATCTCCTCAGCCTATCAGCGCATATGTGCAGAAAAGATCTATAGTCCAGAGATGTTACCTAATTTCAATCGCTCCACTGTAGACGGATACGCTCTTAAGGCTAATGAAACTTTTGGTGCTTCAGATAGTGTACCTACACTTCTTCAATGTATTGAGCGCTTAGAAATGGGAGAAGCACCAACTAGAACCCTTTCTTCTGGGGATTGCGTTTATGTCCCTACCGGAGGCATGCTTCCTGAAGGTACAACAGCTGTAGTTATGGTTGAGTACTGTGAGGCGTTTGGAGAAGATCAGATCCTTATATATCGCCCAATCGCTCATCATGAAAACGTCGTTTTTTCCGGTGATGATGTACAGAAAGAACAATTAATCGTAGACAAAGATGAAGCGTTCTCACATCAAACCATCGGACTTTGTGCAGGGGTTGGTTTAGCTGAAGTTGAAGTATACTCATCTCTTAAAGCTGCCGTGATTTCAACAGGTGATGAAGTATTTCCCATCAGCACTTCGATATCTGAAGCCCAAGTACATGATGTAAACAGTGTGATACTGACCTCAATATTGCAAAATATGAATTTTCAGGTTGTTGAAAGTCATTTGATTCAAGATAACGAAGAATTACTATTCACTACCGTAAACCGACTCAAAGATTTGGTCGATACTATATTAATCAGTGGTGGTAGCTCGCAAGGCGAAAAAGATTACACTGCGAAAATCATCGATCGATGTCAAAATCCAGGAGTATGGTCTCATGGATTGTCGATCAAACCCGGAAAACCGACAATCCTTGGTTCAAGTGGATCTTGTTTGATTGTAGGTCTGCCCGGCCATCCCGTCAGTGCTATGACTGTATTTCTTAGAGTGATTAAAACCGCTTACCAACAGGCATACAATCAGCGCACAAATACAGTATTTGCACGACTAGACACCAATGTGATGAGTTCTGCCGGAAAAGAAACAATCGTTTACGTTCAGTTAAAAAGCGAGAAAAATCAAATATATGCAAGAGTTTTATATTCGAAATCCGGATTGATTTCAACGATGAAACATGCGGATGGTTATATAATCATACCTGGAAATTTGGAAGGTTATCAAAGAGAAGAGGTCGTCGAAGTAACATTAATTTAGGGGGAGTATATGAAACGCTCGATTTACTTAAGCAGTACTGATATCGAAGAGGCAAAACGTATTTTTAATGATGCCTTAATTAACCTTTATCAAAAGAAGAATACTGAAATCATAAAAACTGAGCACGCTTACGGACGTGTCATTGCGCAACCAATTTACGCCAAACGTAGTGTCCCTTTTTACCCAAGCGCTGCCATGGATGGCATCGCTATTGATTCAAAGAAAACTAGAGGAGCTAATGAACACAAGCCTTTACTACTAGACTCGGTAGATTACATTGAGGTTGATACTGGCGATCCGATTTTCGATCCTTTTGATACTGTCATTATGGCAGAAGATTGCATTCACTCTGATGAGGGAATCTCTATAGTAAAGCCTCATGTCCCTTGGGAAAATGTTCGTCCGATTGGAGAAGATGTCACCGAAGGAGAACTTCTCTTTGCCATGGAACACATACTACGACCGATGGATATTAGTGTTCTAATGGCCGCAAACCAGCTTTCCATCGAAGTATATAAGAAAGTGTCGATAGCGATTATCCCCACTGGAACCGAGATTCGAAGCGCATATGAATCCGTTGAAATCGGAGATATCGTTGAATCGAATTCATACCTGTTTACTGGATTAGCACTTGATGCACATGCCCTTCCAACGACATATCCGATTGTTAAAGATGACTTTAATGATTTAAAACGAGTTGTAAAAGATGCTGTTAGCAAACATGATGTCGTTATCATCAATGCCGGCTCTTCCGCGGGACGAGAAGATTATACCGTCCACGTCATTTCTGAATTAGGTAAGGTATTCATCCACGGATTATCGATCAAACCTGGTAAACCAGCCATTTTAGGAATGATTGGCGATGTTCCGGTCATCGGTGTTCCCGGATTTCCAGTCAGCGCACACATCGTATTTGAGGAGTTTGTGACTCCGTTATTACTAAAATTGAATCATTATCCATTTTTATTTTCTGATGTTGTTCAGGCATACAGCACCCGTCGTATCGTTTCTAGCTTGAAAAGCAAGGAATACATCCGCGTTAAAATCGGCCACATTAACGGACGATTTGTAGCAACACCATTAGCCCGTGGAGCCGGAATGATGATGTCCGTGGTTAAAAGTGATGGGTATGCACTTATCGAGAAAAATAGAGAAGGTGTAGATTCTAACGAAATCATGGACGTACAGTTAAACAAGCCAATTAGTCGAATCAAAACCACACTGCTTGCGATTGGCAGTCATGATTTGATCATGGATGTCATTTCTAACCTCTTCGAACAAAACTCTCAACCCTATCATTTATCCACCGTTCACATCGGTTCATATGCCGGTCTTTTAGCCTTGTCTAGAAGAGAGTCCGCCCTAGCTATGACGCATTTACTTGAGTCCGATGGTTCATATAATACAAATTCGGTTAAAAGATTATTCCCCAAGGATAAGATGGTTTTAATTAAAGGCGTTAAGAGAATTCAAGGATTGATTGTTGAAAAAGGCAATCCAAAGAATATTAAGTGCATCGAAGACCTAGTCCATTTCCGATTTGTTAACCGCCAACGCGGAGCCGGTACTCGTGTGCTTTTAGATCATTGGCTTAAGGAGAAAAACATACATTCTGACACTATTTTCGGTTATGACAAAGAACTAACCACTCATTTGGCTGTGGCCGCTGCCGTCGCTAATAAGGTAGCTGATTGTGGATTAGGCGTTCAGTCAGCCGCAATCGTTATGGGGTGCGATTTCATTCCCTTGGGTCTAGAGGATTATGACTTTGTATGTTATGCAGATTTTCTAGAAGATCCGATGATGAAATTATTACTGACTTGTATCCGTAGTGATGAGTTTAAAGATTTATGTAAGTCCCTGGGTGGTTACGACACTTTAGGGTCTGGGGAGGTACGATTCTATGATTGACCGATTCGGACGTGACATCAACTATTTACGAGTATCCATAACCGATCGATGTAATTATCGGTGTCAGTACTGTATGCCTCATGATGGCGTTAAGAACATGGCACATGAAGAATTGCTTAGTTTTGAGGAACTATATCTAGTCATTCACCAATTTGTGAATATTGGGGTCAAAAAAGTTCGTTTGACTGGAGGCGAACCTCTTGTACGAAAAGGGATACTTGGCTTTATCCAAAGTTTATCCCACATTACTGCTCTAGAAGATATTGCATTGACAACCAATGGATCATTATTAAAGACAATGGCCGCAGACTTAAAAAGAAACGGTCTGCACAGGGTAAATGTCAGCTTAGATACTCTAAAACCCGATCGATTTCATCGATTAACTCGCGGTGGTGATCTTCAGAATGTATTGGATGGCATAAGTGAAGCCTTAAACGTAGGTCTAAAAGTAAAGTTGAATTGTGTTTTAAGTAAAGATATCAACATCGATGAAATTGTGGATTTTGTAAAGCTAAGTCGTGATTGGAAGTTGGATGTACGCTTTATAGAACTAATGCCTATCGGTGAAAATGTAGATTATGCACTCAAACATTATGTAAGTACTCAAGAAGTTTTGAGGTTGTGCCCTGATTTGACCCCGACTGAAGCACTCGACCCCTCATCTCCTGCTCGCTATTTTCAGTTGCCTGATGCTATTGGAAAAGTGGGGTTGATTTCGCCATTATCATGTAATTTCTGTAATGATTGTAATCGAATAAGACTGACTCCCGATGGCAAATTGAAGCCTTGTCTGCACAATGATGTGGAAATCGATCTTAGAACACCACTTCGTTATGGTGAAAATATTATGCCTTACATTCTTGAGGCTATCAATGTCAAACCGGAAAAGCATTTGTTGGATCAACACAAGACCATCGTACGTCAGATGAGTCAGATTGGAGGCTAATATGAGTTTCTCACATTTCAATCAACAAGGACATGGTCAGATGATCAATGTCTCAGAAAAAGATATCACCACCAGAAAGGCTGTCGCACAAGCCGTAATTACGCCAAATCAGGAAACATATTTGGCCATCCTTAATCAAAAGCTTAAAAAGGGCGATGTTCTTGCGGTTGCACAAATTGGAGGAATCATGGCCGTAAAGAAAACGTCTGAACTTATTCCAATGGCACACCCCCTTATTCTCAACGGGATAAATATTGAATATGAAATGTCGGATGAAAATCATTCGATCCGAATAATCTGTACTGTCCGTTGCGAAGGAAAGACCGGAGTTGAAATGGAAGCATTGACTGGGGCTAGTGTATGTGCCCTAACGATATATGATATGGCAAAGTCCATGGATCCATCGATGCGTATCGATCAGATTTTCCTTCTAGAAAAAGAAGGTGGAAAGTCCAAACACTATGGCCGAGATGAAAATTAACGTTTTACAGCTTTGCGTCTCTCCGTATCAAAATGATAAGCGTTTAGTTGATGAAATTACGTTAGACATTGGTGGAATTAAGGATGATTATCATCGCCAAAAAGATGCTTTGATTACACTTCTTCCGTTGGAAACCTGGTCAAAAGTAAGTAGTGACCTAAATGCGCTTTGTACTCGTCGCTTTTATGCTCACATTTTGAGTAGTGAATATCAGAATGATGATTTTAAGCTTGATACTTGTTTAAAAAGTAATGATATATTATTGCAAGTCGAATCTGTTGGGAAAACTTGTCATAAAGATGATGGATGTGAGTATCATCACTTGAAAGATGGTTGTCCCTTAATGAGAAAAACCCGTTTTCTACGAATCTTATCCAAAGGAACACTGTCAGTCAATGACAGTTTGGAGGTAACCGAATGTTCAAATACGCCATAATCATTTCGAGTGATAAAGGTGCTCAGGGACTACGAGAAGATGGTTGTATCCCGATAATTCTAAAATGCTTAGACGCATCATTTGAACTGGTTCATTCAATTATCGTGATGGATGAAATCGCTGACTTACAAAAAGCTACGCTTCATGCGGTCGATGACTTGGATGTTGATTTGCTTATTATCTCCGGTGGAACCGGATTTTCTGTGCGCGATGTGACACCGGAAGCTATCAGTCCGTTAATTGAAAAATTTACTCCCGGTATTTCCGAAGCTATCCGTGCTTACAGTATGACAGTCACTAAGAAAGCCATGTTATCTCGAGCGATATCAGGCATACGTAAACAGAGTCTAATCATTACTTTACCCGGAAGTCCCAAAGCTGTTGAGGAATCACTGATTTACATTCTAGAACCGCTGAAACACGGACTTGAAATCATGATAGGATCGGCTAAGGAGTGTGCAAGAAAGGATTAGTATGAGAAAGATATTCGTTGTTCTTGTTGTATGTACGCTGTTGTTAAATGGATGCACTGCAAACAAGAAATATCCACCGAAAACACTTCGTCTAACCACGACGACCAGTGTCAATGACAGTGGATTATTGGAATACTTGCGGCCATTTATCTTAGAAGAGGCAAACATCAATCTGGAGATCGTTTCTTTGGGCTCTGGAGCTGCACTTGAAGCTGGCAAAAGAGGCGAC
>CAKMJZ010000044.1 GCA_927435855.1 uncultured Erysipelotrichaceae bacterium
CCACAGCAATCAGACGATCAGCATCTCCATCAAAAGCAAAACCTACATCTGCCTGTGATTCAACGACCACCTTCTGTAAGTGCCCAGGGTGGGTAGATCCGCACTCCGTATTAATATTAATTCCATCCGGAGTATTATGTAAGGCAATCACATCACATCCCATTCGACTCAACATTCTTTCAGCTGTAGCCACAGCAGAACCATTAGCACAATCGATCACGACTCGCCTGTTTTGACAATCGAAATCAAACAAAGTAGCCATCCAGTTCAAATAGAGGTTCAACCCTTCGGTATAATCAAAAGATTGACCGATTTGACCGTCATGAACAAATGGAATTGCAGTTTCGCCATCGATAAAACGTTCGATTTCATCCTCAATCGATGCCGGCAATTTACTTCCATTTGAATCAAACACTTTTATACCATTATCATAATAAGGATTGTGTGATGCCGAAATCATAACTCCACAATCAAATCCTTCGCTTTTAACCAGATAAGCGATTGCCGGAGTCGGTGCAACCCTCAGCGAATATACATCACATCCGGCAGCTGTTGCTCCAGCAGTAATCGCAGACTCAAACATCGTCGACGAAATGCGTGTGTCACGCCCAATCAGAATTTTACCCCTTGAATTTCGCGAAAATAAATAACCCAAATAAGTTCCAACAGCAAATGCTGTTTGAACAGTTAGCGTTTCATTCGCTCTTCCGCGAATCCCGTCAGTTCCGAAATATTTCCCCACAATGATTCTCCTTCTTATCTTATTATTTCAATGGAAATGACCTGTTTCTCAGGTGTAAATTTCACCAGAGTCGTACCGCCATCCACATAAATGATAACCTCTTGTAATCCCAATTCAATATTCAACATATCGATATAAACTTCCATATTATCCGCCGTGATATTGGCGATATTTTCTTCTGTACCAAACAATTCAACATTGGTATAAGCATCTTCAGGATCGACGATGGTGAAACGATAACCCTTAATGTTATTGCGATAGCGAATCATAACACTCTCAACAATGCGCTTAACTCCATCACCTAACCTAATTTCCATATTTACCTTTGTAACACTGGACTTACGAACTCCACTAGGCAAAGTAACTGTGTAAACAAGATTGGTATCCCCCGTCAGCGTTGTAGCATTAATGGGTATACGTAACTCATCGATTTTTGCCAATACTGACTCAGGAGCATATAAAGTAATCGAATTGTGATCCATCGTAATCGTTGATATTGCTTTTCCACTTGGAATTTCTCCTACTGGATCAACAATGACCGGAACCGTCTTCGATGGAGACGATACATTTACAGTAACGCTGACTTCCGCAGGCATGATATCTGCCATTACGCGATTACCTAATTGGTCATATGCGACGATTGGCACTTTTTTAGTAAAGTTCTCAGTCACTCCGGATACATCAATAAATGCTTTCACAAAAGCTATACTATCCAATGTGCTTTGAGATGCCCTGACAATGATCTCGCTGAGCTCAAGTTGAGGTTCACCAAGTACAAATTCCAAATCCATTTTATTCACATTTACAAAGTCATAGTCCAAGATAAACTTCGCGGATACTTTGCGAGTGACCGTTACAATAGCTGTCGACGGTGTTACCGCAACATTGACACGTGGTGAGAAATCGGTTGCAACCAGATTGATCTGATGAACACCTTCAGTCAAACCAGTCAAATCAGCCACTATCTTATAGCCACCTTGATTCTTTGTCATTTGTATGTCAGCAAGTTCCCCAACCAGCAAAGCATTGACCATCATCGGTAAACCGGAAATCTCATAAACTTCATTATTAGCAATGACTGTAAGCGGAATATCTGGGATTTCCTCACCAGATCCGCTGATTCCAGAACTAAAAATATCAGCACTGCCAAAGTTAATCGTTGCGTAGAGCAAAATGGCTAAAACTAATGAAATAGGCTTACCAAAACGAGGATTAAAGAGCAATTTATCCACCCATGCACTTAACCATCGAATCACCCGTAATACTGAAAGTTCTATGCTGGCATAAGTTTTCGCTACGCGTTGACTTTGACTGGCAATACGCTTGGCAATTTCTACTCGTTCATCTCTGGATTGACGTTGCGGTCCCTTTGTCATGTTTGCTCACCTCCTGTCTTATCATCAAATCCTTCATTTTCTAAATCAAGAGATAATTCTTCATTCTTTAACTCAAAAACCTCAGTATCTATGACAACCGGTTTTTGCACCACCGGTTTCTTTTTAAATCGCCTAAACAATGTATCTGGTCCCGACTCTTCTTTTTTAGTTACAGGAGCTATGATTTCCTTAGCAGATAACGGTTGATCTCCAATGGGTTCAGCCTCAATATCGACGACCGGTGCTTTACCATCTTTAAAAGTAAAAGGCATCCAACGCTCTTCTTGTGTCGGTTCATATTTAAGATCAGTTTCCTGATTCATGATCATACGGTGTAAATACTCATGCAATTTAGTACGAGTAACCGGAGTCAGTTTGCCTTCTTCAGCAATTGATACTTTACCGGTTTCTTCTGATACGATAATCGTAATCGAATCAGTAATTTCACTGATTCCTATCGCTGCGCGGTGACGGGCACCGTAACGCGAAGGAAGTTCCATGTTTGTCGGTGGGAAATAGGCGGATGCACAGGCAAGACGGTCCCCCTGAATAATAACGGCACCATCATGAAGAGGTGTCGAGGTAACAAAAATCGAACATAAAAGTTCGGATGTAACAACTGAATTCATCGGAGTGCCTGTTTTGATATAATCAGACAACGAATGAGACTGTTCTAATGTGATCAATGCTCCTGTCTGACTTTCAGACAACTGCATTGTGGCATTGACTAATGAATCAATCAACTGCTCACGTTCGTTACCCGATAATGCATTTAGGCGTGAGAACACACTGGATTTACCAAGACGTTCCAATAATCCGCGTATTTCCGGTTGGAAGATGATGATGACAGCTAAAAATCCCCAAGTGACAAAAACATCGGCCAGCCATGCAACTGTACGGAAATTGAAAAATGTAGCAATGGACTTGATAAATAGAATAAGGATAATCCCTTTAAAAATCTGGACCGTCCTGGAATTGTTTCTGACGATTCGGATAGTGTAATACAACAGAATCCACATCAAAACGATATCAAAGAACATGCGTAGCGTTTGAATAATCGTTTGAATGGTTGAATAATTCAACATGGTTCGTCCTCCTTTAAGCAGTTTTAATTATATCACATCTTGGTTTGTTAAAAAACCTTACTTTTCGCTGCCCCAAAGCACCAAAAAATCAACAACTGTTTTGATCTGATTCTCTTTTGTGACTGTGGCCATACCGTCATCTTTTTGAAATCCATAGGATCCAAACTGAGAGTGATTGCCACCGGAAATAACATAGAACTCTGTATAAGGTGAAAACTTACCCTGTGCATCCGCAAATGCTGCCAAATTAAGGATTCTATCTGATGACCCCCGAATAGAAATCATTCTTACATCACTATCAGAAAAATTCGCAGAAGGATACGAAGCTAAAAACCCGATACCAATGACCTTTTCATTATTCTTTGCCATTTGCGCACCCATAACTCCACCCAGAGAATGACCGATCACATACCAATCCTCAGTATCTTCATACTTATCCGTCCATGCTTTTCCGGCATTGATATCAAATACAGCTAAATGAAACGGAAAAGAAACTATGATGACCCGTTGGCCAGATTCCTGCGCTAACTGAAAACCCAAAATAGCATACGCACGATAGTCAACTTTCCCGCCAGGATAAATGATCCATCCGACACTTTCATCCACGCCAGTTGGGGTGATGACCAAAGCTTTCTTCAAACCAATCTTTTCCTCAACGATCATATCGCTTTGACGTTCGATTAAAACGGTTGCTTCAACCGTTGGTTCATAATGTTGGAACAAATAAACCGTGATAGCAAATATCAATATCGCAATCAGCGTAATAACTCTAAAATATCTCGATCTTTTAGTTCTCATTTTACACTCCCCGATGCAAACACTCGTCGCATCCTCCACTTTTGCAGACATCTCTTTATTATATTGTCACACTCTTGTATTATACCCCATCTTTGATTACAATGTACAAGTGAGGAGCGAATGATTGTATAACTCATTACGAACATTATCATCATTCAAAGTACTTATGAACGAATCTGTTATCACATTAACCATTGAAAATAAAACTGTTATTCTAGTTAAAACTGCTCATGTTTCTGCACAGAGTGTTTTAGATGTGAAAGAAACCATTGAAAATATAAAACCAGCAACCGTATGTATTGAACTTGATGCCCAACGAGCAAAAGCATTTACCGAGAAACAATCTTGGGAGAATGTAGATATCATTTCCATTATTAAGAAAAAACAAGCTGGATTCATGTTTACCAATTTGATTTTAAGTTCATATCAACGAAAGTTAGCCAAACAACTGGACATTTCAGTAGGTGCTGAAATGATGCAAGCGATACAAAGCGCTAAAGAAACCGGAGCACGCATACGGTATATTGATCGTAATATTCAAACAACTTTCATGCGGATTTGGCGAAGTCTGGGTTTGTGGGAAAAAGCGAAACTTTTGACAGCGTTAATTTCAAGTATGTTTATTGAAGAGGAAATCACTGAAGCCAAATTGGAAGAACTGAAACAGTCGGACATGATTGAGTTGGCACTAAAAGAAGTAGGCGGGAAGTTTCCTTCTATAAAAAAAGGTTTAGTCGATGAACGTGATCAATATATGGCTCAAAGCATCAAGCAGGCTCCAGGAGATGTCGTGGTCGCTGTAATCGGAGCTGCTCATGCCCCAGGTATCATAAAAGAACTAAACCACACACACAGTTTAAGCGAACTTGACAAGGTTCCTGATAAAACCTGGTTAAGCAAAATATCCGGTTGGCTAATTCCAATAACGATCTTGGTTTTAATCCTAATCACTTTCAGTTTTGATTCATCGATCGGTATGCGCCAAGTCATGATTTGGATCATCCTCAACGGCGGACTGTCCGCCTTAGGAACTGCACTGGTCTTTGGTCATCCACTTTCCATTCTTACCGCATTTATAGCTGCTCCAATCAGTTCACTGTCGCCACTGCTTGCTGCCGGTTGGTTTGCTGGAACCGTGGAAGCCATTATGAGAAAGCCGATGGTCTCTGACTTGGAAAGAATTCATGAGGATGTCCATACGTTGAAAGGTTTTATGTCCAATCGCTTCCTACATGTCTTACTTGTCGTTATGAGTGCAAATCTGTTCTCTACCTTGGGAACAATCCTCTCCACGATGGAGATATTTAAAAACTTTTTCGAAACGATATTCTAAAGGGCAGTTGAACTGCCCTTTTTTACTTCCATAAATCAGAAGGATATAATCCTTCATCTTTCATCCTTGCCAATGCCTCTACGACCAATGGCTTATCTTCACGATAAGTTACACCAAACCAGCGATCAGAAGATGTTAACATCTTCACTCTAAACTGATCTTCTGCTAAACCCTCACCTACGGCCGTAGGCAATACATGTTCACATTTAAGCGGATTACCCTGAAGCTCATTTTCAAGAAAACGTCTGAATACAAATTGGAAATATGGAAATACTGCCGGGGTAAATCCCCAATAATTCATCGACACTTGACTTTTGGGATCGATATCAACCATTTGTCCATCGACTTCAACCGTTAATACACCATCTAAATATCCGATTCTCGGTCGTTCAACAATTTTCCTTAGATATCCACCCTCATTTTCACATATAGCTCGAGTAACCATTCCAGAATGTGTGACTGTGTTTTCCAAAATATAACCGACCATCGCATACTCGTTATCCATGATCTCATTACTCAGATAATCATACATAACCTTAAATGAATGCTTTCCATAATAGTCATCCGCATTAATAATCATAAACGGGCCATCCAAAATGTCCCTGCAAGCTAATAAAGCATGCGTCGTTCCCCAAGGTTTGTCACGTCCTTGAGGATATTCAAAGCCATTTGGTAAATCATTCATGTTCTGATATGAGTAAACAACGTTCATGTGTTTACGGATTTTTGATCCTAACGCTTCCTCAAAAGCTTTTTCATGTTCACTGCGAATAATTAAAACAACCGTTTCAAAGCCGGCTTCTTTAGCATCAAATATTGAAAAGTCAATAATACTTTCTCCATTATTTCCGACAGTTTCGATTTGTTTAAGTCCGCCATAACGACTGCCCATTCCAGCGGCAAGTATGACTAATACTGGTTTTTTCATAGAACCTCCCTTTTCGACTGATTATTTGTTAATATATTTCAAATGTGTTTTAATCTACTAAATTATAGCCAAAATCATCACAAAATTAAACATAAAAAGCACCTTTCGGTGCATTTGTGACAAAATGGTGCCGCTACCCAGAATTGAACTGGGAACTGAGCATTACCATTGCTCCGTTTTACCATTGAACTATAGCGGCATAGTGCATAAACATGATATTAAAAAAAGTCGAAAATTGCAACCTTTTTTATTAAAAACTACCAATTCTTTAAGTGCTTGTAAACCTGTGATACAGGCAATCCCATCACCGCATAATAGTCACCACGGATCGATGTAACAAAAGATGCGGCAAGGCCTTGAATAGCATATGCCCCAGCTTTATCCATCGGTTCCTCACTATTTGCGTAATTTTCAATTTCATTTTCATTCAGCACACAAAAATCAACGTCAACAACACTCGAAAACGTTATTGTTCTATATTGATCCATCATACATACCCCTGTAATGACTTGATGGGTGCGCCCGGATAACTTCCTTAGCATGATTTTAGCATCTTCTTTATCGATTGGCTTTCCCAACACTTCATCATCGACTAGAACGATGGTATCAGCACCGATGATCAACGCCTCAGGATGATGATTGAAAATTGTCTGTGCCTTATGCAAAGCCAATTTCTCGATAGCATCAACTTTGTTTACCGATTCATCCAAAATCTCATCCACATTGGCCTCACGCACCTTAAAATCAACTACACAAAGAGCGAGCAACTGTTTTCTTCTCGGTGATTTAGAGGCTAGAATGATTTCCATGGATTTTCTCCTTTAATATACGATTGACTGATTGAGGGACGAACTTTTCGGCATCTCCCCCGGATAATACCAGATTCTTAACGACAGATGAAGATATAAACGATAGTTCTGGTGTTGCCACTAAAAAGATTGACTCAATTGTATCATCCAACATCATGTTAGCCGTTGATTGCTGTAGCTCGTATTCATAGTCCATGACAGCCCGAATACCACGAATCAAAACGGATGCACCTAAGCGTCTACACAAATCGACAGTGAGTCCTTCCGCAGCGACTACAGTAACATTTGGCAGATAACTTACAGCTTCTTCAATCATATCAATCCGCTCTTGTCTTGAAAAAAGTACTTTTTTATCCGGATTGACCATAATAGCCACAACCAACACATCCGCAATCCTTGCGGCTCTTTCAATAATATCCATATGACCATTGGTCAAGGGATCAAATGTTCCGGGATAACATGCTTTCATACAACCTCCGCTAAAAAAAGGCCCGTAGGAGCCTAATCAACAAATAAACCCTTATCTAAAATATCGATAACCTGATCGACAACATAATCGAAATCTTTTGTCTCTTTAAACATAACCCAGTTTAAACCGATGAAATTAGAAATACCCATAAGGATAAAAGCAATGACTTCGGGATCATATATTTTCATCTGATCATTAGCCTGAGATACTTCGATCTGCGACATATAATTTTGAGCAAATTTGGTATAATAATCGATAAACAAGCGCTTATCGATATACAGCGACTCCCAAATGATATTGTAAATGTGTTTGTGATCATTGATAAAATGAAGAAATGCCTTTAACCCCGCACGTTCTGCTTCTTTACGTGAAGAGCACTTTTTAACTTCTTTAGCGATATGCATACGAATGCGATGACTGTATTGAAGTAATAAATAACAATACAAACTCATTTTATCTTCAAAATAAATATAGAAAGTCCCGGGAGCGACATTCGCCAATCCCGTAATATCATTGATGGATGTACCGTGGTACCCCTTTTTGTAAAACAACTGCTCAGCCGCGTTGGTCAATCGATCTAACGTTGCCTGACCGCGTTTTGTTTTGGGTTGGTTAACTAAAGATTGCATACAATCACTCCTATGGCTGCACCTATAATATCACGATGCATTGAATATGACAATGAACTATCCAATCTTAAATGTTACATGATCTGCAAGAACAAATCCCAGCACCAGGGAAGTAAATAAATATGGCTTTTCATACATAGATGCATGACCGGAATCCGGTATGACGACCAACTGTGAAGCAGGAATCTGACTGGCCAAAAAATGTTGTTCCGCTGGTGGTGTGATATAGTCATTTTCACATCCAACGATCAATGTAGGAACCAAAATTTTGTGAATATCCTGCGCCACATCATGAAATTCAGCACTGTTAGTCAAACGGATCATAGCCTCACTGAAAGCCGGATTACTGAACAGTGGGATCAGTATGGACTTGCGTTGCTCAATCCAAGCAGCATTCTTCGTAAAAAACTGCGGTGAGTAAATCGTCGGTATCGTCGTCGAGTAATAGGCTTCCCCATCGGCCGCTGCTTTGTTCCAGGCATAACCGATCTCCCGTAACCAAGGGGATGTTTGGGCAGTCGTGTTGAATAACAAAAGCCGCTCAACCCGATCCTGATGCGTTAGTGCAAACTTCATTGCAATCTCACCACCATAAGAAATGCCAAATAAGTAAACTTTGTCTAACTCTAAATGATCGACGAGTGCTTTAATAACCTCAACTTGCAATGATTGATCATAAGTCTTACCCGCAAGCTTACTTGAGTTTCCCTGATCCAACATATCTACCAAAACCAAACGATTATACTGACTAAGCGATTTGACGAAGGACTGCCAACTGACCGTTGACATCATGATTCCGTTGAGAATGATTAATGGTTTCCCTTCGCCATACGACTCATAATAAATGGTATGTTCTTTGAACTGAAATGTTGCCATCAGATGATCCCGATTTCCCGAGCTTGTGATAACAAATCATCCCTAAACTTTGGGTGAGCAATATCAATCAAGCGTTGTACACGCTGGCGGATGTTGGTACCGCGCAAAGAGGCAACACCATACTCCGTAACTACATAATCAACATCATTGCGCGATAAGGTTACCGCCGCACCTAATTTTAGTTGAGGAACGATTTTAGAGATTTCTACCCGTTCACCCGAGGCATCTTTGACCATCGCCGTCGAATACAGGGCAATGAATGATTTACCGTTTTTCGCTTTCTGAGCTCCGACTGCCGTATCTGCCTGACCCCCGGTACCGCTAAACTGAACTGACCCGATGGACTCTGAACAACATTGTCCGGTTAAGTCGATTTCCAAAGTCGTATTAATCGATATCTGATTATCATTTAAACCAATGATATGAGGATCATTGACATAATTGCCATCTAAGATCATGACTGATGGATTCTGATCGATGAAATCATACAACTCAGTAGACCCCAAAGCAAAGGTACAAACCATTTTGCCGCGATGCAACGATTTTTTAGATCCATTGACTACGCCTGATTTTGCCAGTTTCATCAGACCGGTCGTAAGCATTTCGGTATGTACACCCAGATTCTTTTTGTCGACAAGAGCATTGGCCACAGCATTGGGAATTCCCCCGATACCAAATTGGATGCAATCACCATCCTTAACAAAATCCGCAATATACTGTCCTATTTTCAAATCCTTTTCATTCACTATCGTTTCCGGCAGTACCGGAACTGGATAATTAGATTCGATAATATAATCGATATTACTGATATGCACTTCCAAATCGCCATACGTCTTTGGCATATTCGGATTTACTTCCAAAATGACCAAGTCTGCTGCTTCAATCATGCGTTTCTCATACGTATTTCCGGTTGATAAAGAAACAAACCCATGTTTGTCCACCGCACTGCAACTGCCCACGTAAATATTCGGTTTGACAAAGTCCAACCGCTTTACTCCGGCTAAATGCAAGTGATTGGGAATAAAAGAGATATTGCCGTTTTTGTGAGCTTTGCGCAATGCAGGAGAGTAAAACCATCCGTCCACAAAAAACCGATCCTTATATTCTTCCTTCATAAATGGGAAATCCGACATTGGTAAACAGTTGGTAACCGTCACATCATTGATACGATCAGCAATCGTATGTAATTGCATTAAAAAATCATGCGCTTCACCAGCACCTAATCCAGTAACGATCACATCCTCTGACTTTACTAATTCCAATGTTTTTTCCACTGATATCACTTTATTCGAATAGTTCATACGTCCTCCATATGGAATATGCGGGAGAGAAAACTCTCCCGCATCTTACTATTATTATTTCCCTAACAATGAGTCGATTGATTTCAAACCATCGACCACTGCCCATTTCGTAGGAGCTGTTGGATCAACTTTTGAAAGGTTCATCTCTTGAGTTCCGGCACGCAAACCGTTGCCGAAATCGATCTGACCGCCAAATGGGTTTTTGATCGGAGCTGATTCCATAGCATCCAAATATTTTTCCCAAGTGATGACTTCGCCTTCTTCTAGACGACGTAATCCTTCAGTAAAGAAGTGAGCCGCAATCCAACCTGTCATTGCAAATGCGTTCGAAGCATAATCTGGAGCTGCTGCAGCGAATTTTTGTAATTCAGCTAAACGGTCGCCTTCAAACGAAACCCATCCATTACCGTAAACATCGAATTTACCAGCAATTTCGTTTTCGAATTGTCCAGCGATAACCGGAGCAACATTTACATAAGTTGTAATGACGTCCTTGTCAACGCCTTGAGCAGCTAATTCTTTTACGATCGTACCGATGGTTGCTTGAATAGCAGCACCGATGATAAAGTCAACGTTGGCTTCTTTGATTGTTGTAACTGCGGCGGAAACATCAGTTGCACCGGCAGTAACTTGAGCTTCAACTAATGTTAAACCTAAAGCAGTAGCTTGTTGTTGTGCTCCCCACAGTAAGTCCTTACCTGCATCATCATTGGTATAGATAACGCCGATTTTCTTAGCATCGGATAAAGCAACAGCACGAGCGACCATGATTTGGCCTTCCGTTCTGTAAATCGGTTGAACTGGCATGATTCCGCGGTCGCGACCTTCTGCTTTATCATTATACAACTGACCGATACCGGTAGCAAAATAAACTGCCGGAATTCCATAATCTTTCAAATCTTCTAAGGTAGCTCCGACAACCGGTGTACCAAAGTGACCGACGATTGCGAATACTTTTTCATCTTCGACCATCGTTTGTAAGCAAGCTTTCCCTTTAATCGGATCAAATTCATCATCTTGGTGCAAGAAACGTACTTTACGGCCGTTGATTCCACCAGCATCGTTTAAAACCTTCAAATAAGCTTCAATCCCAGCAATAAACGGAACCCCGACCGGAGCAAACGCACCGGAAGTTGCTGCACAGTTAGCAATCAGGATTTCTGAATCCGTAACTCCCTGAGCTGCTTCTTCTACTACTGCAGGTTGACAAGCGGCTAACGACGCCGTTAATAGTGTCACTGCTAGAAGAGCTAATAATTTCTTAAACATCACTTTTCCTCCTTGTATGTTAATGCCTTATGCATTAATACCATGTTAATGTGATCCCAGATAAGCTTCAATCAGCTTAGGATCATTCTTCAAAATCTCTGCCGGACCATGCGTACTGATCGTCCCCAATTCCAAGACATAGGCATAGTCCGCCACTTTGAGCGTTTGTGCCGCATTTTGTTCGACGATAATGACCGTCGTTCCTTCATTTTTGATTTCTCTGACAATATTCATGATATCGCGGATAATCAATGGAGCCAGACCCAAAGACGGTTCATCGAGAAGTAGAATTTTCGGATGACTCATCAGTGCTCGTGCAATCGCAAGCATTTGTTGCTCACCCCCGGATAATGTAGATGCGATTTGATTCTTGCGTTCTTTCAATACCGGGAAATATCGGTATACCCGCTCAAATGACTCCGCGACTTTCTTTTTGTCCTTTAAGGTAAACGCACCGACTTTCAAGTTCTCTTCAACCGTCAAATCTCGAAATACTTGTCGTCCTTCCGGTGATTGAGCAATTCCCATTTGAGCGATTTTATTAGGCTCAAGCTTTCCTATTTCTTTGTTATAAAATAAGATACTGCCTTCTGCCGGTTCAATTAAACCAGAGATCGTTCGAAGTGTTGTTGTCTTACCGGCACCATTGGCACCAAGGATCGCTACGACATCACCTTCCATAACTTCCATATCAATACCCTTCAATGCTTCAATTGCGCCATAGCGGACCTTTAATCCCTTAATGTACAGTGCTGTTTTTTTCATGTTCATCTTCCTCACTGTTTCCAAGGTAGGCTTGTTGCACGGCTAGATTCCTCTGAATTTCTTTAGCGCTGCCAATTGCTAGAAACTGGCCGAAGTTGATAGCGCAAATCCGATCACACACATCCATGACTAAGCGCATATCATGTTCTACTAATAATATCGAACATTGAAACTCATCACGAATCTGACGGATCATTTGAGCCAATTGAAGTGTTTCCACATCATTTAGGCCCGCAGCCGGTTCATCGAGGATGATCAGTTTCGGATGGCTCATCAAGGTGCGAGCAAATTCGACTTTCTTCAAGATGCCATATGGCTGACCAAAGGCAATCATGTCTTTTCGCTCATAGATACCTAATCGTCGAAGAATATCCTCGGCTTCTTTGCGAAGCGCTTTCTCTTCTTTGACAGCTCTTGGCAGTTTTAATGCCTGCTCAAACACCGTCGATTTGAAATCAATATGTCCACCAACCAGAACATTATCAATCAGACTAAGTTCACGAATGAGTTCGACGTTTTGGAAGGTTCGAACCAACCCGAGTTTTATGATTTCGTGTACTTTGTGTTTTGTAAGTTCGGTAACTTCGCCATTGCGATCACGAAACAGAAGTGATCCGGCATTGGGTTTGTAGAATTGAGTAATACAATTAAATACTGTCGTTTTTCCAGCTCCATTAGGACCGATTAATCCGAATATTTCATTTTTCTCGATAGTAAACGACAGATTGTCAACAGCCTTTAGTCCTCCGAAAGCGATTGACAGACCATCAATTTTCAGAATTTCATTTTCCAACATCATGATTTGCCTTCCCCTTTCTGCTTGTAATCTTATTCCACCACTTCTTAATGTCATAACGTAAATATACGATTCCGTTAGGATAGAACATGATGACCAAGATAATCAAAATCCCATTGAACATGTATGATAATTGGTTAAAGTATGGGATTTGTTTCAAAAATATGTCTGGAACTGCGAATATGATGAAAGCTCCTAGAATAGTACCGTATATCGATCGCAACCCACCGATAATAATCATAGCCAGAAAGTCCAGCGAGAGTTTCAATGACCAAATCGATGGATAGCTATAGCGAACAAAATGAACGTAAAGCACTCCAGACAACGCCGCAAACGCTGTAGCAAATGCAAATGCAATCAAACGGTATTTCAATAGATTGACACCCATCGCTTGAGATGCTGCTTCACTACCGCGCATCGCATTCAATGCTCTTCCCAACTGGCCATTAACCATGTTGTACATTAGAATCATGACCAGCACCATCACGATGACAATTAAGTAATATGTTGTTGCCCGGTCTAGTGAAATGTTGAAGAAGGATGGAAACTTTGCGGCTTTACCGCTGAAACCGTTAGTGAAGGTATCGAACTCTTCAAATGTTTTTCGAATGACTTCCGAAACCGCTAAGGTAGCGATAGCCAGATACATTCCTTCAATTTTTAAAGACACAAGTCCGACTAATATCCCGATAATCGTCGGAATGATGACCGCTACTGCCATTGAAGCCAGAAATGGCCAGCCTAAGTCCACGGTCAGATAGGCGGAGATATACGCGGCTAAGCCCATAAAGCCTGCTGTTCCCAAGGAGATCAAACCAGAGTAACCTAATAGTAAATTTAATCCCAACGCGG
>CAKMJZ010000045.1 GCA_927435855.1 uncultured Erysipelotrichaceae bacterium
GCCAGTGCCGCACTTTGTAAGAGTCGGTCCCCTACCGGATGACCAAAACCATCATTGATGACTTTTAGTCCGTTAACATCTCCCATGACCAAGGTGATGGGTAAATTGCGTGGCATATCGAGACGTTTGATTTCTTCTTCGAAAAAGCGGCGGTTATACAATCCGGTCAACTCGTCGTGATAACTGAGATACTCGATTTTACGCTCTTTGGCCAATCTTGAGGATACATCACGAAACACCAAAACGACTCCTTCAATTGTGTTGATATTGATCAAAGGTGAGGCATTGCTTTCTACTTCCAAAGATTTGCCTTGTAACGTATTCATGATAATCAGTTGTTCAAAACCGAAGATTTTTTTATTGTTCAGACATTGATATATTGGTGATTCGACCGGCTGTTTGGTCAGCATTGATTGAAAGCTGAATTGCTCATCAAAGACCTCACCGGTAAGGTTTGCAGAGATTTCAAGCAGTTCGCGAGCCATCGGATTTATAAAGTTGATGCGACCAAATTTATCGACCGTAATGACACCATCGCCGATGCTCTTTAAAACTGTTGTCAGTTTTTCTTCAGACAGTTGGCGGATACGTGTGTTTTCGATGCGTTCATCGATATCAATAATCAGACCTTCAAGAGCGATGACTCGACCTTGATCGTCAAAAACGCCACGACCTTGCTCCCAAACCCATTTTGTCATTCCGTCTTTCGTTTGAATTTCGTACTCCATTTCAACAGTTTCACGGTTTATCAGTTTTTCTTGCCAAATTGTCCAAATGTTTTCACGGTAAGACTGAAGGATGATGTCATTGTAGCTGATGGTATTGTTATGAAGAAGTTCTTCTCTTGTATATCCGGTCAGTTGATGACAGCCTTCCGATACATATTGCATGGTCCAGTTTCGATCGTTACGACACCGATAGGCCATGCCTGGCAAACTAGCTAGCAAGGCTGACATTCTTTGTTCGCTTTCGCTTATGTAAGCACTTAGTTTTTGTTCGTTTTTTAACGTTTGAGTATAATATGCGTAGAAAAGTGTGGCAATTCCAAGGCTGGCAATTGACACGATAATGAGCACGCGGTTTTCAAAAAGCATAGCCGAAACTTCACTATCGGTCAACGCTAAAAATGGCGTTAAGGAAACGCGGATTTGTTCTATGAGAGTCAGAAGATTCAGGTATAGTTTCATAAACATTCACCTATTTCAATATAAGCATAATTAATGTGGCATGGTTTGTCAATAAAAGCATCCTAACTACATAAAAGTGGGGAAAAATCCTGTTTAAACTGGCATTTTTGCAATATTGATCAGTGTTCCACATCCACTGATTGATACTTCTATGACATCGTCAACATCGAATTTTCCTACGCCTGGCGGCGATCCGGTAATAATAACATCCCCTGGCATCAAGGTCATGATGGATGAGATGTATTCAATAAGTTCCTCAACACTGAAAAGCATTGCGGAAATCGGACTGCTTTGACGTATTTCGCCGTTGAGCTTTGTAACGATCTTGGCTGAAGTTAAGTCTAGTTCTGTTTCTATCCATGAGCCAACGGGTAAAAAGGTATCAAATGCTTTACATGCTGTCCACTGCCCTAATTTTGGTTGTAAATCACGGGCTGTTACATCGTTGGCGACGAAGTAACCTAAAATCACATCTTTGGCTTGTTCCTTTTTGACGTTTTTACATTTAACCGATATCACAACACCTAACTCTCCTTCAAATTCGACTTGTTGAGATTGGGGTGGTAATATGATTTCTCCACCGTTGTTCTGTATGGTCGTGTTGGGTTTGATAAAAATGATAGGTTCATTCGGTCGTTGTTCGACAAATCCCATTTCTTTGGCATGTTTGGCATAATTGAGGCCGACCATGATAATTTTGGTAGGTTCTATGGGAACATGCAATTTGACTTCTTCCAGCGGCAAGGGAAAAGTAGGTCCTTCCACTTGCGGATAAACAAAGCCATCAATCAGTTTTCCCTTTCGTATGACTCCTTCATATTCGTAGCGAATGAGTTTCATAAATTCACTTCCTTTTCTATTTCATTTTAATTATCTCATAAGTTGATGGAAATTGAATTACAATAATGAACATATGTTCTGAACTTGTTTTAAAATGATTTTTCTTGAGTTAACCCACCTTTTAATCGCATAAGTACTTCGTTTTTACCAATTCGTCCGATTTCCTCAAATCCCAGACCCAAATAGAAGTCGATGCTGCCATTGTGTTGAAATCCGCCATCACGATCTTTGAAATCAAAAGGGAAAGCTTCGATGGCAGATGCACCAAAATTCATCATGCTTTCAATGGCTTTTTCTACGACTTTCCTGCCATATCCATGCTTCCGGAAATCTTTATCCACAAAGATACAGCTGATTCGCCAGACATTTTCTAAGTCCGTTTCAAATTCATCAATATTACGGTTTCTTAAAAATCTTGTCAGTAGAGAATGCGGTCCAAACTGACACCAAGCCACAGGTACATCATCGACATAAAGCAAACCGCCGGTAAAAAGATATTGGTCTAGTTTATCGATGTGAAGTTGCTTTCTTCCTTCTCTGTCAAGTCTTGCATACTCACCTGATGAAGCAAGATAAAAGCTGCACCAGCATCCACCTCGTACACCTTTGTGTTTCTCAAACAGTTTTTCAAAGTCTGACCAACGCTCTTTTTCAAGTAGTTCAAATCGTTCCATGATTACCCCTATTTTAAAAATGGGCACATGAGTGCCCATTCAATTCAAATCATTGAAATATTCTATCCACGATAAGGATTACGCTTCTTTTCTTGTAAGTACAAATAGGCAAGCGCAGCAACCACGACAAACTGAATCCCAGCCACAAATAGCCAAGGGCTAAGCGGCTGTTGGACTTTGCCGTAGGTAAATTCAGCTTTTGTCAGTATATAGTCTGAGCAGTGTTCTAGTGGGAATGTTACAAACCCTTCTTTTACGATAAGATTGTCGATCACAAGTTCCATCTGCTTGGTTTCTTTATTGTAATAGTAGAACTTTAATGTTTCCTCATCTTCAAACTCTTTACCAACATAGACGGTGACTGTGGTTCCTTTGGGAAGTTCGCCGGAATGATAGAATGATAAATCTACACGCCGGGCAAAGTTGGTTATCTGATCGATGTCTAATATGTTTAAAGCACCAAAGATGATACCGGATTTTACTTTGAAAGTGGTATCCATTTGATTTCCATCGAAAGTCCATGAGTACAATAGATCCCCAACATTATTACGACGTTGAACAGTCAGTTTTTTCTTCGTTGTCTTTAAAGCATCGATGATTTCTTTTTGGATTTCATCTTCAGGTCCTACTACCGCCACGATTTCCTCGGCGACGGTTTCGTTGATGGTTTCCAATGCTTTCTCAATCGGTATGACCGGTCCTAAGGTACTGCGAATGACTTTGATCAGATAATTATTGGCAACACCACTTTCCGATGTAACGACCACCGTTATCTCATTGACACCAAATTGAAGTTCTTCTATGTTATTAATCGTTAACGCTGCCCTTGCATCCTCTGCCTCTGCTTTAATCTCAACTAAGTCCACGGTATTATCTACAGTTACTTCATACTCCTTAATATCTGTGTTGAATTTAATCGGAAACCCGACGATTTCCAATGATTTGAGTTTATTGTTGATAGAAAGGTTGCCGGCATTACCCTGTAAATCCCGTCGTACGATATTTAGCGTATACGTCCGCCTGGTCTGATTTTCAGCCGTAACAACGATATTGAAAGTATTGGTATATACTTTCAATGTTTTGGTTCCATCTCCACTAACACGCGCCTTATTGTCCTCCGGTGTTGCCGCTATCGTTATACTGGTAATCACATGATCTACAACGACCGTGTACGCTTGCGTGGTTTTGTTAAAAGTAATCTCTCCGACACTAAGTCCCAAGGATCCAAGATAGTTGTTAGTATTGCGATAGTCATTGCGTGAGATGACAACATTATAGGTCTTCTTTGCGCCACTTTCAGCCGTAACGACGACGCCCAGAGTATTTCGCCCATAAGCCAGATTACGATTACCAACACCGGATACGGTAGCTTTACCATCTGCGACAGTAGCTGTGATGGCAACACTGCTAGCATCAGTTCTGCCTAGGTCATAGGATAGAGTATTGACATTGAAGTTTGGTACGCTTCTATTATTCACGGATAATGATGCAAGATTGTTGTTGGTTGATAATACCCGTACAGTGTGCGTCTTGCTTATTCCGGTTAAGTCTTTGGTACCATCAGAACCCGTAACATTTGTGAATGTTATATTGGTACTTGCGCCAACCGCAAATGCAGCCTTTGCCTTAAAGGTAAAAGTAGCAAGTGCAAATGATCCAACTTGACCGGTGTCTTTCCATAGAACGATTTCAGGTCCTACAGCCATGCTGAAATTGTTTCTTGCACTACTTGATTCAAGGGTGAGTAAATTGGTATCGTAGGTAAACTTGGCGTTATAACCAGCGAGATTTGTTGCACCAGAAACACCTAATGTTATGGTAAAAGTATCTCCGGAAACAATCCCTGTTGGTCCGGATGTAGTTGATGTAAAGTCCGCAGCTTTGGTATCAATGAAATTTAAGTTCATTACCAGTACTATGATTACTATAAAAATTTTAATTAATTTTTTCATTGCGTTACTCCAATCCCGCTAAGCGACGGCTTAATTGTACTAAATCGGTAACAGTAACTGTTCCGGAATTATTGACATCTGCAGCTACTTTCCCTTTCTCATCTACAGTTTCAAGTCCTGCTAAATATCTGCTCAGTTTAACTAGATCGGTAATCGTTACAGCTCCATTGCTATTCAAGTCCCCTTCAAGCACAAACTCTACTGTTACATTCATTCCCCTATTCAACATATTTAACAGGTAAGTATTGCTTCGATCTCCAACCACATTGCCATCCAAGCGCCAAGCATATACTCGATAGCGAGTTGCTGGTGTTACAGTGAACATGATACTTCTTCCCTCTATAACTAAGTTACCTGAATTAACCATGATACTGTTAACCATGGCAATCAAATCGCCTCCGGTACCGACCAATGAATAGTTGAGCGTGTAGCCGATATTACTTATGGAAATAGTGCGTTCACTTACATTTCCGGCCAGATCAGTAGCAATGAACTTATAACTTCCATTTACTGTAAATAATCTTGATGTTGAATTCAGACTGCCTTCATTAACTGAAGCATTAACGGTCACACTTGATACCGCAAGTACGGATTCGTATGGTGCGATGGTAATGACCGGCGATGTTTTATCTAAAACAAAATTAACAGTTGTCTTATTACCAGCTAAATCAGTTACGACAAACACATAGGTATTCTCCGTGCTGACTATAGTTCCTGAAGTAAATGCGGTTGCGTTCAGTGTTGCACTACCCTCATTGAATGTAATGGTTCGATTGGTGTTGTAGTAGGTGTTATTCGCAACTCCTGAGACAATCGGAACCGTTTTATCGATCACAAAGTTAACTGTAGTTTTGTTCCCGGCTAAATCAGTTACGACAAGCACATAGGTATTCTCCGTGCTCACTATAGTTCCTGAAGTAAATGCGGTTGCGTTTAGTGTTGCATTTCCCTCATTGAAGGTAATGGTTTGATTGGTGTTGTAGTAGGTATTATTCGCAATTCCTGAGACGACCGGAACCGTCTTGTCGATGAAAAAATTAATCGTTGTCACATTCAGGGCAAAGTCGGTAACGATCAATTGATATGTTCCTTCATTGCTAACAATGCTACCAGAAGTAAATGCGGTTCCGTTTAGTGTTGCACTTCCTTCATCGAAAGTAATGGTTCGATTGGTATTGTAATAAGAATTTTCTGTGACGTCCATAACTATCGGAGGAGTTTTATCGATAGTAAAGTTGACGGACGTTCTATTTCCTGCATCGTCTGTTACAACTAAAACATAACTGCCCTCAATACTAACTGTATCCCCTGAGTTAAACAGAACATCGTTAAGCATTCCAGTTCCTTTATCAAATGTAATTACGATATTTACTTTGTAGAAGGCATTGTTACTAACACCTGAAACTGCTGGCGCATTTCTATCGATGTTGGTGATGACCACGATGCTTTGACTGCTATTGCCCGCCAGATCGGTGGCGATGAAGGTAAAACTGCCGTTCTCCGTAAAAGTGTGGCTGGTAAAGTTTAATGTTCCACCTTCCACCGTTGCTGTTACGATGATGTCCTGATTGGTCGGTGTCAGTATATACGGTTGAATGGTAATCACCGGAGCAATCGTATCCATCCAAAAGTTGATTGTCGTTGTTTCAATGCTATCAGTTACAATGAGGATATAAGAACCATCTTCTGAGACAATCTCACCTGTTGGGATTGGTGATGCATTAAGAGTAGCGGTGACGGTACCCCCAACATCGTCAAAGAATATCGTAACAGGAGCATTATAATAGGATCCATTGGTTACCCCTGTAACTACTGGTGGCGCAGCAAAAACATCTCTTATAGAGACCAATAGCAAAGACCCTAATATCAGAGTAATAATCAGAAATATCCTCTGAAATTTCTTATCCATTATTGCTCCTTTCCAAATGAAAAAAGGCATGTTGAAAATTGCCTAAAAAATTCTATTAACTATATAGAAATCCCTTTCAATCGTCATGTCAATCCCCACATAATCTTAAGTTAAGTTTACTCGGTATTGTGAATAGTTGTCAATAATCGGACCATTTTAAATAATGAAATTCTTCAAATTTAACTATACACTTCGTTTAGATTTATTGATATACATGCGGGCATCGGCAATTTTCAAAAGTACTTCAAGTTCTTGACCTTCTTGGGGGAAAGATGCAATCCCAAAGCTAAAGGAACAATATATTTTTTCTTCAAAAAATTCGATTGGATTTTCTAACAGTTTGTCTTGCATATTTGCGAATTTCTTCTGTAATTCATCCGCACTTGATGAAAATAATACAGCTATGATTTCATCTCCGCCAAAACGGGCGATCACATCAGATTTACGGCTGTTAGTTTGCATTTCTAGTGCTATTTTGCGTATGGCTTGATCACCGACGAAGTGACCGTATTGGTCATTGATCATTTTCAGACGATCCACGTCAAAAATGACCAAATTAAAGGTCTCATTGTAACGAAGTCCCTTTTCTTTAATGATTTCATACTGATCTTCAAAGAAATGGCGATTATAAAGTCCTGTTAATCGGTCATACTTGGCCAATTGCGTTTTTTCTTGAAATAACAAATGATTAATGATGGCAATTTCTATGTTGTCGCGCATAAATTCCATCGATTTAACATCAGATTCATCAAAGGCATCCGGTTGTAAAGAGTCAATGTTGATCATCCCATAAACTTCTCCGGAAATGTTAATTGGAGCCGATAAGCTTGACCTAATATGCGTATACTCCCCTGTATCAATCTTGATGGGATAATTCAAATCGGATGGCTGAATATCGTTGAGATAAGTAATGTAATCCATAGCGCCGTCAGTTGCTCGATATAAAAAGGAGTGTTCGACTGGTAATTGAAAGTCCATTACACTATCATCAAAGCCGACATAAGATATGCATTGGAAATTGTTTTCGCGGCGGATGAAAATCGATCCCAAATGTGATTTTTCAATAGCCAAAAGAGCATTTTTTAAAATCAAACTATAAAATATCTCTATTTCATCATTATTTACGACCGAATGAGTCACTTCTAGCATCAAAGAACGAATCTTCGATAATCTAATATTCTCCAATTCAGCAAGTTTCTTATCCGTAATATCCAATACGTACGTAAGGATTGATTCTACTTCATTAAATATAATCACTTTCGAATGAAGCTGATACCATTTATCAATCTCATCCTTTATCTCTAGGTGATAATCAACAACCGTAAACTCCTCGGTAATCTTACTGCGAAAATTATGATAATTATTATTTATGATATCATCCATAAGGATTTGGCATGTGTCACAGTCATGATCAAAATACTCTATTCCATTCTGATCGAAAACAACGACACAAAAAGGCGAAATATGGTTGACCGTTTTAAGCAGGTCTTGATTTATTTGAAGCATAATTTGCTTTTGCATATTGAAACCTCCTCACTTCCGTGTTAAATGTTAATTTTCAGTCATATTGTAACATACTTTAACCCATGAAAATGACACATTCTCACAAAAAGATTGATATCTCCACCCTATATAAAATATAATAATCATAGTTATAGTCTAAATTATTCGGAAAATCTTATCGCAAAATTTGATAGATTTCTTGTTTAGTTGAAATCAGTAGTACTAGAAACAATAATTGTCATCATTAGCTTCATCAGTATTGGATATAAGGGGGGAATATGCAAGTTGAGATCTATTTAGGACTACTCAAAAACATTGAAATTCTTTTAATTTTAAGCATTTTGTATCAAATCAGTTCTTATTTTGAACATCGATTTGGTCGATTTAAATCCATCGTGAACGGCATAATCATTGGGCTGATGGGTATTTTCGTTATGTCATATGCTTACGTTTTTCAAAGTGGACTGATTTTCGATACACGCTCGATACTTATAGCTTCAGTTGCCCTTTTCTTCTCAACTACAACACTCTTAATATCATCTATGATAATGATCACCTATCGCTTGTTTATGGGTGGCGTGGGGATGCTTACCGGAATTGCGGTTATCCTACTAACCTCAGCGATAGGCTGGCTTTGGCGTAAAAATTGGTTTGATGTTAACATTTTACCTCGATGGGTAAGTATTTATCTATATGGCATATTAGTCCACGTGGTCATGATGTTGACAATGTACTTGCTGCCCTACCCCTTGGCCATGGAAACCGTAAGAAGTTTTGGTACTCCGATTTTAATGTTATATCCAATTGCAACTTTAGTAATTAGTTCACTGATGTTACTTCAAAAAAAGCATAATGAGTCTTTGAATTTGATTAGAAATGCGGAGCAGAAGTATTCTAGTCTTTTTAACAACCAACATTTAGCAATGATAGTCATCGACCCACAAAATGGGCAGCTTATTGACGCAAATCCGGCGGCGGTGAAATTTTACGGTTGGTTAAAGGATGATCTTTTACAAAAAAATATTTCGGAAATCAATGGGTTAACAGTTGAACAAAACAAATCTGAAATGGAGAAAACTAAAAAGCAAAAGAAGACCGTTTTTATTTCTAAGCATCGGAAATCTGATGGAAAGATAGTCGACGTTGAAGTGTTTAGTGGTCCAATCTCTTTAGACAATAAACAACTGTTATATTCTACCATTATTGATGTATCACCTAGATTAGTATATGAGGAGGAAATGAAGCGAAATTTGGATTTATTTCGAACTGTAGTTGAGAACTCACTGGATGCAATATTTATTCAGGTTGGACGACGTTTCGTTTATTTAAACCCCGCTGCACTTCGGCTGTTTAAAGTTCAAGAGGAATCGAAGATAATTGGAACTCGCATTCTAGATAGAATCCATCCGGATTACCATGAAGAAGTCAATCATATTATGTCCCAAGCAGGTTACAATCGAAAGCCTGTCTCAAGTACTCAATGGATTTTCTTAACGATCAATAACAAACCTGTGACCGTTGAAACCGTAGCTGTTCCGATTGAGTATAATGGGCAAAATGGGACTCTGGTCATCACACATGATATTACGACACGTCTTGAAACGCTTAGCGCTCTTCTAAGTAGTGAAATGAATTTTCGTTCAGTTGTTAAAAATATGCCAATACCAGTATTTATTTATCAGAATAGTAAAATTGTTTTTCTTAATCGAGCGGCGGTAAAGTTCTTTGGTGCTTCAAATGATGAGGATCTTATCGGTTCACCATTCAGAAAATTTGTTCCGGAAAATGATAGTGATGGTATCACCAAACACATTCAAAATGTTTTTAATAAAAAGACAGATGTTTCACTACAACGTCAACAGTTCATTCGAGTGGATGGAAGTCCGATATTCGCACAAGTCGGAGCCGTACACATTAACTACGACGGTTTGGAAGGTGCTTTGGTATTTGCGCGAGATTTGACTGAAGAGATGGAAATGGAAAAGCGTAAGGTTGAGTGGGAAATGCAAATCCAACAAAAGCAACGCTTGGAATCCATCGGAGTACTGGCCGGTGGTGTTGCCCATGAAATCAACAATCCGATCAATGGAATCATGAACTACGCTCAACTTATTATAGATGAAGCTCAACAAGATGATTCTATAGATGATTATGTCAATCAGATTCTCAAAGAATCACAACGTATTTCAGATATTGTTAAGAATTTATTACAATTCTCCCGTCATGAAAAACATGCATTTAGCTATTCCAGTGTTTATGATATTATCGAAAATACTCTTTTATTGATCAAAGTAATTTTCAAGAATGATCAAATCGATTTAAGGTTAACGGCTGAAAATGATCTGCCGGATATCAAGTGTCGAAGTCAGCAGGTTCAACAAGTTTTTATGAATCTGATGACGAATGCGCGTGATTCATTGAATGAAAAATATCCGGGATATCACGAATCTAAAATCATTGAGGTTGATGTTAGTTTGAAGAATGTTGATGATAGCCGTTGGATTTATTTGTCAGTAAAAGATTATGGATTGGGGATCAATGATGAAGTTAAAGCTCGACTATTTGAACCTTTCTTCTCCACAAAACCAAAACACATTGGTACAGGTTTAGGGTTGGCCATCAGTTTTGGCATTGTCGAAGATCATCATGGAAAAATAATGTTAGAGTCAGCTGTAGGAGAATATTCGATGTTTACAGTCGCATTACCGGTTGACAACGGTTGGGATATAACCGATAGGAGGAATTAGAAATGATTCGAATATTAATCGTTGATGATGAACAAAGTATCCGACATACATTAAGCAGATTCTTACTTAAAGCTGGATATCAAGTCGATACTGCCGAAAGTGCCATCATAGGAAAACAGATGTTTGTAGCCAAACCGTATGATATTGTCGTTTCTGATATCGTTATGCCAAGAATGACAGGTATTGAGCTTATGGAATTCATTCGAACGATAGATACGCAATGTCGGATTTTAATTATGACCGGTGAGGCAACGGTCGAAACGGCGGCAAGAGCGGTTACAGCGGGGGCCAACGGCTATCTTAACAAGCCCATTTTAAAAGAAGCTTTTCTGGCGGACATCGAGTCAAATGTTCGAGCTGTTGAAGAGAACAAAAAAAAGGAAAAGATTAGTATTCAAAAAGATCAGTATCGTGATTTACTTGAAAATACAGTTGCTGCCAGTACGGAAACGTTAAAACGCTCAATGGCCAGTATTATTCACCTTCTATCCGATGTCACAGAATACCGCGATCCTTATACATCCGGACATCAAAGACGCGTCGGAAATCTTGCCGCAGCTATTAGCAGAAAGATGAACTTTACCCCAGAATTTTGCAATATGGTTCGTGCAATTGGTTACATCCACGATATTGGTAAGATGATTGTGCCAAGTGAAATTTTAACAAAGCCTGGGAAACTTAATGAAATCGAGTATAAACTCATTCAAATGCACGCTCAAAGCGGATATGATATGTTACAACATGTCATACTTCCTAAGAATTTTGCAATAGCCATCGGGCAGCATCATGAACGCATGGATGGCTCAGGTTATCCCAATAAGCTAAAAGGTAGTGAAATTTTGTTTGAATCCCATATATTGATCGTTTCGGATGTTGTTGAAACAATGATGACACACCGTCCCTATCGTCCGGCTTTAGGGGTAGATCAGGCATTAGAAGAAATATCGTATTTTCGCACTAAAAAATACCATCCTGAAGTGGTTGATGCATGTATTGAATTATTCAACAAGGACTACTATTCCCTAGAAGATTCCCTTGGTGAAATACACATTCCCCTATAAGTAAAAAAGTCAGCACGCTGACTTTTCTTATATTTTCTCAATCATTCTCGCCAGATATTTCGAGCGAATCTGCTGATTTGCTAAAAGCTGTTTGGCGGGTGGTAATGAGAGGATGACATTAACAAAGGATGCCATGATGCGATGAGAGGCCAAGGAGCTGTTGTCAAACATCAAATCGCCTAACATATTTTTATCGATAGCCATCAAAACGATCCGGTGAGCACTGCTTACCGGAGTGATGGTACGCGACTCTTTGGGTACAAGTTTCAATGCTTCAAAAGAGCAATTACGCACACAAACACCACATCCCAAACACATATCGACATCAAGAACAATCTTATCCTTAACCAAACTGAGAGCTTCCATTGGACAAATGGATACACATGCCTGACACAAGGTACACAAATCATGATCTACCGCTGGTAAGAAATTGGTCGTTGCGATGGTTGTGCTGGTACCAAACTTTTTAGCCGCAAGCAATGCTTCACAACAACACCCACAACAATTACATATAAACGCTACTGAGTTCTGACTGTTCTCCCCTATTTGAACCAGATTTTGAGAGTATGCGACATCAAGTAAATTAAGACATTCCTCTTTCTCTACCCTACGCGCAAATCCGGCGCGAATCAGAGAATCTGCCGTATTGCCAAAGGTCATGCATATTTCTTTAGGAGCACCACAATCTTTTCCGACGTGTTCCATTTTATGTCGACAATAACATACGCCGATGCCAATATGTTCGGAAGTAGTAATCACATTTGTCGCTCTTTCGTAGTCCATGATTTCCAGAACTTCGGAAGAACCTGAATCCAGTGCTTCTTCATTAACAAAGGCTCTGACAATCTTGGTGTCGGAGCCAAAGAACAACTCCCGCACAAAATCTTCTTCGACATTCATATACTGATGAAGCAATTGTCCTAAGCTGTGCTGATCGATATCATCGCGTATGCGCATCATCGAAAACTCAATCCAACCGGCCATTGGCGGTGGTAAGATATAATAACTGACATCGTCTTTTACCCAGTCAAGCAGAATAGCGCGTGAAGCCAGACCTTCTAACAGTGCTTCACATTCCTCAATGGTCTTACCTGAGCGTTTCGAGGCGATCACAGCGGTGAATGCCTGTACAGGCAATACAGCGACAAACTGTGCTTCCTCTTCGCTAAAAAGCACGCTAAGCAGCTTATAGAGGGTTTCACTCGGTGGAGCCCCTTGTGGAAAGCGGTTGAGCCGTGCAACTAGATTGTCATAATGATTGCGTGATGTGATGTGTCCCATAAGTTCCCTCCCCAATAATGATTTGTTTCTTAAATATTACCATAAAAAAGAGATGTTTTATCATCTCTTGAACAAAATTTACCTACTCCTTAACTTTTAAGTTCAACTCTTTTAGTCGCCAACTCATAGATGGAATCTCGTTTTCCAACGGCAATCAATTCAATGACTTCGTCGATTAACGGATCTGTGTGCATCTTTTCAACATACAGCGCAATTTCATGTTCATTTAGTAGCTTGAAAACGCATCTGATTTTAAATCTTCTGTGCTTTGCATTGTAATATCCCTTTAAGTCATCTTTTAATGCCTCAAATTTCTGCTTAATCAACTCTATCGAATGTTCTTCATTTTCTAAATAACGAACAATCGCACAAATCCACTGTTTTTCTCTACCGTCAGATTTTTCAATATCCTTAACAACATCCTTGCTTATTAAGTTTTCGCATATTACTGATTAAGCAGTTCATCTATGGACATATCTTCATATTCTCCTAAACTAGCATTTTCAAAAAATTCACTTGCTTAAACAAACTCAGTGGTGTCTTTTTCATTTTCAAAAAAGCCACAGCCAATTCATCTTGATACTCTTCAATTAAGTTCATTAAACCTTCAAAAATCTCCGGATCCATGATGATAAGATCAGCTCTACCATTGACTGTGATTTCTACCGGCTTTTTTAACTTCTTTACAGTTTTGGCAACCAAGGCATAATTCCGTCGAACATTGGTGGAGGCAATTTTATCTAATCCAGATTTTTTTCTAATATAGCTGTCATTTTCTTGCCTCACTTTCTGATTAGACTTTTCCGAACGCGATATAATTTGTCAAAATAAAGCACAGTATAATGCACAGTATTATGTGCTTTTTATTTTACAAAAAAGGATGATTTCTCATCCTTGTTTTCCAAATTGTTTTTGATATGAAAGCACACTATCCCTGGTCTTCTTACGAAACAACGGATAAACATTGATATCATACGTCTCAAAGATTTCATGCAAGATATTACATACCGACATCTTAAACTCTGCGATGGCCACAAACACCTCAGAATCGATGTTTTCCGTTAGCTTTTTTATGCGCTTCTTCTTTTTAAATAACGTAAACAAGGCTAATTGGGCGGAAAGTGATGCTTTACGTAAACTCTTAATGAGATTTATCACTTTCTTCGAAGGTCTATATTCGTTATAAAGAAACATATCTGCCGTTTCTTCCGCATGGTCTAAAACAAAATAAAAATCGTCGATGTAAAGCAGCTCACCGTCAGTTACATCCACTTCAGCCATTTCAAAGGCTGAGTTAGGTTCAAGATAGAAATCTTCGTCCTTGAATTCATAAAGCATTTGCTCCAACAAGTCACGATCGAGTTTCAACTCGATTTCCAAACTATCTGAATCTTTCTCGCTATTAAAAAAGTCGAACATATTACTTCCTTAAGTCCAAAAACGGATTTTTACTCATAAACTTCGCAAAATACTCTACATACGAGCCCATTCCCGAAATTTCGAATATGTTGATCAATTCATGCAATACCCAGGCTAGCTCATATTTATACACGAGGATTACATGGGCTAAAGCGTAGTCAATACCGGTCACATCCGCCCCAAAGACCTTACGGTCTGTGATGCGATCCATAATGTCATAACGTGAACAACGGGAGTATAACATTATCTGATCGGCATAAGTATTCACATCATAAAAGTCACTGTTATACTTATTCAACACTTCTTGTACGTGTCTTTCATCAGCTTCCATGATTTCGACAATAAATTCCAAATTATTAAAATGACCAAATTCTCCGTGTTTACGGCCGTCATACTGACAATACGTCACAACATCAAATTCCTGGTTATGGAATTCGTTAAATATAAAACCATTGACAATCGCCTCCACGATTACCTTCTTCTCCGCCATGTTTTCCAAAGAAATAAACGACTTAGGATCCTTTCGGTGTCCAAGCCAATCCACGACGCCATCGATGTATTCAAATTTGTCAAATTCAAAATCCGGTAAAAATCGTTTCATAGTGCTCTCCTTTACATAATGTAAACCAACTCATATTCATGTGAGCTATCTAATTAACTCTGCTATTCAATATACTCAATAAAAACTGATAAAACTCCCCTTCAATATCAAGTCTGAAATTATCGTATGCATAGACAAGAAATGAAGCTATCAAACATCTGTACTTAAGCAATGCTTCTGAAAGTTGTACGTTGATACCCATTTTGAATGTCATAGTTGAAGTAGTTTCGATTTCATCCACGACTTCTTCTGAATATTCCAACAATTCATCATGTTTTTCGTTTATGCCCTCTTCAAAATTCTCAAAATCGCCGTAAAGCCCTTCTAAACATGCATACATTGTATTATAATCCTCATCAATACTATCCTCAAGCGCTTGGCGCTTCACATTACTTTCGATACCATACCAACAGTAGTCAACGCTATTGAAATCGGGTTGAAGGATGTCACTTTTAACGATTTTCCTAATCATTTCACAGACTAATGCTTGTTCTTCTTCACTAAACTCAATTAACGTTTGATTTCGTATTGAGCGCGCCACATACCATAAACTCTCTTGAATATTCGACATAACTTACTCCTATTTTCATAGGTTTTTATTGTATCAAAACACAGATATATTTCAAGTAGAAAATCAAACAAAATAAAAAAATGGCGAAGTAATCAATATTCTCAATAGTAATTTTGATGAAACTATCATTAAAACTTCATTAATTTATCATCGTACTTGTTAAATCAATCCGCAAATTCTATTAGAAAAAGGTACTTTTAATGTATATAGGCAACGTGTTTGTTGTTGTAAGGATAATGGGTTAAATGTTAGAATATAGCAGTAAATGCTTTCTTTCTAGTACTCATATGAGCGGGTTTATTGTTTGACATAACTGGAGGTCGACCACATGGCACTATTAAATGTAAGTTTCTTCTCTGATATCCTAGGCATGAACATGCAGATGAATGTCATCTTACCTCAGGCAGTTTCTTCGGATAAAAAAATACCCGTACTTTATTTGCTCCATGGGATGAGTGATGATCATTGTGCATGGCTTAAAAATACCGCTATTGAACGTTATGTGAGTGACCTTAACTTAGCAGTAATTATGCCAACCACCCATTTAGGATGGTATACCGATATGGCACACGGTAACAAATATTGGACATTCATTTCCGATGAACTTCCTAAGATATGTCATGCCTTATTTAATAATCTTTCAGATAACCGCGAAGATAACTTTGTTGCGGGGCTTTCTATGGGTGGTTATGGTGCTCTTAAAATGGGACTGGCAAAATCCGAATCATTCTCAGCAATAGCCTCATTATCCGGTGCACTGGACGTATCTGCTATCTGTTTATTCAACCACACCACTGAGGAGAATGAATTTTGGACAAATATCTTCGGGGAATCTCATCAAGTCAAAGGTAGTGACAATGATTTGTTAGCCCTTGCCACAAACTTAAAACTGTCCGGTAAACCACTTCCGAAAATATTCATTTGGTGTGGTACTGAAGATTTCTTATACGATCAAAATATTACTATGAAAAATCATCTTGAACAGTTGAATTACGATCTGACTTATGAAGAATCACCGGGAGATCACACGTGGTACCATTGGGACGTTCAAATCCAACGCGTCTTACAGTGGTTGAATATTCGAAAATAAACATGTAAAAATGGCCACTTACAACACTGTAAGTGGCTTCCTTGTATAGCTTAACACTAGTGCATTTTGAAGATCTCTCAAAGTCCGATGTTGTGGCTTTGAAAAGAGAACGCACTGGCTCTTGGTTAAGCGATGAGGTTATTTTACTTATGCGATGTATGCAGAAATAGAAATTTAAGGGATGTCACGAAAAAATGCTCACAAAAGTGAGCATCTATTGACTGAATTTTGGAACACATAAACAAAATAATCAGTTACTATCTGCTTCAATGAGCTTGCTTGAAGCCAGAAAGCCTAGAAATATCCAGAAAACATAAACTACGGCTACTACACTGATATTAAAGAAGGCTTGTACCAGATATCCGATAACAGCAACAAGCAGCGGTATAGCATAGGGCAACTCTAAAAGTTTTGTTATTCCCTTTCGAATAACAAGGGAGATAAAACTTAAGTAAAGTAGTACTGCCGGGATTCCAGAAGATACGGCAATGTGCAGGTATTCATTGTGAGCCCTGTCAATTATCAGTGGACGACCAACTAAGTTAATTATATCTTCAGTGAAGTATTGTTCAAATGCAAGATGCAGATTTTCAAGTCCAAAACCGATGATCGGACGCATCTTAATCAGTTCAATACTTTTAAGCCAAATAAACATTCTGTATGAACCAGCTAGTTCAAGATTGTCACCTCCTGTTAAAACCTCCCTAATATCTTGTGAGATAGATAGAAGTCTTAAGAAGAAAGTTCCGGAATTTGACATATCAAAAACGATCAAACAGGAAACAGTTACCATGCCAAAGAAAATAACATCTTTGAAATTGATCAAGAATTTTTTATGATGAATAAAAATAATACCGAAGTATACTAGAATTGAGGCAAACGCACCAATCCAAGTTCCTCGGGTCATGGTTGTAAGTAAGCCATAGAATAATATAACATATATGAAAAGTCCGATCTTTTTTTTCTCAATGATATATGAATGTACCGCAAATGGTAGTAACAGGACTATGTAAGTACCTAGAAAGTTTGGGTTTCCGATAGTAGAAAAAGGAGCAACCCAGTTTTCTCGAATGAAGTCTCTGGGAAAGAACTCCAGTCCATAACTTTGCAAGATACCGTAAATTACAACGACACACCCCGTTATCAACATCCAATCGATATTCTTTTTTGAAATTGTGCCTTGTTGTCGGGCGATTAAAAACAAAATGAAATAAACCAAGATAGTTGACAGACCTTCGATGCGATACAGATTGCCTAGAACTGATTGCATAGGGTCGATTGAAAATAAGGTAGAAAAGGCTAGCCAAGCAAAGTATAAAAGCAATATCCGATTAATCCAGTCGGTTGAAATTATGTTTTTTATGATGTTTCGGTATTTGAATATCCAAAACAAGTACGTTATAACGATCAAACGAAGAATCA
>CAKMJZ010000046.1 GCA_927435855.1 uncultured Erysipelotrichaceae bacterium
GATAATCGTAAAGATGATTACAATCGGAATTCCGGTGTCAGGTTGAAGAATGATCAATATCAATGGTGGCTGGTTTGTTGGGAATGCTTTTATACCAACAATTTCAAAATATGGGAATGATCGTCGGCTTATTGCCAATCACCGGAATTACATTACCAATGATTTCGGCGGGCGGATCATCTTTGTTATCCTATATGATTCCATTTGCAATCGTATATCATATGAGCAATGAGAATAAGAATAGAACTATTCATTAAAAAACCCTCAATGAGGGTCAGTATAAGTTATTTAATCGTTTAATAAATGAAGTCGGCCGATACCTGGCAAACCGGGCGGCCTTTTTACATAGTTGAAACTCAACAGCATCTACCCCATCGAGTCGAACATGTAAGTGATCGTAACAAAGAATCGAATCATTATATGACTTACTCTCAAAGCGTATGATGTTATTCTCCGGTATTACTAAAGAGGTTGAGAGCGAGCGTGATAGTTTATGGTGGATACCCGCCACTTCAGTCAGCTGCATAGCACGGATCGAAGGCAAAAGAACTGCTCCGCGAAGTGAACGATTATAGGCTGTTGAACCAATCTGTGTACTTACACACAAACCATTACCACGAAATGTTTCTAGATACTCATCCCCTATCAAAACTTCGATTCGCATGGTTTTTATAATGTTTTCCACACGTGCTTCATTGATAGCATATAATGTTTCAAACTTATCACCGTTGTACCGCTTTACTTCAAGTAATTGCACTTCTTCTGTGATGGGTTGACGATGAATCACGTCTTCTAGTAATATATCGACTTCACCTTCTTCATAATCCGTAAAAAAGCCAAGTGTCCCTGTATGTATGCCGACAAAATGTACGCTCTCTATTTGATGCATCCGCTGATGTAGTGCATGAAGCATAGTTCCGTCACCACCGACACTAATAACAATCTGTGGATTCTGATCATCAAAAATCTTGTTTTGTAATGTTAGTCGATCGACGATTTTCTTACCTAATGAAAGCGATAGTTCATCTTCGCGAGTTACTACTGTGAATCGTTCCATGGCAAACACTTCCTTTTCATATGACTCTATTGTATCATAACGGTAGGGGGTTGAGAACATGAAGGAAAACCTGGAAATCGAGCTTAAGTGTATATTAGATAAAGATCAGTTTGAATGTCTTTTGGGGAAAATGAAGTTTTCAACGCCTAAAATACAGGTAAACACGTATTATGATACGCAAAATAAAGACTTACAACAGCGACTCTGGATGTGTCGAATACGTGAAGTCATGGATAAATATGAGTTCACCCTCAAGACACCTAGTAATGTAGGTCACAATGAGTTTGAATGTTTGCTTGAAAAGCACAACATTCACGATCCGATCGTCGTAGACTTCTTTGAACAATCAGCTATCCACCCTCCACTGCTTGCAATAGGAACGACCACAACGCATCGAAGAACATTTGTTGATGAATATGGTGAGTGGTGCTTGGATTACAATTTATTCGATGAAATTTCTGACTATGAAGTTGAATATGAATTGTTTGATTATACACCGAAAGCAGAACAACGATTTAAGTCAGTTCTTAAATCATGTAAAGTCGAATATATACAAGCCAAAACAAAATTTGAACGAATGCTGAATCATAAAAAAGATCGTTAACAACGATCTTTAGTCATTTTTGAGGATATCACTAATGATTCTGAGCTCTTCTTTTGTGAATTGAGTATGATTTAATGCATCAAGATTGTCCTCTATTTGTTCAACCTTACTCGCACCGATTAAAACCGAAGTAACATTCTTGTTAACCAACCAAGCCACGGCCATTTGTGCTAAGTTTTGCCCACGCTTTTCCGCTACCTTATTCAATTGAAATAATTGTTCTTTTAGTTTCGGTGTCAGTCTTTCTTCCTTAAGGAAACCGGTACCTTTTTTAATGCGTGAATCCTCAGGAATTCCATTGAAATAGCGATCAGTTAAAAGTCCTTGGGCTAAAGGACTAAATACAATTGAACCGACACCTAATTCATCAAGCATGTCCTTAACTCCATCAGCTTCAAAGCGAGTATCCATCATATTATAAGGGTATTGCCCCAACACAATCGGTACATTTTGCTCACGAAGCAATTTAACAGCTTGCTTAAGTGGCTCTTTGGGATAATTTGACAAACCTACATAGAGTGCTTTCCCTTGGTGGACAAGTTGAGCGAGTGCGCTGGTCGTCTCTTCCAAAGCTGTCTTTGGGTCATATCGATGGTGATAAAAAATATCCACATATGATAATCCAAGTCGAACTAAGCTTTGATCACAACTGGCAATAAGGTACTTTTTACTACCCCAATCTCCAAAAGGACCTGCCCACATCCCGTAACCGGCCTTGGTTGAAATTAAAAGCTCGTCTCGATATGATTTAAGATCCATCTGCATAATCTTACCAAAATTAATCTCAGCAGCCCCTGCTGGCGGTCCATAATTGTTTGCTAAATCAAAATGCACGATTCCATGATTAAAACTAAAAGCTACCATTTCTCGCATATTCTTAAAAGATTCATTTGTTCCAAAATTATGCCAACAACCCAAAGAAATCAACGGTAATTGCACACCACTGTTTCCTGCTCGGTTATAGGTGATTTTTGAATAACGGTCACTCGATACTTGCATTTTTATCCCTCGATTACTTGAATGTCAATCCGTTGGAGCTTGTCCAACCATTCAGATGTTAGCTTAATCTCGCTAATAATACAATATATGACATCAGAATTCTCAAATTCTGCCTCATTTTTTAAACTATCCTTCAATACGCTTATTTTTCCTATTAACTCAAAAAGTACTTGATCCTTATTTTTACTGCTTGCTTCCAATGGCAAATATACGGTGAGTGGCATTTGTTTCAATAAGGCCTGTTTACTGCCTTTAATATACTCAACAGAATCTGCCTGATTAATCATGAAACGTTTTAAAATCTTCGAAGCCGGCTTCGTCGGATCGATGACATGTGAAATATGTTTTGCCAAAATATGACTAACCACATCTTCTTTAAAAATATCTTTATTTATCGTGTGGTCCATTGCGGACTGCCAAGCATCAATCCCTGTCTTCTGTGCCTTTTGTAAAATTTTGACCGTTGAATCAACACCAAATTTGTCGAGATACGTATAACTTTCCAAATTTGACGGAATTTGGATTCCAATTTCACTAGGGTACACCGGCGCTTGAAAGAAAACAACATCCTTTAATAATAAACAATGTATACTTTTGCCAACTTCGTGATTCTTATTAACTTTGGCAATGGCTTCGGCCAATTCATCTTTAGAACTATAACCGTTATAGGTTCCATACTGATTCCACATTTGACGCAATGACATCGTATGGGCACTGTTATACTTGCCATATCCGACAATCCCTTTTTCTTTTCCATTGAAACGCTCCGTTCCTTTGGCAAGGAAGAACAAATAGTCTCCGGGATTAAATTGTGAGAATTGTTTCATGCTGCTCGGACGCCAAAAATTCATCATCTGATTTCCATAAGCACGATGAAACTCAATCATTTTTCTGTCGGTTACATAAGCAATCGAAGCCATTTTCTACCTGCTAGAATAATCCGTAGATATTCCCTTTCTCATCAATTCCCATATTGTTTGCTGCCGGTACCTTAGGCAATCCCGGCATAGTCATAACACTGCCAGTCAACGCCACAACAAATCCTGCTCCGGCACTGATACGAAGTTCGGAAATATGAATTTGGAAATCACGAGGACGTCCCAACTTCTTCTGATCATCTGTCAATGAATATTGATTTTTAGCCATACAAACCGAAATATGACTCCAACCATTGTCAGTCAATCGAGCCAATTGTTCTTTCGCTTTTTCAGAATAGATAACTCCATTAGCACCATAGACTTCTTTACATATACGATCTATTTTCTCTTCAACACTATCCGCATCTGTGACTAATGGTTTGAACTGGCTTTCTTGTTCGCTTGCTAGAATAACTGCTTTTGCCAAATCTTCAGCACCGGCACTGCCTTTGCCCCAAGATTCGTTAATGACTGCATCATGACCATGAGTTTCGCACCAGTTCATTAACCAATCCAATTCATCTGATGTGTCATTGACAAATCGGTTAATTGCAATTACATAAGGAACACGGTATTTTTTAATTGTTTCTATATGCTTAGCCAAATTTTCAACACCATTGGCAAGCGCTTCGATATTTTCCTCTTTTAGTGAATCATAAGCCATTCCGCCATGAAGTTTCAATGCACGAATCGTTGCAACAACAACGATTGCATTAGGAACGATCTTAGCTACTTGGCATTTGATATCCATGAACTTTTCAGCCCCCAAATCAACACCAAATCCTGACTCCGTAACAACATAATCAGCAAGTTTAAGTGCCATTTTGGTCGCTAGAATCGAATTACAGCCATGTGCGATATTCGCAAATGGACCACCGTGAATAAGAATCGGTGTTTTTTCAAGTGTTTGAACAAGATTAGGTTTAATAGCTTCCTTCATAATCATTGCTACAGCACCGCCAACATTCAAATCCTTTACTGTAATCGGTTTACTATCTGTATTATAAGCTACAACACAACGTTCAACCCGTTGTTGAAAGTCTTGCAATGATGAAGAAAGGCACAATATCGCCATAATCTCCGAAGCTACTGTAATATTGAATCCATCTTTGCGCTCAATACCGTTTTTCTCTCCTAAAGCAACTCTGACCTGACGCAATGCGCGGTCGTTCATATCCATACAACGCTTCCAAACGATATGTTCCGGATCAATGTTTAACACATTCCCATGATACATATGATTGTCAATCGCTGCACTGATCAAATTGTTTGAGGTCGTTACCGCGTGCATATCCCCGTTAAAATGGAGATTGATATCTTCCATAGGAACAACTTGAGCCATTCCACCGCCGGTCGCTCCTCCTTTAACACCAAAAACTGGCCCTAAAGACGGCTCTCTTAAGGCACCGATAACCATTTTATTGAGTCTAGCTAGTCCATCGGCTAATCCGACAGTCGTCGTTGACTTCCCTTCGCCTGCCTTGGTTGGATTGATGGATGTAACCAAAATCAATTTTCCATCTTTTTGATTGGTTAATCCTTCCATAATCTTCAAATCGATCTTTGCCTTGTACTTCCCGTAATGTTCCAAATACTCATTGTCAATCTTTGCTTTGCGGGCGATCCGCTCGATTGGCTCCAATACGTTTTCCTGGGCTATTTGAATGTCTGTTTTCATGGCTCCTCCTAAATTTTCTTTCGGCCTTCCAAAGCTTTTATCAACGTCATCTCATCAGCATAATCCAAATGGCCGCCCATCGGCAGACCAGATGCCAAACGAGTAACATTAGCTCCTTTTAATTGAAGTTTCTTTGCGATATACAAGGCGGTTGTTTCCCCCTCGATTGTTGGATTTGTCGCAATTATAACCTCACTGATATGCTCATTGACGCGTTTGATTAGCGTCTCAATATTAATATCCTCAGGCAAAATACCTTTGAAGGTCGATATAACGCCGTTAAGGACATGATAAACTCCGTGATACTCTCCCATCTTCTCCAACGCAATAATGTCTTTGGGATGACTCACAACACATATCACTGATTGATCCCGATGTTTATCCTTACAAATATCACAAAGCGCATCTTCCGTGATATTCCCGCAAATCGTGCAGGTCTTTAACCTGTCTTTGATTTTTAAAAGTGCATTAGCAAAAGCTTCAATATCCTGATGATCCCGGTTGATGATTTCAAACGCATAGCGCTCTGCTGTCTTCGAACCTACACCAGGAAGTTTCTTCAGTTCTTCAATCAGATTTAACAGAATTTTTGGGTACATAGTTATTCCTCATGAATGAAGTCCACATTACCTTCCCCAAATAAACTTACAAGTCGTTGATCATCACTGATCTCTTCTTCAGGTTTGCTGATTTTGGGCAATGGCTCTACATGGATAATCATTGGTTCGGGTAGTTTTCCTGCACTCCATAATTCTCTAAATAAAGCAATAGACCGTTCTTCTTGATCTTTAGTAATCGCAAATACTTTACGCGGTTGTTTTACGATTTCGATCATTAACTTTCGCAAAGCAATTTCATTCGATTTCGCATTGATCTCTCTGGCAATTTCCTCGTAAGGTACCGATAGAACAACAAATTGCTCATTGGTCACTACTATATTTCCGTCTGATATTATTCGGGCCACTTTAGCCCACTCGATCTCATTGATATATTGATCAAGCTTATCCCAGAGTGAAGCTTCATTCGTACGCCTTGCCTTGTCACCGGCTACCATAAATCGAACAATGTCAAAATCATTCAACAACAGATCATTAGACTCAGATGTATCAGTATCTAAATTTTCAATATCCAATTGCAACAAACGATCATCCTCGGTCGACTCAAGAACAACAGGCTCCTCACTAACTAACTCAATATCCTTAACAGCTTCAAACAGTTGCGCTTTCGGCTTCACATCCTCTTTGATTTGATCAATCACCGGCTCTACATCTACCTTAATTTGCTTAGTAACTGGTTTTGTGACCACTTGAACAGGTTTCTCAACATAATCCGCAACAGAAACCATAGTATGATCACCCATAGCCATCATTTTAAGCAAAGCTACTTCAAAATAGGAGTGTATATTGGTGGCATTACGGTATTTATCCATAGTTTCAATGAAAATGTCGATCATCTTCAATAAATCGTTTGCACTTTTTTTAGCTAGAATGTGTTTTACTTCATCCATTGTTGCAATTTGAAGTAGTGATTCATCGCGTGTATATTGATAAATAATGCATTCTTTCAATAAATCGATCATATCTGAGGTCAATCGTTTAATATCAAAACTCTTTTCACTGATAAAACGAACATTATCAAGGATTGCTACGACATTTTTTGAAAACACCGCATCCAGTAAATCAATTTTCTCACTTACAGTCGTAATTCCGTAAATATCATGAACATGTTGTACACGTAAATCATTCTGAGCATAAGCAATACATTGTTCTAAAATACTTAAAGCGTCTCGTAATCCACCTTCAGCCAACTGACTGATCAAACGGATAACGCCTTCTTCATATTTAATTTTTTCGATATCCAATACTTCTTTTACCCTAATCCCAATCTCGACCTGTGGCACCTTGGTAAAATCGAAGCGTTGGCATCGGCTTATGATTGTTGGTAATACTTTATGAGGTTCCGTGGTTGCCAAGATAAAAATAACATGAGGCGGTGGCTCTTCTAACGTTTTAAGCAAAGCATTAAAAGCTCCTTGTGAGAGCATATGTACTTCATCGACAATATATACCTTATATTTGCCTTCAATCGGTGAATATTTTACTTTTTCAATCAAATCTCTTATTTCATCAACACCATTATTACTGGCAGCATCAATTTCAATGATATCCGGATGATTTCCGGCTTGAATCGAGAGACAACTGTCACACACATTGCAAGGAGCGTTGTTGGCGGAAGGGCAATTCACCGCTTTAGCCATTAGTTTTGCAACGGTTGTTTTCCCGGTTCCACGTGGACCACAAAAAAGATAAGCATGAGCGATTTTATGTTTTAAAACTGCATTCTGCAGGGTTTTTACAATATGTTGCTGACCGACAACTTTTTCAAAAGATGTTGGGCGATATGTTCGATATAATGCTTTATATGCCATAATAAACCCTTCTTTCCGTGTTAATTATAACAAATCAAATATCTTCTTAGAAGTTTGACAGAGTTTTTTCATTAGACTGTCCGTTTGTCGAAATCTGATAAATCGAAGATGTCTCTCCCCAAGGATGAAATCCAGTGCCTATCTTTACAAATCCGAACTTCTCATAGTAACCCACATGATCGGTACACAAGTAACAGTTCTCAAATCCGCCTTTTTTAGCATCTGCGATCGCTGCAAGTATAAGTAATCTGCCAAAATTTTGACCACGATGTGATTTTTCTACATAAACAGCACAAATCCAAGGATATAAATCCATTCTGCTGATAAAATCATTGGTTACCAAACCGGCACACCCAATAATCTCCCCTTGATCTTGCAATAAGTACCAATAAGGAAGTACAGATAGTGTACTTATGGAGTTTGAAATACAATCTTGATAAACAGCCATACTCTGCTCATTTGCCCATTTCGATTGAATATAGGAGATAGCAGAATCAACCATTTCAGGTTGATTTCTCACTGAGATTACTTCCATGATAACTCCTTTGATGTTCAATGTCGTCTTACTTATTATACCATAACCTACGACTTTTATACTCAATATAAAGAAAAGAGGAGACATCTCCTCTAGGTTTATTCAATATCTTTTTGCCTTTTGGTTTTAAAGAAATCTTTAAGCAATTCACCACACTCGTCTTTCAAAACTCCACTGGACACAGATGGGTAATGATTAAGGCGTGGTATAGCATTTATATCAAAATTAGAACCGTATGCTCCTCCTTTTGGATCAAATGCTCCAAAGATGACTTTTTTGATCCGTGACTGGTAGATCGCTCCTGCACACATCGGACATGGCTCTAGCGTTACATACAATATACAATTATCTAATCGCCAGTCACCTAACACCAAACAAGCTTGTTCGATTGCCAAAATTTCAGCGTGAGCTGTTGCACGACTTAATTGTTCTTTTCGGTTATGCGTTGAAGCAATGACAGTATCCTCATGCACAATAATACAGCCAATTGGCACTTCGTTTTCCAAAAATGCCTGTTTAGCTTCATTTATGGCCATAATCATATATTTTCTATCGTCCATAATGCTCCTTTTGTAAAATAAAAGCTATCACACACGTCAGAGCCACCTTAAGGCTGTTGTCTTCCGACCCTGACCTGGTTCAGTAGGTAACGTTGTGATAGCATGTTTATTATACCTTATTTTTTATTAATTGCAATTATTTCCAACCCACCCATGTAAGGTTGGAGCACTTCAGGTACTGTTATCGTACCATCCGCATTTTGATAGTTTTCCAGAATTGCGGCTACTGTTCTGCCTACAGCCAATCCAGAACCATTAAGGGTGTGTACATACTCTGGTTTCCCTTTCAGCTCCCTGCGGAAGCGAATGTTCGCTCGACGCGCCTGGAAGTCTTCAAAATTTGAGCACGAAGAAATTTCGCGATAAGTAGCAAATGCTGGCAACCAAACTTCGATATCATACGTCATTGCACTGCTAAACCCCATATCCCCAGTACATAATTCAACAACCCGATACGGCAACTTCAGCTGTTTCAATATTTCTTCGGCATTGTTCGTCAGTTTTTCTAGTTCTTCGTATGATGTTTCAGGAGTTGTAAACTTTACAAGCTCAACTTTGTTAAATTGATGTTGCCGAATGATTCCACGTGTATCACGTCCCGCAGCTCCAGCTTCAGCACGAAAACACGGCGTATATGCTGTATAGTATATTGGCATTTGATCTAAAGATAGAATTTCGTTAGCATGCATATTGGTTACGGGAACTTCAGCTGTTGGTACCAGATAATAATCAAAAGGCGTCACCTTAAACAGATCCTCTTCAAATTTCGGCAACTGTCCAGTTCCATACATCGATTGAGCATTAACCATAAACGGCGGCAAAGTTTCCAGATACCCATGCTTTGTCGTATGCAAATCAAGCATGAAGTTAATGATTGCACGCTCAAGACGAGCTCCAGCACCTTTATAAACCGTAAAACGAGCTCCAGTTATCTTTGCGCCACGCTCAAAATCAAGAATATCAAGTCCTGTCCCTATATCCCAGTGAGGCTTTGGTTCAAAATCGAATGTTCGGACATCTCCCCATCTGCGCACTTCTTTGTTATCCGCATCCGTAGTTCCAACTTTGATTGTTTCACGTGGAACATTGGGCAAAATATTCATGATATTGAGAATTTTCTCTTCAACTTTAGCAACTTTAGCATCTAAATCAGTAATTTGATCATTGGCTTCGCTAACTTCTTTCATAATATCAGTCGTATCCTTGCCTTCACGCTTTAAAAGACCAATTCTCTTGGACGACTCGTTACGGAAATTTTTCTTAGCTTCTACTTCAGTCAAAAGTAATCTACGTTCTTCATCCCAAGTGATGATATCGCGAATAACAGAAAAATCTGTTCCTCGAGTCTGTAGTCTACGAATGATTTCCTCAGGATTTTCCCTGATCAACTTAATATCGAGCATAATTACCCTCCTTAAATATAAAAAAGACAACACAAGGGACGATTCTCCGTGTTGCCACCCTTCTTGTATTGTTTCACGTGAAACAATACCTCTCTTACAGATAACGGTTGTTACCGAAAGGACATTACTCCTTCACTCTTGGGTGGATTTTCTGATAATCGGCGTAACTCTCACCAACCGTTACGTCTCTTAACTCGATGTCTCAGTACTTTTCCCTGTCTTTGTTTATAGGTATATTCTAATAGTGTCCATCAGCAATGTCAACATGATTAAACACCATATTCTTCAATCAAACCTGAATTAATATTTTGTTTACTTGATTGAGTAGTTGATCTATGTTTCAAGATTTACTTGATGGTAGTGTTATGACTCTTGACCTAAGTATACTAGAGTAATAGTTAATTATTCCCTCCAAACACTCCGACAGCATTGTTAGATTTGCTCATCGATAGCCGACTTATACAATATTCAAAATTATTATGTTCAATTACTTCTGTTTAGTGTAGAATAGCATGCATAAAGCAAGTAACAAAGGAAATTCACTATGAAACAACGTGATGGATCACTATTAATATTTGTAGCCGCTGTTATGTGGAGTTTTGGTGGTCTTGCAGCGAAGATTCTGACTTGGAATGCTTTTTCCATTGCTTGTATACGAGGATTGATAGCTTTTGTTGTAATTTTAATATATCGAGGGAAAACACGCATATCATTTTCAAAATCAACAATATTGTCGGCAATTTCTTTAACTTTAACAACAACCTTGTTTATGTTAGCCAATAAAATGACTACTTCCGCTAATGCCATCGTGTTGCAATATTCAGCCCCTGTGTTTATTCTTCTATTTTCTTTTATCTTTCAAAAGTATACGCCATCACGCAAAGATGTGATTGCGGTCACGTTGACATTGTTTGGCATTTCTCTTTTCTTTATAGAAAGACTTCAAACTGGATACTGGCTCGGTGATTTTATCGGTCTTCTTTCCGGAGTAAGCTTCGCTGGGGTATTCTTTGCCAACAAATTACCTAACGCTAATCCTGTTGATGCCTCCCTACTAGGCAATTTATTTAGTATATTTTTATTGCCTTTCTTGTTTTTTGATAAAAACTTTCTTACATTTAGTACAATTAACTGGACAGTCATATTTCTGATGGGAACATTGCAACTTGGGGTACCATATATACTCTTTTCATTAGGAATAAAGAAGACTTCAGCTGTCAAAAGTTCAATCATAGCTACCATCGAACCAATCCTTAATCCGATTTGGGTGTTTCTGGCTGTTGGTGAAATCCCAGGAATCTTATCTCTGTTTGGCGGCTCAATTGTGTTGATCACTATAGTCATATATAACATTACAAAAACCAAGGAAAACTTTAAAATAAATGGCGAGCCCGCATGAGCTCGCCATATTTTATGCCTTAGGTTCTTCTGTTTCTTGTAAATCATCGGTTTCATCAACCGGTATAACCGCTACCGAAGAAACACTATGTCCTTCTCCTAATTGAATTAACTTAACTCCTTGGGTATTACGTCCGTAAGTCCCTACATTCTTCAATGATATCCGAATGACTATTCCTTCATCCGTAACGATTAGCAGTTCTTCATTACCAGTTACAGCACGCATAGACACCAATAAGCCGTTTTTCTCTGTGATATTGATGGTTTTGACACCTTTCGCACCACGATTGGTCAATCGATAGTCTTCAAGTGCTGATTTCTTTCCATATCCACCTTGAGTGACCGCAAGGATGTAATCACCTTCTTTGTCAGTTGTCATACCGATTACTTCACTGCCATCAACATTGAATCCCCGTACTCCGGCAGCATTACGTCCCATCGGACGTACATCGTTCTCATTAAATCGAACAGCTTTACCGTTTGCTCCAGCGATAATAATCTCATCATCTCCGGTCGTTTGCTTAACAGCAATTAATTCATCACCATCACGCAGCGAAATTGCAATCTTACCCGTCTGACGAATCGACTCAAACTCTGATACAGCTACACGCTTCACTAATCCTTCTTTTGTTGAGAACACAAAGAAGGCATTGGTAGAATCTGTGCTTACTGCTGACATAGCCTTAACTTTTTCTTCTTTGTCTAAATTTAATAAGTTTACAACCGGTATACCTTTAGCAATTCTACTTGCCTGGGGCACACGGTAACCCTTAATTCGGTATACTTTACCAAAATTGGTGAATAGTAACAAATAATCATGTGTGGACATTGTAGATCAGTTCATAACAATG
>CAKMJZ010000047.1 GCA_927435855.1 uncultured Erysipelotrichaceae bacterium
CAAGGTCGTATTGAGGACATGGTCAAAAAAATCGACCTGACTGAATTTAAATCAGCTAATACCGGTATCGGTCATACCCGTTGGGCAACTCATGGAGAACCATCGGATATCAATTCGCATCCTCACGGAACACCAAGAGTCACTTTGGTTCACAACGGTATCATCGAAAACTACATGCAAGTCAAAGAGCGCATGATTCGTAAAGGTTATGCCTTTGAATCCGAGACGGATACCGAAGCACTGGCCAAATGCTTGGACTACTACTACATTCAAAAACAAAATCCGATATTAGCAATCAGAAAAGTTTTAGAGAAAGTTCGCGGATCATATGCTTTGGGTATGATGTTCGCCGATCATCCGGATGCTATCTATGCGGTCCGACATGACAGTCCGCTAATCATCGGATTAGGCGAAGATGAGAACTTCATAGCCTCCGATATGACAGCACTTCTACGCTATACCCGTCGCTATTACTTATTGGAACATGATGAGATTGCCATTGTAAAGCGCAATCATGTAGTCATACTTGATGTGGATGGTGAGGAAATTCATAAGGAAGTTCAAGTGGCGGATTGGGATGAGCAAACATCAGAAAAAGGCGGGTATCCGCACTTTATGATTAAGGAAATTCATGAACAGCCCGAAGCCTTCATGAAAACGTTGCGAGTACGTCGCAGCGGTAACGGTTTCGATTTCAGCGCTGAGAAAATCAGTGATGACTTTTTAAAGAATCTAAATAAAATCCACATGATCGCCTGTGGGACAGCGATGCATTCGGGCATCATTGCCAAATATCTGTTTGAACGTTTTGCTAGAATCAATGTCGAAGTCGATGTTGCTTCTGAGTTTCGCTATCGCAACCCTGTATTACATAAGGATGACTTGGTTTTGATTATTTCTCAATCCGGTGAAACCGCCGATTCCTTAGCAGCTCTTCGCTTAGCAAAAGCACAAGGCATCAAGACCTTGGCAATTGTTAATGTCAACGGTTCATCGATTGCCAGAGAAGCGGATGTCGTCCTGATGACTCATGCCGGCATTGAAATCGCAGTTGCCTCAACCAAGGCCTATTTCGTGCAAGTCGGACTGTTAAGCGCCCTAGCCCTTCATATGGCGATGGTCAAAGGTGTTATGAGTCAAGAAGATTATGAAACCAAGGTCAGCGAACTACTTTCTGTTGAACATATTATTAAACCTCTGCTCGAACAAGCTGAGCACGTCAAGTTCCTGGCATCAAAATATGTAAATGCAAAAAACCTGTTCTTCATCGGCCGCGGATTAGATTATGCGGTATCGATGGAAGCATCCCTGAAACTAAAGGAAATCAGCTATGTTCACAGTGAAGCTTATCCCGGTGGTGAACTTAAACACGGAACGATTTCATTGATTACCGATGATGTTCCGGTCATCGCGCTGACAACACAAAGCGACTTACTTGAAAAAATTGTGAGTAATGTCAAGGAAGTAAAGGCTCGCGGAGCAAAAGTGTTACTTCTGAAAAAAGAAGACATGAATGTCGCAGAGGATGTTGCGGATGATGTGGTGAATCTGCCCTCGCTAAGTGATTGGTTGATGCCTTTTACAAGTGTCATCATCATGCAACTGTTTGCTTATTACAGTGCCGTCCTTCGTGGATGTGATGTTGATAAACCACGTAACCTAGCTAAATCGGTAACGGTCGAATAGAAAAATAACACCTTCTCAAGCTGAGGAGGTGTCTTTATTTTTGAATATTTGATAAAGAAGGAATGATCCGATGATCAACCCAAACGTACAAACCAAAACATTGAGCATAAAACCTCCAAGTCGAAATATGGTAGGAGCTAATCCATTTGCTGCAACATTGGTCATTGACATTACAAAGCTCAATATCGTCAGAAAGCCAGCCGTCTGGCCTTTTAATATTCCTGTGGCAAGTGGGAACAATAATCCCCAAATAAGATCAAAGGCTAGACCAAACATAAACCCTACCAAGAAAATCGTGGGTTCATAATTAAATAAGGTCAGTGCCATAAATACAGCCGAGAAAACAGCTCCCCATAATCCCATCCGCCGTTTTCCCAATTTATCACTAAAAAGCATGATTCCGATACCAGCACCCAATGAACCCAATGCAATCATACTGTAAAGCGATGCGATACTTTGAGCTGATTGCCCCAATTGGTTTAGATGGATACTCAGATAATTAAAATAAAACACCGATGGCAGTGAGAACAGCGCGACCACTACCATCATCTTGACGGCACGTGAATTCTTAAAAATCGAAACCAGACTGTTATGATGAATCGCTTCGTGTCTTGATCGGACATCCGGCATCAAAAAAGCTAATCCTGTACAAATAATCATCGCAATCATGACACCAAGATACAAAGTCTGAAACCCAAAGTTAATAGCAAAAGTGGTAGCTACTAGTGGAGATATCAGAATAGCCAATGCAAAGGCGATTTTATGTAATCCGCTGACAAAACCGTATTTCTCAGGTTTGACTAAGATGGAGAGATACGATGGACTGATACTGATCAACGCAAAAAAACCGATGCCTAAAATGGTTCTTCCTAAGATAAATCCCCAGGGATTTGACCAAACGAAAACCAGAGCACTTCCAATCACAAATAAAAACGAACTGAAAATTAGAATTCGCTTGTTTCCAATTTTATCTGCCATTATCCCTAAAAATGGCACAAACAATCCGGAAAGAGCATATCCCAAGTTTAACAACGTGACATTGCTTTGATCGACTTGATAAATCGATGCGATTAACGGTGCCATTGGCATGACCATGCTCATCTCAAATGTGATTACCAACTGAATGGCCATCAGCACGCCGATGGCCACGATATTCATCTTCTCATTTCTCATATTCACTTACAAAATCAACAATGTTGATAATGTTCCTTTTTAGTTCTAAGCGCTTCGCCAGTTGGGATACGACCGGTTGTTTTAATGCAGCTTTGTCCAACAACTCAAAATCCCAGAAAATTTCACGCTTATTGGCATCTCCTACGATTTTCTTATCAGCCATTACAATGATTCTATCAAAGTTATCAATCACAAATTCCATATCATGAGAAATCGTAACGACGGTTTTCCCCATCTGATGCAATTGTTCGATAATTTCCTTTTGATGAAGCAAGCCCAATAAGTCCTGTCCGGCGGTCGGCTCATCCAATATTACCACATCCACATTCATTGCAACAACTGAAGCTATCGTAACGAATTTACGGATACTGAAAGGCAGATCATAGGGATTGGTTTGAAGTTCATCGGATAGATAGCACATCGCAGCCGCAGAATTGACCCTGCGCTCAACTTCAGTTTTATCCATTTTTAAATATTTCAATGAGTATGCGATTTCATTATATACGGTTTGATTAAAAATCTGATCCCCTGGATTTTGAAAAACATAACCCACCTTCTTCGAGAGGGTTGCGGTCGTTTTCTTCGATGCATCATCCCCGAAAACCGTTATTTCCCCGCTTTTTGGTCGTAGCAAACCGTTCATCATCTTGACCGTCGTTGTTTTCCCAGCACCGTTTTGCCCGATAATTGCCACTTTCTCTCCTGATTGAATGTTAAATGATATATCATCCACGGCCACAAAGCCATGCTCATAAGCAAAGCTCACATGTTCAAATTTAATTGCCTCCATTATCAGCCCTGCCTTTCAACTGCTCAACAGCTTCGTCGAGTGTTGTTGGGATCTTGTTGAAGTCAACTTTCCCCAACTCTAGTAATCGCAGGGCAAGTAAAGCAACTTGGGGAAGATTATTACCCGTTTCAAGTATCATCGGATCCGAAAACACCTCACTCGCAGATGCGTCTTTTACGATATGTTTATCATCAATCACAATGACACGATCAGCATACTCTGCCACCCAGTCCACTTTATGCTCGACCAGAATTATGGTCTTTTTTCTTTCCTTTAACAAACGAATCGTCTCAAATACTTCCTCAGTTCCTTGCGGATCTAATTGTGATGTCGGTTCATCGATGATCAAAATTTCCGGATCCATGACCAACACGGACGCCAAAGCAACCCGCTGACTTTGACCACCCGAAAGTTGCATCGGATGCTTGGATCGCAGGTGTTCGATATTAAGTTGATGAAGCATCTCTTCGACCCTTCGAATGATTTCACTTCGCTTTACCCCAAGATTTTCCAATCCATACGCCACTTCTTCAAATACGGTTTGCTTGACACCACTGACCTGAACGAAGGGGTTTTGAAAGACAAATCCGATATGCAAAGCAAGATCTCCAATGGACATCTCACCGATATCCAACCCATTTAGCAGTACTTGGCCACTCATCGTACCGGTATGAAATGTCGGAATCAATCCACGCATGATTGAGCACAACGTTGTCTTTCCGACACCGTTTCGCCCAACCAACGCCACAAATTCACCTTTTTCAATAGAAAACGAGATGTTTTCTAGGATAGTTTCTTTTGCCAGTTGATATTTAAATGTAACATCTTTGAGTTCTAAGACAGCCATAAAAAAATCCTCCATCCCAGTAGAGAGATACTAAGAAGAATAATTAAAAGCGATAGAATTCCATCGATGTTTCTTGATTGGATATCTTTTAGAAACGTTTTTTCTACGCTCGCCGAGAATCCACGAACTTCCAAAGTGATTGCTCGCTCTTCCAGTTCACTGATCGAAGAGATGATCAAAGGTCCAAGAGATGGAAAGAAAGCACGTACACGCAAAAATATATTTCCCTCAGTCTCAATACCACGAGCTTGCTGAGCTTGCATGATTACTTTACTGCGCTTGACCATATCTGGAATCATTTGTAATGTTGATAACACGATATAACTGACCACATGGCTTACTTTTTTCTGTTGAAGGCTGATCATCAAATCTTCGACTTCTGTTGTTTCAAAGAAAAGCAATACAACTGCCGCCATAACAACTAAAACCGAGGTTTGATTAAGTCCGTCAATGAGACCTTGAATTCGGATGACAATAAACTGCCATTGAAATAAGATTTGTGAATCCGATTTGTCGAGCATGATTTTAAAAAGGAACACAAATATAACAAAGAGCAACAATGCTCCGATAAATTTCTTTAGAAAACCTATGAAATTTCCGGAAAACAAAGCCAAAAACAAGCTCAAAGGAACCATGATTAAGTATCCAAATTTCCAGTCATAGACGATGGCCAGTAAAATAGCACAAAATAAAAACACTAACTTTGTCAGCGGATAAAGCTTACTTAATATCCCTTTTTTTCGATCATCCATAATTGTCTCCTCAAAAGGTAAATCCCGCAAAAGCGGGATCTACCCTAAACTAATCTAAATAGTATCTAGCTAGCGGAAACTTCAGTAATGTACGAGCCGGAATGGCTTTTATAATAAAGAAAACGATAAAGACCGAAACGAATTTGTCCACTGTTTCCGTTATTAAAGCAGTCGTTATAACAGATTGCCATAAACTCTGACCGGTAGCAATTAAAAATGAAGTAATAAAACTAGACCCAGAACCGGTAACCCCGCCAAACAAGTAAACTGTGACCGGATTTGCGGTCAACTGAGTGATCAACCAAATCAGTACACTGGTAATAAGTGCCCCTTTAAACGTTTTGAACCAACCTTTTTTAGCACAAAGCCCAGCTACGATACCAATTGCCACATTTACGATAGCATAAGGGATCCAAGTTGGAGCCGTAATGCCCAAGATCAAGTTCGTGATCAGACCGGTGATTGCACCAAATAACGGTCCGGCCAATGCTCCGACCAAAATCGTACCAATGACATCGATGAAGACCGGTAGTTTTAAAATCAATGCGATTTGACCACCGACGTAGTTGATTGCGATTCCGATAGGAATAAGCAGAATCGCCATAGTAGAATACTTCGCTGCTTTGCTCATGTTGTGTCCTCCTCTTCTCAAAAGACTTGAGCGTTATAAAGTAGGAAATACCGATTGATAGGTTTCCTTAACTTTTTGATTGAAACATACTTCCATAAACAATTCTTTGCACTTACGCACATCCATATCCATAACTACATAGGCGTTTTTGTTCAATTTCCAACTGTCAACCAAATCTACGATGCACTGTCCTTTTGTCAGTCCTTCATGCACGATGCGCAAGTTGCTATGAACTAAACGCGAACATACTGTAGGATCAATGGCCATTAATACCGGTAAAAGATCATGAATGACAATACCTATATACTTATTAAATTTCCAATAAGCACTGAGATAATCTTGAACCATCGCGTAAATCAACTCGCCTTTTTCCCCTGCTGCCAAGCGGATAAACGCAAGATCATTAGCATCAAAAATGCATTGATGCGTTGCATCCAAACCCACCATAACGATGTCGACATCATTTCCCAAAGAATACACTTTTTCAACTGAAACGGTGTCAAACCAGTAATTAAACTCAGCGACCGGTGTGACATTACCACGAAATACACCACCACCCATCGACCAGACCTTCTTTACTTTGCGCATGGTCGCTTCATCTTGATCAATGGCCAAAGCCAGATTGGTCATCGGTCCTACGGATATGATTTCAATTTCACCTGGATATGTTCTTACACTATCCAGTATAAAATCAATGGCACTGATAGAAGATATATTGTTTGGATCGACAGGTAATCCCACTCCGCCTAAACCATCCACACCATGAACATTTCCACCGTCACGGCCTTCAGCCGGTAATCCGCCTTTTACTCGCAGGTAACTACTATGTGCACCTTGATAAACTTTAATATCTTTTTGGGAGTATTTGATGAGTTTACTGGCATTGTCAGTGGTGTGAGTAATTCCCTTATTCCCCGCTACAGAAGTTATTCCCAAAACCTCAAATGGCTCATAGTTTAGAAGTGTTAGTAAAGCAACAGCATCATCAATGCCCGGATCAGTGTCAAATATAATTTTTCTTTTACTCATAGGATCATTCCCTTTTCTATCATTAATTGAATATCATCTTTTTGCTCACTGAACACTCGGGTAAGAAAGAGTTCAAAAAACTTCTTTGAATCGACTGACTGAGCAATATTGCTAAGTTTACTTGAATCTTTTTCTCGAAATTCTATAACTGACTCTCCTATGGCAATTCCCTCAATTTCAATTTGAACATGTCCTTTTTTCAATGTAAGAATACTTCGATCAAGCAAATAAGCAATGACCAAGGGATCGTTAATGACACATCCCAAGGTTCGCTCTTGTGCCCAGTGAAAATCAACATAAAACCCGGTTATATTTACAACATACTGAGCCAGTGGCGTTTTGAATTGTCGTATCATTTCACGCATGTTAGGCGTTAGAAGGATTTTGTATGTCACATCCAACGGCACTAACGTCACATTGGTCAAGTGAGCATCGAAGAAAATCTTTGCTGCATGGGGGTCACACCAGAAATTATACTCTGCAACCGGTGAACAATTTCCGCAAACATTGACACTTCCGCCCATGATGACGATTTCTTTAGCTAATGTCAATACTTCTGCGTCGCGCTTTAGAATCGTAGCCAGATTGCTTAGTGGGCCTAACGCTGCGATAGTGATTTGATATGGATACTGTCTTAACAGTCGTGATATGACGGTTGTGGCGCTACCATGGTCAATGGGTTCTTCTTTCGGATAATAAACCTCACCTATGCCGTCTTTTCCATGGGTATCGGTAGCATCGACATAATTTCGCACTAAAGGCAACTCACATCCCTTAGCAATCGTAACATCATCTCTTCCGACTATCTTCATGGCAAACCTTGCATTGCGCGCTGCTTGATTGACCTCAATATTTCCACTGACGACCGTAAGGGCCATAAGTTCAAATTCAGGGCTTACTCCGGCAAGCAGTAATGCTAAAGAATCGTCAATTCCAGGATCGACATCTATAATAAGCTTCATTTTATCCATGTTTTAATTCCTTTGAAAACACAAAAACAAACGAAGTACGTCATTTCTTTTTGTATCATTTTTACTTTTAGACGTTAAGATTTGCATAAGGGGTTTCGAGTGACAGAATCACTGTCAATGATTTTAAACATCACGGATATTCCTCCTAAACTACTCTCCCCCAATATGTAAACTTTGCTTGTTTCTATTATAAATCATATAGCTAAGGTATTACAATTGATAAAATAGTACGTTTAACCTGAATTTTACCTAATGTTCTTGAGTATTAAACACCTTTTTGATACTATGAGAGTCAGGCAGGTGAAGACTATGAATGTTACACTAAAAGATATCGCGAAACTATGTGGAGTATCCATTGCTACTGTTTCATTAGTTTTAAATAATAAGCCCAATCGTATCTCAGAAGCGACGAAAAAGAAAATTATCGATACAGCAAAGGAACATCAGTATCATCCTAACCCTATGGCATTGAGTCTTGTTACACGTAAATCACATGTTTTAGGATTGATTATTCCGGATGTATCCAATCTTTTCTACACCGAGTTTATCCGTCAAGTTGAACTTGAAGCAGCCAGGCATGGGTATACGATCATTTTAGGAAATACGGATGAGCAAGGTGCTCGCGAATATGAGTATGTTAAAACGTTTTTACAACGCGGCTTGGCTGGATGCATTTTGATCCACTCCAGTATCGAAATGGATAAATACGACGCTAAAATCGTTGAGGTAGTCAAACAATCGAAATTGCCTTTCGTCTTGATCGATCGCCAGCAAAAGGCTAGCAACATAAAGACATTGTTTATCGATCAAGAACTCGGAGCCTATCTGGCCACTACGCATCTTTTAAATCTGGGTCATACAAAGATCGGTTATATTAGCGGATCATTGGATTTAGATCTGAGTAAAATGCGATATTCCGGATTCAAAAAGGCTCTTGAAGAACATAATATCCCCTTTGATGAAAATCTTGTAGAGTTTGGCGATTGGCGGCCTGAAGGTGGCCATCAGGCAGGTTTGAGATTGATTGCTAAAGGAGTAAGCGGGATATTCGCTGCGAATGACATGATGGCTTTCGGTGTTTATCAAGCCGCATTTTCCATGGCATTAAGAATCCCTCAAGATTTATCGGTCATCGGCTTCGATGATGTTAGTTTTGCTTCCGTCGTAACTCCGGGATTAACAACTATCAATCAACCCATGCGTCAAATCGGTATCGACTGTGTAGACACGTTGGTTGACATGATTGCCAGGAAATCTGATGTTCTGTCAAAGAACTATACTCCGACGTTGATCGTTCGAAGCAGTACAACGAATAAATAGCAAAGTGCGGAATAACCCGCACTTTTTTACTCCATCCCCCCGGATGTCATTAGTTCTTTTTCTTATCCTCACGATCCTTGAAATCTATATCAATCTCCGCTTTCCAATCATCATCAATCTTCGCTTCACTTCGAAATTTACTGACTGCCTTGTTCAATGTCGCATAATTCAGATGAGTCCCTTGACCATCGGCATGATAGTTAGCTGCGCGGCTTGAATCGATACCAAAGCGGTGAGCGGTAGCTAATGCATCAATATTGGCTCCTAAGAAAATAAACTCCCAACCATATTGATTTTTTTGTCTTTCAATCATCATTTTTACATGATCATACGAATACTCCATACTCGAATTTTCCATTCCGTCGGTCGTAATGATAACCAACACTTTATTCGCACGCATTTCGGGTTTTGAATGTTTTTGAACATTACCGATTTTGTTGATCGTTTTTCCGATAGCATCTAACAGAGCTGTCGATCCACGAACAAAGTAATCTTTTTCACTGATCGGTGAGATCGCATGGATGTCCAAACGATCATGAAGCAGTTCAAATTTATCATCGAAGAGCACAGTTGTCACGGTGGCTGATCCATCTTCCGTACGTTGTTTGCCTAATAGGGAATTATACCCACCAATCGTATCCTTTTCTAATCCAGACATTGAGCCACTTCGATCTAAGATAAATACGAGTTCTGTTTTATTTGTTTTCATATCATATCCTCCTTCTTTCTGACTTAAGAATACAATAGAAGACAAAATAAAAGGTCGCTTGTAAGGCGACATTTAAGCTCCTAAGATGGGTTGTTTGAATGTAAACAAAGCTTCGTTGATTTGCAGGATATCGAACTGTTTATTGATGATGTGAAATTCAATAATCAAATCTGACTTCTGGCTTTTTGATAGAGTATATCCTGCTTTTGCAAGCAAGTCCTTCAGCTGATCCATATTTAGTTCTAAAGCGATAGCTAGTGCTATGCATGTGTTTTTACTTGGATGATAATCGGAATTGCGTATCTTTGAGAATAATCGGCGGTCAATATTGGCTTTCTTATATACTTCACTATCCTTAAGTTTGCGCTGATCGATTAATCGGAAGAGTGATTCAGAAAAGGATTCATCTTGTTGATTGACGATGTCATCCAGACTGCGATTCGATGAACCAACAGAAAGATTTGACATGGCTTCGAAATTATTACGTTCGATATCTTCTCTACGCTGATAACGAGCGCTTGTACGACGATACAACAGCGCTTGCTCTTCCACGTAATTGTCATCGATAAATTTTTCAATTGAAGTAAATAGTTGTTTGCTTAACATAAATGCTTTTGCATCATAGACCACCAGATAGACAGTCATATCATTTTCAAAAAGAAACTGACTGATAGCAGATATTGCGATATTCATCGCTTCCTGCTTAGGATAACGATAAGTTCCAGACGATACCAAAGGGAAAGCAATCGACTCACAACCGTGCTTTTTTGCTAGTTCTAGCGAGTGCGTGTAGCAGTCTGCTAACTGTTCACTTTCTCCGGCAACACCACCATGCCATACTGGGCCTACGGTATGAATAACGTATTTTGCGGGCAAGTCAAAACCCGGAGTGATGACCGCATCTCCTTGCGCACAATGTCCGATCACATCGCATGCATCCTGTAACTGACGACGCCCGGCAATCGTAAAAATCGCTCCGCTGACGCCCCCACCCATTTTCAGCATGGGATTGGTCGCATTGACAATTGCATCGACTTTCATTTTAGTAATATCATTTCTGACGATAAGTAATGGCATAGAACCTCCTAAGTCAATCTTGCAAAAGCTGTATTGACTTCAAATATTTTTCTCTTCTGGCAATATCCTTCTCACTAACAAACTTCAATCGGGATAAATCACTGTTATGACGCATGTCTGCGATTTTAACTGCCCGAGCCAATGGATTCTCTTTAACTCTATGTATATAAGACGTATAGTCATCCTCGACTTTTGTAAGTACAGTAATCGCCTCAATGACTGCCTCAGGAAATTTTTGATTCTTCAAAAAACATACCGTTACCCCTTGATCTTCCATCGCATCATGAAGCAATGCGACCATAACAGCTTCCTTACCTTCGACTTGATTGGCCACTTCGATGAGATGGTTGATATAGACTTCTCCGGATTTGTCTATCTGCCCGCGATGAAGATTATTTGCTAAATCATAGGCTTTTTTAATCCAGGGATCATTAAGATCGAATCGAATTTCTTTCATGTTTTCTCCAATCACCTTGTAGGGTAATAGTCAATATTTGCTAAACGAGCCTGCTTGGACTGGTCATTTCGAGCGATTTTATAGTGAACATCATCCTTAATAAAATAAGTTCCGGTTTGTCGGAAGGTAAAGGGCACGTTATGTCGGATGCATTGTTCTCTTAAACTCAAAATCCAGTTATAATCACACGATCGACCATTTTGCCCTTGCTCGCCACCAACCGTAACAAACTCCATACCATCCAAATAGTTTTCTAGATCGATAGGTCCGATCAGTGGCTGACATATAATACCTTTATGCTTGATAGGATAGTTCTTTAGTAAAGAACATCGATCATCGGCCATCTTCTGATTCTCAACAGACACACCGACTATGACATTATCATATCCATCATTCCAATCAGGTGGAATGCATTCGTGAAAACGATGAATTCGTTTAGTCAGAAACAAAAAGTTTAAGTCACTTCGTTCTTTTATGTACACCCATGCATCAGTTCGCCATGTATCAGCGAGTTCTATGAAGAAATCGGAATAAAAGCAAGTATATACAATATCATCTGACTTTAGTTTATAATCTCCGTTTTTCTTACGTTGTGCAGGTAAATCAAAATATTTGGTCTTAAAAACCTGACCAACATTCTTACCATCTTTACCATCATAAGTATAAATATAACAGTTTTTACATCCTTCACTTGTTTTTTGGCAACCTTGCCAAGGATTCCAATTGGGCATAGAATTTCCTCGATGTCCTACATTCTAATTCTTCGCTTTATCTCTAAAATCATTATATAGTTTTTAGAGCATAACTACAAATCAACCTTTAAAGAAATCTTTATAAAAATCTATGATAGTGATACGATATAGTCGATATTTACATCAAGGAGAATACCTATGGGCACTCAATTCAGAAAATACACCGAACAATCCGGAATCAGTGAGGACTATTTCAAGGTCAGAGCCTTTTTTGTTAAGTTGGGTTATAAAGAATACACCTATGCCCGCTGGGACTGGATGACAACGCATACCTCCCTTGATAAATCAGCCGTTGGACAAATGGGATTATGGGAAGAAAATGGTGAAGTCGTAGCAATTGTTACGATTGATGGATGTCTGGGCCAAGCCTTTTGTATGACCCTTCCCGCGTTTGAATATCTTAAAAAAGAGATGTTGTTGTACGCAAAAGCAAACATGGCAAAAGATAGTCAGTTTGAAGTTACGATTGAAGATCGAGATTTTCAGTTTCAAGAAATCGCTTATCAGATGGGATTTATCGCTACATCAAAAAAAGAGTCTGATGCGATTTTTAATATCGAAAGCACACTCACGGATTATACTATGCCCGAAGGGTTCAAAGTTACCTCAATGAAAGAAACATTCGATCTTTATCAATATGGTCGGGTATTATGGAAAGGTTTCAATCATGAGTTAAAGAGAATCCATTGGCTCGGGCAGTTAAAATCGCAGACATGCGTCATAACAGTGATTTATCCCGATTGAAGTTTG
>CAKMJZ010000048.1 GCA_927435855.1 uncultured Erysipelotrichaceae bacterium
CTTTCTGCATTTTGAATGGCTGTACGATTACTTCCCACTACTTTGAAGAGCGAGATATCAAGCACAAGCAATTTTGGCAAATCTAGTTCTAACGTGTTTTCGACAAATGAATCAATCAATGCTTTATCTTTAGTAGGCACATTATTTACTTCCAATACAACAATTTCAAGCTCTACTGAAATGTCTTCCAATCTTTCTTGATTTGTAAATGCAACTGATTCATCAAGTCCATCTGCTTCGATTCTAAAGTCTTCTTTGTCTTCTATGACAAAAATTGGATCGTTTAGTTTCGAATACAATGCTCTTATAACTAAATCTGACATAACATTATTGAATGCTTTGTCCCAACCTTTAAACACATATCCAAATCGTGTTGGAGCAGTCGGTGCTAAATTATCTTTTCCATGTTCTACTATTGAAACACTTCCAATAACGCGATCATTAAAATCTAAGAATGAAACTGTATATATCTTGATTTCAAATCTAGCTTTTATTGTCATATCTGATAAAACACCTATAAATGCTGAATCCCATCCTACGAAAGTATAACCCGTACGTGTAGGACTTGTTGGCGCAGATGCTCCCGCCTCATACTTCACTGCTTCTGTCTTAAGCGTACTATCATTGAAATCTTTAAACGTTACTGTATAACTGTTGCGATCGTAGTATAACTTAAGCACAGTTGATCCATCCGTTTGGATGGTTCCACTGGCCACTCTGTCGGTAAACGTTGTGTTCTCACTGAATCCCGTGTAGGTCTTAGCACTTGCTGTGACACTCGTATCAGTTGACCCAGTTAGGTTTTCCGTATCCTTGAGTGTGTACCCACCACTTAGGTTTTCTTGATAATGTTCCACTTTGTAGGCTGTGTTGGTATATTCTGCTATATCAATCTTAAGTGGATTACTTATATTTCCTGCTGTATCCTTAACAACAATGTAGATATCTTTAGCACCAGCTGACAAACCAACATGAATGGTTGTTTCCGCTGTTGTGCATGTAATTCCTAAACTGCTTGTATCAATTATCGGAACTGATGCTCCATCTGTTACAACAGAGTAATAATAACTTCCCACTTCATTTGAGGTAAACTTGATTGTAGCTGTTGTATCGCCCGTTCGATTGGCTGACCCTAAAGTCAAAGTCGGAGGCACTTCATCTGGCATCGGAGACAATCTCACATATTTATATGTTCCGGACTGTACTTCTGCAATGGTGCGCGCGATGGCATCGGTGCCTAAGCGATCATTGGAGGCCGAGAGGATAGAATCTGACGCTGTGATGGATGCACTAATTGCTCGTTCGTAACCAGATGCAATCACCGTTGAATTGACTACCGTCAAAGTACTCGCAAAGATTCCAATACTAGGTTGAGGGGAGATGCCTGCGTTTGACGTGACTGTGGCGTTTATAATCGAAATAAACCCACCGGGGCTATAGAGACCGCTGGAATTGCTGTTTGTAGATGCAGAAGTTCCACCACTGGTTATTGCGAGCGTTGACCCATTGATGCTGATGCCTTTTCCACTATTCCACGTAGAAACCCCAAAATTGAACTGCGTCGATGATCCGAGTGTGACCTCAAGGCTACCGCTGCCACTGATGGTAACGCTTCCATTCATTGAAAAAATTCCACCACCTCTAAATGGTGGGGTAACGTTGATGGTATTAGCTCCAGTCAGAGCGATTATAATATCCCCAGAAGAATATATCCCCGCTGCATTATTAAACCCATCAACATAGACATTGGTAATCGTAGCATCGTTTAATGTCAAGGTATTGGTTTCTGGACTGTAGGTTACAGATCCCGTGATACCCGAGCCCGTTACACCGCTTGCATTTGTACTCGTTACTTGAACGTTACCCACCCATAAACTATAATTTGTTAATGCAATTACTTTGGTAGGCAATAACACAATCATTAAGAACATCACCAACAACAGCCTTGTAAGTATTTTCATCATCGTTAAATCCCCTTTTCTCTATAAATACCATTATATTGAAATTGATGGTTCATACCCTTTTTTGGGGTCCTTGCCATTATTTCAGGGGTATTTGCCATTATTTCAACGCAAAATGCCAACATTAAAAAAGCAGTTATCGAACATGACCAATAATTGCTTAATATCATTTGTAATTTATTTTTCGTTAAGAACGATTTGCGTAACAAATTTCCCATCAATGAGTGAGAAACCTGCCGTACCATCATAGCGTTCAGCGGTATAAAGAATGCTCTTTGTTCCGGTACCTCCGGAGATTTTCTTTGATAATGGTAATTCGCCATTAAATACAACATCATCTTCGCAGGTGTTGACCACTTGCAATCGAATGCGCTTATCAATATATTTGACTGACACAATAATTTCTTTATATACCCCTTTTGGAAGTCTTAAACACCCTTCGAGTGCATTTTCCAAAGTATTCCCTAATACACAGGTGAGATCGACATTATCGATGCCAATTCTCTCAGGTATGAATCCGTGAAACTCAATTTTGATGTTCTCTGCCTCAGCTCTACTGGCATAGAGATTCATAAGACTATTCGCTATGGGATTTAAACAAAACACATCACTACGGTGAGCATCTAGCGTTGCATCAAAGCTATTCATATATTGTTTCAGATTATCTGAATCTCCAGTTTGAAGTAAGCCCATGATAACTGCATTATGGTGGTGCATATCATGTCTTTGTCGATTTGCTAGTGATGCTTCCGTCTTTTGACGAATCAACTCGGACTCCCATAGTTTCTCTTGTTGTGCTATTAGCAAATGTCGCTTTTCTAATGCGTATTTTTCTACAATTGCATCGGCTTGTACATACAAAAGATAATATACAGCAAGAAACAACATGTAAACCGTTAGGATGATAATTCTAGACCAATTATTACCAGTCCAGCGCCAGTATGCTTGCGGATAATAGAGAATCAAAATTTGCAAGACTAAGAATATCAACGGTACCCATAGTGCCTTTCTCCATTCTCTATCCAAAGTGTCGACCAACTTTCGAAATCGTGGTCGCACAAACTTAAAAAGTAATGGAGCAATTATTGCATAAATCAGCAATCGGATCACGATACGTCCTCCAACAAACGCATTACCTCTCAAATCAAAGGCCAAAGTGTCGCTGATAAAACTTATTGATACATATATATTGACAAAAGTTAAGAAATTAAAGAAGGATACAAAAAATCGGTCCCCTGAACAGATTAGAAACCAAGAGAGTTCAATTAATAAAATAAAAAGAATCGCAATACGATCAACTGAATCAGCCCCTTGTGAATAAAGCATGAACGATAATAGACTTATCCCAGAAATCATAACGACCAATCCGATTGTAATTCGCTTTTTAATTGGTTCTTTAAATAACATGACTGAAGATGAAATCAATGTAAATCCCAAAACTGATTGTAAAAAAGAAGTAAATACCAAAATATAGTATGTCAAATCTGCTTCCTCCTTACATTGATATAGCCTATCATAAAGTATTTAAATAAACCTTTTGCGGGTTAATTGCCCTCAATTTCGGGGTAGTTGCATACTTATCTCTCTGTATTGACTTGAAAAGACAAGAATGCTTCTTTTAACTTAGGGTAAGCACGATATGGGTAATTGATGTGTTCACCTGTGTCAAAGGTGATGGTGTCTTTTGTAATTTGCCGAACATATTTTAGGTTTAAGATGATAGAAACACCGCACCTCATAAAAAAGCGATTTGTTGACAGCAATTCAAAAAGTTCTATTGAAGTCATGCGGACTTCAATTTTGTCTTTATTAATCACGTGAATGACTTGATAGTTATTTTTACCAGATTCTATAAAGACAACATCCCTTGTAAAAAGCCGCATCCTACCCTCAGCTGTCTTGAGTGTAATAAAGTGACGCCGCTCAATTCTTAATTTATCGAAGACCTTATCCAATGCTGTAAACAACGAGCTCTCAGTGTATGGTTTTGTTAGATAGTGAACCGCATCGACTTCAAATGCATCAATCGCATGTTCTCGTGAGCTGGTAAGAAAAATAATTTCACCCTTATCACCCATTTGGCGTAGCTGTTGCGCAGCTTCCGTGCCTAGGATGCCCATCATATAAACATCCATTAGATATAGGTCAAACCCTCCATTTTTCTCAACATATGACAATAATTCTAAAGGAGCCGAGAAGGTAGTGATGGCAATTTCATAATGTAAATGGTCTTGTTTATATCTGTTCAAGACGGATTGGGCATGATTAAGTTGTAGCAAATCATCATCGCATAGAGCAACCCTAATCACTGTTTTACCTTCATTTGATTATGTACCTTTCTGTGTCTAACTAGACATATACAAAAATTTTAAGCTATTTAATAATCAAGTTCAGTACACTTTATTAACATTCACGTGTTATCTATGTTGATATTTACATAAGGATTTATCAGTGAGAAAATGAAGATGAGTTTTTCATGAAAACCTGTGAATTTAAATTGAATATTACCAATTTCTATAATTGTATCATAAGAATTAGTACAAGTCTTTACGCAAAGTATGGACTTTACCTTTGTGAGTGTTGGTTCACCTTTGTGAGTCATGTAGAAATGAGCGTAATAAATCGATTTTCCCTGTATATAAATCCTTTAAGAAATTTAACTTTTTGTATTATCTGTTCTATAAATATGAGTAAGCAAATCTTAATGAATTACACGTCGAACAGCACATTTTATAAGTTAATTAAGCAAAGAGGTTCTCGTCGGGCTTTTGACTAATTGGGTGATTAATCTTTTGCATCAGTAAAACTAAACAAAAACCGCTTTTCAGCGGTCAGTTCACCAAATTGGTGGAGGTGATAGGTATCAAACCCCTGTCCAAGAAGTGTCCCACATTCAAACGACTAATGCTAAATCTCTTAGATTAACTCACATTAATGCTTTTCCGACAGAAAAACATACATTGAGAGAAAAGTCATAAATCCAATCCCAATGAGTACCTGGAAAATGAGTTCTACACTTAAGTAGTTTTCAAAACCAATAATATCATTGCCTATGTAACTGAGAAGAATAATGGTCATCACCGACAAGTACGAAAGAGATGCTGCTCGATCGACAATGAACTTTTCGCGTTCATCCGGTTCTTTTTTTGACTCGTTCTGTTGGATGAGAATTGCACTGATGACTGCAAGAGCTGTGGATAAATTGAGCAATGCTTCATACTGATAAATCAAACCAACGATTAACATAATGCTATAGATTCCCATCACAATATACGCAACTTTAGTTTTCATGTTCCTCCTTTAAGGAAAATAGTTTTTCCACTGATGTGTTGAAGAAGCTGGCAAGTTTTAATGCCAACACTAATGAGGCCACATACTTTCCATTCTCAATGGAAATAATAGTTTGGCGCGATACATTCATGTGATTGGCAAGCGCTTCTTGAGTCAACTTTCTGTTTTCACGATACTCTTTTACGTAGTTTTTCACATCTGCTCCTTCTAAAGCATACCTTACATATATAGTAAAGTAAGCTTTACATATATAGTAAAGTAAGCTTTACATTCTGTCAAGAGAGTTACTTTCAGATTTATTTGTTTGTTCGACTAGTCTAGTTGTACCTAGCGGCTGTACTGTCTTCATTTCGCAATATACATACTTCCACACATTTTGTTATTGGAAAGATCATTTGCCTGTATTTTTTGCAAAAACAAAACCGCTTTTCAGCGGCTCAGTTATTGCATTGGTGGAGGTGAACCGTACATAACCTTACCTTACTACAAGAATAGAGCAGAAATTTTAAACAAAAGTAAACATCCGGAATCTTGTACTCCGAAAATCATCAAAATAATAGATTTGAAGTAACGTCTCGCTGAAGTCAGACCAAGATGTTCAAGAGTATATGGTCATGCACTTCGAAACACCGATCAAACAAGCGAATATACTACCTATTCTACGAATCCTATCGCATCCTAATGTCGAGATCCTATTGTTATCTATCTTCAGTCTTAAATTCAAAAATACGCATTCCTAACAAATACGAACTAAAGAAACCAATAATAAAGAAATAGATAAAAGCATAAACTAGCGCCATCTCTTTCTCAATAATAAAAATTGATGCAATTAATACTGTAGAAGCTAGTATGACAATACTATGAACCTTAATCGCATTTTGTATATTTTGGATTTCTAGACTAAAATCCTTTTTACTCTTAACATAGACAATTATTAGAAAAGGAACTAATCCAATGAGTGCAACCGGATGTATAAATGAATTCAGCAAACCGCTAAGAAATTCCCAACCAAATATTGCTTGGCCAAAGTAACCATTAATATAGAAATATAGATATACAATCCCTAAAAATAGTCCAAAAATTGTTGCAAATATGTTCGTTTTTATTCTTTCATGTGTAATCATATGTTACCCCCCTTCTTTCTGTATTTATCATTATAGTATCAAGCACGAAAAGATTAGTCAACAACAGTCGCAAATTTAGTGATTTTTTGCACAAAGCATTGCCTTGCTTAATCAAGTTCTAGAAACTGTATATGTAGTTTGAGAATCTGTCGAAAATAGTATTGAAGGTATTACCTGACGAATAAAAGAAAAAATCCAGCGCAATTAATTCGCGCTGGACCTAAGTGCAACTGGTGGAGGAGAAGCGTGGCACTCTTATCACTTGGTAAAAAGCAGGGATTAATCAGCACAATGGACTATATGAGTCTAGTTGAATATAAAGATGAACAACTTATAAAGTTTGTCTAGTCTACCGTTGCCTTACATACTCAGGTTACTAAAGACAAAGATGAACACGTATGTTACAATATTCTCAATTAGAAGTATGTTTGATGCACGTGATATTATTATAAATAGGGGGTGAAGATAATGGATGACAGGTCAATTCTGGAACAAGCTAATAGTTTCGTTTCTTCTTTAACATCATTGAATTCCAATTTGTCACTCGAGTTAGATGAATTATTTATTGTGGCAAAGCATTGGTTTGATGATATTCCAAGAGAACTTGTTACTGAAAGCATTCTTATCAGAAAGTATACCTGTTTTAGTCATTATTATCGATGGACTGAACAGTATACCGAGGTTTTTCGATGTGTAATAGAGATTAGTGATTTCAAACCAAGCGATTCTGATAGCCTATACTGTGGATGGATTTATCGTGATGCAGCAAGAGCTGCTAACTTTTTGGGATTGGTCAATGAATCCTTAGATTATGGATACAAATCGATTGCATTGATTGAAAGGTCTCAAAACAAACTCGAGTTGGGAAAGTGCTACAACCTAATTGGTGTTTGCCTAAATCCAATAGAACTGAATGAGGCTTCTTTGGGTTTCTATAAAAAGGCGTATCGAATTGCTGTTGAAATTAACGATGATACTTTAAAAATAGTCTGTCTCAACAATATGGGTTATAACAAGATCCTCGCTAAAGATTATAAACAAGCTGAGAGAATCCTTTTAAAAGGCAAAGAAATGCTTGAGTTAGTAAATAATCGTCCGGATCTGCGAATTCAAATCAATAATAATCTTGCCACTGTAGCAATATTTAATAATAATTTTGCTGAAGCACACGCGCTTATAGCGGGTGCAAAGCAATACGATGCCATTAATAAGATCACTTCAGATGCCATCAGCATACTTCAAGTTGAAAGTAACATCTTTCTAAAAGAAAACAAGCCTCAAGATGCGATTGATACACTTAAATCAGCTTTAGCATTGGCCACTGAGAAAAATGTGAAGCGGTATGCGTTCAAGATCGAACAGTGTCTTGCGAACATTCTAAATGAAGAAAAGAGATTTGAAGAGGCCTATGGTCATTTGCTTAACAGCTTATCATTACAGGAGCAGTTTGTACGCGACCTCGCTCACTCACAATTGCAGGTAATACAATATGAAAATGAGGTCAGAGAAAGCAGATCTATCCTAGAAAGAAGATTGCAGCAAACTATATATATAATATCCAGGATTGGTGAGCTTCGTGATGTCTATACAGCAGGTCACCAAAAACGGGTCAGAGACCTAGCCGTCTCGATTGCCAAAGAGCTTGGGTTGTCTCAGTCTGCCATCATGAATTTATCATATGGTGCTTTAATCCATGATATCGGCAAGATTTATATCGCTTCAGACATATTGAACAAGCCAGGAAAGATAACTAATCTGGAATATCAAATTCTGCAAACTCATTCTGAACAAGGATACAATATCGTCAAAGAAGTTGATTTCCCCGATGCGATTCCTGTCATGATCTACCAACATCATGAAAGACTTGACGGTTCAGGTTACCCGCAAGGTTTATCAGGGGACCAAATCATCATCGAAAGCAGGATTTTAGCCGTCGCTGACGTTGTTGAGGCCATGTCTTCGTATCGTCCTTACCGACCGGCTTTAGGGATTGATGAAGCCCTTAAAGAAATAATGACCCATAAAGGCAAGAAATATGATAATACAGTTGTTGATATCTGCATTCAATTATTCAAGGAAAAGAATTTCAAATTTTTAGACTAACTGTGTTTATGTGGATCGACTACACTAAGCTAGACAGATTTCTTAGGGGACATAAAACTGCCTTATCAATAGAATTTAATGAACAAAACCGCATTTCAGCGGTTAGTTTTTGCATTTGGTGGAGGTGAGGAGAATTGACTATATGATATGATAACTGTATAAATCCGTTTAAATCTGTATTTTATAGTGTTTTTTCATATATTCTGTGTAGTGAAACATCTTTTGTATCCCCAATGTATCCCCAATTTCTTTTGGATCTTCATTGACATTCAAAAATGTGAAGTTGATAATATATGTAACCACTAGGGAGGGATAAATAATGGGTATTTTTAATCTTGACAGTAAAACAGGTGATGCAGCTATTAATCTTCCGCATTACCACGGAGTTCCGAATTTTCCAGAAAACTGGCCATCAGAATTGGTTTTACACGATGACGGTGAACAGCTAGAAATTCGTCCAAGAACTAATTTTGGAGGTGGCAAAGTAAGTGTTTTTTTACCTTATCACAAGATCACTGGTGTATTACTAACTACTGAGAAAGAAATCAAAGAGCAAGGTAAAAGTGTATTAGGCAGAGCTGCATTAGGGGGAATATTGTTGGGACCACTCGGAGCAGTCGTTGGCGGCATGTCAGGTACTGGTAAAAAACAAAGTGTTAAGTATCAGATGGCCCTCATTATTAACTATAAGTCGAATCCGGAAGACGAAGATGTAAAAGTAATTTCCTTTATCAACAACACTTTCGGAAATGCCAAGAAATTTGCTGATTTATTGAAATCACGTACTATGATAGTTGACGTAGTTAATCCTTCTGGCCCAATAACACTTTGATGATAAAGAATTATGTTCTCTTTAGAACTTGGATGACAACATGAGATACATTGATTTATCTTCAATGATTAATGTTATGTCCACAGAGGATGACTGTCTTATTGCATCATATTTAAATATTTCAGATTGTTCAATTGATTACATAAATAGAAGGGGATTCTCGAAAGCTGAACTTACCGATTTTTATAAATTAGCATACCAAATTGCATCATCGCTCGATAGCGACCAACGTGAAGGATACTATATAGGGTACACCGCCAAAAAAGGCGTTAGAGAGCAATTTGATATACTTCGTTTCTCTGAAAATTGCATAGTTAATATTGAGTTGAAGAGTTCCTATCCGCAAGATGGTTTTGACGCGATGCTTAACCAATTAGTCAGACACAGCTATTACCTAAAGATAACCCAAAAAATAGTCTTCTGCTTTGTTTTTGTTTCGAGTACAAATGAGTTATTTATGCTAGATGAGAATAAACTAAAGAAAATTGACATTACTGATATTACTGATTACATAGAAAGCAATTATGTAACAAGGAATATTTTAGAGGATTTTAATCTAAGTTCTTTTATAATTTCACCATATACTGAACCTGAAAAATTCATGCGACATGAATATTACTTAACTGAAGAGCAAGTTCACATTCGCAATATCATCGAAAAATCATCATCAAACAGAATTTGTATTATTGGGGGTCCAGGAACAGGAAAATCACTTCTTTTGTTTGATTTGGCAATCAGGTATATGTCGTCAGGAAAAAATGTAGTACTAATTTTTGGATCGTACATGTCAATGCATGAGGCTTTGAAAATTCGGCAATATGCAAAGATAACTATAATCCCAATAAAATATTATGCTCTTATTAATACTGACTCCTTTGATGTAGTTTTGGTTGATGAATCCCAAAGAATTTTTGCGAATAATATAGATAAAATTCTATCGAATAGCAAACAATGTATAGTATTAGCAATTGACCATCAACAAACACTTCACTCTACTGAAAGAAGACTAAACACTCAAAAGAAAGTCTCTGAAAGCAAAAACTTTGAAGTATTAGAACTCAAAAGAAAAATTCGAACTGATGAAGCTATGGCATCTTTCATTATGAAGTTTCTTGATTTAAAGGTAAACTCAGTTCAACCATATTTATATTCGAATGTAGACGCAAAATACTTTCAAAGTGTTGGCGAAGCTAAATTGTTCATAGAGCATATGTGTAATAACCACTCATACGTTTCAATAGAAATGACAGAATATATTACTAAGTCTACAAAAACCCGTCATAGGACACCTATATATTCGGGTTCTATTACGACTCATAGCACACTTGGTAGAGAATATGATAATATAATTGTTCCAATCGATCACCACTTTTTCTATAATGATGATGCAAAACTTACGTCTAATTATAGTGGATATTACCCTTATTATGAAGATAGCATGATATTTCAAGCATTGACGAGGGTTAGAAATAAACTTTTAATTGTTGTGATTAATAATCCTGAAATTTTCAAAACACTCTCAGAAGTCATAAATTGGTACTCTATGAGTCATGCAAGAAAAGAAAACCGGCGGCGAACCGGGTTAACTTTAGATATCTAATAGCAATGATAGGACTTGATCAGCGATTCCAGCAGCTGCTGCTTGCGCTATCAGATCCACAAAACATTCCAGGATAAATTCTTGCATATTTATCACCTCCACTACTTAATATGCTAACAGTTTTAAAACTCCTTAGATATTTCGGATACATTCGAAACTCTGCTAAAAGTATCAATCAATTTCGGTTGTAATCGAAACATTCAATCATTTATGGTTGTATGCAACTTTACACTTTGAGGACATTTTACTTTGCACTTTGCGTTTATCTTAAATAAAACGCAAATACCGTAATCTAACATTCCCTTTGTTACGATAAAGTTCATCGTGTTACACTTGACCAAAAAACACGCAATTTTGTGCATGACTTTATTACATGCCTAAAGTTAACCGAATTTTGTGCATAAAAAAAGAGCAGTATTGCTACTGCCCGACTTAAATAAGTTTTAGTACTTCTACAATTACGAACCCCAGTATCGTTAAGACAATCCACGTTGCAATAGATTCAAGTTTACTAAGGCGTTTATCATGGCCTTTGAACTGTTCTTGAATTGCTTTATGTTGCTCAGCATCGATGTGTGGTTGCATCTCGATTTTCGTTTCAATACGAGTAATTTTATTGTTTGCAACGCTCACACTTGCAATAACTTCGTCCAACTTAGCAATAATCTGCTTATTCTGACTAGGTTGTTGTGTCATTTCAAACCTTCCTTTACAACAGTAACGGTTACCCCGTCTTGCTGTAGTGTTATGTTGATTGGTTTCTCAACTTGAACGATTCTCTCAATGATGACTTCTTTTGTGTTATCACTGATCGACAGTAAGGCTTTACCGGTTTTATCGGCAATCGCTGCGTAGGCGAAAAGGCCGTTATGCTTTAATACTGCCCACTTGAGACCATTCATTGTCAGCTCACCGTGATAGCGTAATCCGGCAAGAGGAACGTGTCCAATCTTATTGCTATCCAAGATAGCCGGGGTCGAGCGTAACACTACGTTGTTAAAGAGCGGTATTGCTAATGGAAGTTTATCTTCATTTACATTCATTTTTTGTATCCCTTCTCCGGTTACATCAGTAAATCCGGTCACTAATCTTGGGTCTACCCTAAATGTTCTTACATCTGCATAGCGATAGGTGCGATATCCAAACGGGACAATCAACATTTCATAATGCAGATGATCCCCAGTAGAATTCAATCCAGTGTTTCCACCAACACCGATAACTTGTCCAGCTACTACACGATCACCGACTTTGACATTGCGGATGTAAAGGTGTAAGTAACGTGCCTGGTACCAGTGAATTTCGCCAGAATCGTAAAGGATAGCCACTGTATTTCCACCACCCGACATAAAGTAGGAAGCGATGACGACGCCATCATCCCAAGCAAAGATAGGTGGGTGCTTCAATAAAAGCTTCAGCCACCCAACATCGATTGCGTCATGCGTAGGTCGAGATTTCGTCAGATATCCACTGGTAAGATATCCACGTAAAAGAGGCGGAAACATTAGCCTACCCCTTCGATGTCGCTTATTACTGCCTCCGGTGGCATGTAGCCGATGTTATCTTTTAATCGGATTCCCATTTCAAGCACTTTAGAAATCCCATATCCGGCAAAGAATAGCGCTGTGGAGTATCCGGTAAAGGCACTGATGGTATCCATATTGATACCTACAATTTGAAAGTGATTTAGTAGTAAGGGTAAGATGGCCACAGCAAACACTGTCCAGACGAAGCCAATGTAATAAAGTGCTATCGTGATGAAACCTTTGATAAAGGCTGACCAGGAGAACTGCCCATACTTCTTTGCTAGCCAAGCGCCTGACCACATATTGCCCAACTGACAAAACAAGCCCCAAGCCATGAACACTGAAATCAAGACCCATTCTTTAAGTAATACTTCAATTATTTGATTAATTAGCATTTTTCCTCTTTTCTACCCTGTATTTTGGGTTTCAAATTAAAAAAACTGACTATTCCTTATACTTCATAAAAAGAACAATACCAATATGAACTAGGATCGGAAATGAAACCTTGAACCTCGATCATAATATTGTCGTTTCCATCAAGTGTATGCGTTGATAAACTGCTATTCCAATAAATGA
>CAKMJZ010000049.1 GCA_927435855.1 uncultured Erysipelotrichaceae bacterium
ATTTGTTTTAACATAGTCATCCCAAGCTTCTATAATATTTACGATCAATAATGCTAAGGACCCCTTCAAAATAAAGAAATTGATAAATCCAGGTCCGGCAATTTCTGCCTTCTCGACATCCGCTACTGAATGGTCAAATCCACTAACTAGAGCAGATGCTATTTCCTTGGGGTTTTTCCTCAATACTCTCGACAAACGCATAGCCACATTGGTCGCATAGTCCCCATGTGCCTTATCTTTTGGCAGCTCTATGACAATATCATCCAACGCCAACTCATAATCAAACATTATCTTTACAGTTGACTGAATCATCGTTTTTAAGTTTAATTCAATTTGGTTCATGGATATCCTCCTTTATTTCCCACTTCATTTCAATTCGATCAATAACATCCGTATCGACCATCAATTCGTAATCAACCAGAATCAACTCTTTTTCAATAATGACTTGATGAGTCACTACATTAAAGAGATGCTGGCCAAAAGAAGTCTTGATAGATATCGAAGTAGGCGTAAGGTGTTGCCAAGTGCACGATGTGACTGATTCACCTTGGCGAAGGCAAGTTATGATTTTCTCATTGACTTCCAACGTGACTTTACAATTTTCTTCGTTGGCAGACTCATGATATACTAATGAAATCCCATCGGAAAACTGGGTTAAATAGGCTTTCCCCAAGTGAATGACTTCGCTTTTTCCATCACTGACGGATTTGCGCGTAACTCTACAGATGACAGGATGCAAGTGTTTCATATCATACCTTTTTCTTCTTGAATTATATAGAAACATCAATGATTGTCAAGAGGATTAAGGTGTTTATTTGATGAATTATGAATACATAATAGATATATATATCAATTACCTACAATAAAATGATAATAACTGCATATTTGTGCATATTATATTCAATGACACAAAAATAACGGTTGTTAACCGTTATTCATCAATACTTCAATTTCATCTATAGACTTTACAATGCATTCACTCAGATTACGAAATCCATCCTCAGTGACAAGTACATCGTCCTCAATACGGATACCAATCGATTCCGCCTCGATATACAACCCCGGTTCAACCGTTATGACATTACCGGAAACCAATACCATATTCTCAATATGACCTACATCATGGACATCCATGCCTAAGAAATGCGATACGCCATGATAATAGTAGTTGGATATTTCACTACGATCCTTAATTAATCCGATTTCCTTCAATCGTTTATCATATACTTTAATAACGACATCGTTTAACTCTTTTAACATTACTCCAGGCTTGATCTTTGCATAAACTGCATCCATCGCTTCCAAAACAATATTATACAAAAGCTTCTGACGATCACTGAACTTCCCGGATTTTGGGAAGGTTCGACTTATATCTGAGTTGTACAAATCCTTGATTGCCCCCATATCGCAAAGAACCAATTCGTTTTCTGAAAGTTTCTCACTGTTCTTCAAATAATGCAACACTGTCGAGCGAGCTCCGCCAGCCACAATCATATCAAAGGCAGGTGCGGCACCATTCCGTTTCAATTCATATTCAAAATCTGCTTGTAACTCAAATTCAAATTTCTGATTTTTTGTACTTTTCAACATACGTTCAAATGCCAATTTCGTAACAGAAACACAGTTTTCGATCTTTTTGATTTCATTATCAGATTTAACCGTTCGCATCGCAGCAATCATCGGATAAATATTGTCAATAATCAAAGCCGGATGTGTTTCTCTGACCTTCTTAGCAAACAGTTCGCCCGCTAAGGGTCTATCCGTTAAATTGAGCCGCTCAAGATCAAGAAAAAGATGATTTACCCCCGTTCTTGTCAGCTGCGATACAAACGCTGTCTCAAACGTCGAAAAATATACAACTGAATCAATCATACTAAAAGCTTTAGCTTCTTCGATTGAAACATACTTCCCATTCCATTTCTGCAAGTTAAGATCAATATCACGTACAAATAATGTAATCGAAGTGCGGTGGTTGAGTTTAACCATCATCACCACGGCTTCAGGCTCATCGATATTGGTTAGATAAGCAAAATTATAATTGACGGTAAAAGGGTAGTCCGAATCTGCAGAACGTTTGACACCTTTACCCGCAAATAACACAACCATACTATTTAATGGCAAATCTGCCAGTAGTTGTTCTCTTCTTAACTTGAATTCATTGTTCATGATTTACCTCGATACATGATTTTGGAAAAAACATTTTCCGATCGCTTTTATCTTCGCCTTTTACAATAGCTTGCACGATAACGGATACATCCGATAATTCACGGATCCTTCCATCTTTCAACATGACCCAAATCAGCGAACTCTCTTTTCCTCGGTATGGTTGATATGGTTGCTGCTTTGCTTGATCGACTGCAAAGTAGTACTCTGAATCAAAGCCGCAAGACACAACTTTTTTCTTTACTTCCCCAACCACTTTCTCACTATCAATATCCATATAACCGAATAAATCACGTGTAAGAAGTCGCCGCGCCAAATCCGAAAGAATCTTGTCAGGATGTTTTCTGCATAACGACATCCCATACATAAATGCCGGTTCATCCATTGACACAAAATCATCGATACTCACAATATCATCTCTTAAGAAAGGAACGAACATATCATAACCTGTAAGTGACATTGGATTTTTATGATACAAATCCTTCATTCTTCTGAAAAAACTCATCAAAACCGCCTCAAAACTCCTCGATACCGGATGATAATATACTTGCCAGTACATATGATAGCGAGCCATGATGTAATCTTCAACAGTATGCATACCACTCTCTTTGACAACCAGTCTGTCATCTGCCACTCGCATCGTGCGAAGGATGCGTTCTAAATCAAACTGACCATAACTGGTGCCGGTGAAATAAGCATCTCTTAACAAATAGTCCATCCGATCAGCATCCAACTGACCTGAAATCATCTGTGTCAGCAGCTTATTAGGGTGTCGGTGTGCGATGATATCCGCAACAGCCTGAGGAAGGTTCACATCAGCCTCAGATAAGATCTGATTAACGGTACTTTCCCCAAGTAAGATTTGATCCGTGTAATACTCATGGTGCTGATTTTGAATCAATTCAAAAGCATGTGAGAAAGGACCATGTCCAAGATCATGTAACAACCCCGCAAGCATCACGGCAATCCTTTCAAACTCGCCTAAATGTTCCTTTACACCTTCCACTTCCTCAACCATTCGGCGCACGATCTCATAAACACCCAGTGAATGAGAAAAACGGGAATGTTCCGCTGTGTGATACACTTGAAATGTCGGTCCTAACTGATGGATCCGACGCAAACGCTGAAATTCTACAGAATCGATACTATCCCAAATGACCTTATATTGAATGTGGATATACTCATGAATTGGATCACGCATGACCTTCTTCTCTGCCAACAACTCAAACATGCGACCACCTCCCGCTTTAGATTATATTTGACTTAATCGTTTTCCTACTTCTTCTTTTCCCAATAAATATATCGTACTCATCAGATCCGGTCCGTGACATTGACCGGTCGTCGCTGCCCGCAATCCCATAAATAGCGGCTTCCCTTTGATCTTAGTTTCATTTTTGACCGTATCCATCGCAAGCTTCAGATTTTCAACTGTCCACTCTTGCGGTAAATTATCAGAAAATGCTTTCGCAATGACTGGAGTGGTTTCCCAAGCCAGAGCTTCCTTCGCATCTTCCTCCAGTACTTCCGGAGCCTTAAAGAACAACCCTGCCAACTCCGTGATTTGATGTCCATAGGACAGTTGGTCATGGAACAAAGCAATCAACTTCTCAACCCACTCATCGCTTCGAGTGCTTAAATCAAATTCTTTTACCAAAAATGGTTTACACAAAGTTACGACATCCGAAAGTGGTAATTCTTTGATATAACGGTTATTAACCCATGTCAATTTTTGCTTATCAAACATTGACGGAGATTTGGAAAGACGTTTTTCATCGAAAACTTTGATTAATTCTTCTGGAGAGTATATTTCATGCTCTCCTTCTGGAGACCAGCCTAACAGCGCCATAAAATTGAACATCGCTTGAGGTAAGTATCCTAAATCTTTATACTGACTCATATATTGCATAATGGAATTGTCCCGCTTGGATAGTTTCTTGCGTTGTTCATTAACAATCAGCGTCATATGAGCAAATTGCGGAACTTCCCATCCAAACATCCGATACAACATTAACTGTTTCGGCGTATTGGAAAGATGTTCTTCCCCACGGAAAACATGCGTAATCGCCATCAGATGATCATCAATCACAACCGCATAGTTATAAGTAGGAATGCCATTGGCCTTCACCAATACCCAATCTCCGATATCCTTGGCCTCAAAAGTCACATCTCCACGAATCATGTCATGGAAAGTATATGTATCATTATCCGGAACGTGGATACGGACGGTATAAGGCAATTCCTTTTGTTCATTCTCTTTGAGTGTTTCTTTACTCAAATGAAGACATTTGCGATTGTATCGGGTTGCGGGATGACCGGCTTCCACTTGCTTTTGATAATCTTCATCCAACTCTTCGGAAGTACAATAACATTTATACGCAAAGCCTTTTTCAATAAGCAAATCCGTATGTTGCTTGTAAATATCCAAACGCTCCATTTGGCGGTAAGGGCCGTATATACCTGGATTTTTAGGTGATTCATCAGGATCAATGCCCAGCCAGTTCATATAGTAAAGCTGTGATTCTTCCCCACCCTCAACATTGCGTTCAATATCCGTATCTTCAATACGCAATACGAAGTCGCCTTCATAGTGCTTGGCAAATAAATAATTAAATAATGCGGTACGCGCATTTCCGATGTGTAAATGTCCGGTCGGACTAGGTGCATAACGCACACGAACTCTTTTCATTTCTAAGATTTCCTCTCTAATAATACGACGGCCTGTGCCATCACGCCTTCTTGACGTCCGATAAATCCAAGCTTTTCGCCGCGTGTAGCTTTGACATTTATCAAAGCAACATCGCAACGCAACATTGATGAAATATTCTTCTTCATATCTTCAATAAATGGAGCGATTTTTGGCTTCTCAATCAAAATCAGGCTATCAAGATTTACCAATTGGTAACCTTCACCATCCATCAATTGCCATGTCTTTTCTAAAAGAATCATCGAAGATATACCTTTATAAGTAGGGTCTGTGTCCGGAAAGTGTTTTCCAATGTCCCCTAATCCCAGCGCTCCTATGATAGCTTCACAAATTGCATGTAAAAGCACATCCGCATCCGAGTGCCCTAATAAGCCCGACGGATGGTCAATGGTCACACCCCCTAGAATCAATGGTCTGCCCCCAATAAAAGCATGGATATCCGTGGATTGTCCAATACGCACAAAATCACCTCATTCATTCGGTTCATTCCCATTATATCATTTTCAGATTTTTTTCACACCACACAACTATGATGGTTCACCTCATTTTTAAAAGCCCAAGCATATTTTCTATCTTTTTTTCACAAAAAAGATTTTCGGTATGTTATCATACATTTACAAGGGGGCGCCTATGAAATCAATCGTAATTTTCGGGACTTTTGCTCAAAGACAAATCTTCAGCACACAACATTCAGCGCTTCTTCCTTATCAGCCTGCGAAGATATCTACGGAAACAGGCGGATCAACAACGCACTTGGTTAACATTTTTTTAGACATGGACTGGCAGACACACTTAATGACAAAACTGGGTAATGATATCGCCTCTTTAACTTGCCAGAACGATCTTGAACAAAAAGGCTGCTTTGTCTATGCCAAACAAGAAGATATCCCATTAACTAGAGAAACTGTTATTCGTACATTAAATCATGAGTACGTATTATCGCTTTACGATTTCGTTTCTGACTTCAGTGTTGATGATGACTTGCCACTTTCAGCAATCGCTCATTGCGATTTCGGCATACTAAATGAACATAATGAGAAATTTATAGAGGTTTTGTTCCGAAGAACACCTAATGTAAAGTGGATATTCAATCATACCTTCCCAAACGCAAATTTATTACGTACCGTTCACGGCGTTTTACTTAATGAAAGTGAGTTTAATGTAATGAACAAGGGATACACTCTTGAACTGATGGGTTTGATGATTACAAGTATTGGCGTCCGTTGGCTGATTGTATTGATGGATAATGGTGATATCATGTATTACACAAGTAAAGCGGACGATACTTTTGCGGGAATAGATAACTACGGAGCTAATGAGGAAAAGCGCAACGATTTTCTCTTATCGTTACTCGAAAAACTAAAAGAGAAGGAAATCGAAGAAGCAATCCTCGATTTCGAATTAAAACTTAGATAAAGAAAAAAGGCGGATTATGTTTCCGCCTTTGTTATTATAATTTTACAAATTGCTCGATGTCCAACACGAAGATTGTTGCCCCGCCAACCTGTACTTCAACAGGAAATGAAGCATACCGTCCAATGTCATACGAAGCCGTGGAGGGAACGATTTCCGTTCTGCGCTTACTTTCATTGCCAATCAATTCGATGGCATGTTCAACACGATCGTCATCAGTACCTACGATAATCGTCGTATTTCCCGATCGCAGAAAACCGCCGGTCGTAGCCAATCGGGTTACGGAATAATTCTCTTTAGTCAAAGCAGCAGAAACGCTTGAACTGTCGTCGTTGGATACAATCGCCAGGATTAATTTCATGATTACTCCTCCTTATCTGTACATTCATTTTAGCACAGAACTCGGAAAACTTCATCCAATCAAATCACACATTAAACCTAAAATGCATGACATCACCATCATGAACGATGTATTCCTTGCCTTCAATACGCAATTTTCCTGCCTCTTTAAGTGATGACTCCGCTTTGTAAACAACAAAATCCTCAAAAGAGTATGTTTCGGCTTTGATAAAACCCCGCTGAAAATCTGAATGAATGATACCGGCTGCGGCTGGTGCTTTGGTACCCCTGATAAACGTCCAAGCTCGAACTTCTTGAGGACCTGCCGTAAAGAACGTACACAACCCTAATAGTTTATACGCCGACCAGATGATTTTATCCAAGCCGGATTGTTGGATGCCTAATTCCTGAAGGAAGGCAAGTTTTTCATCTTTTTCCAACATCGCTAACTCTTCTTCGATTTTAGCACAAATCGGAATGACTTGATTATTCTCCAAACGAGCATACTCAACAACTTTTTGATAGTGTTCATTAGTATTTGGATCAACAATATCCTCATCGGACATATTTGCTATATAGATGACTGGCTTTGCGGTCAATAAATGAAAACTCTTTAAGATATTGATTTCTTCAATAGACATCTCCATACTCCTAGCCATTTGCCCGGCTAAAAGAAGTTCTTGAAGTCTTTTCAATAATGCAAGTTCCATAATAGCTTCTTTGTCATTGGTTTTTGCTTTACGTTCAACCTTGCCCATTCGATTTTCAACTGTGGACAAATCAGCTAAAGCAAGTTCAAGGTGAATGATTTCAATATCACGAATTGCATCCACTTTCCCCTCTACATGCGTGATTTGATCATCTTCAAAACAACGAACGACATGACAAATCGCATCAACTTCGCGAATGTGTGATAAAAACTGATTTCCTAAACCTTCACCTTGAGAAGCCCCTTTGACAAGACCGGCAATATCCGTAAATTCAAAGGTCGTAAATATGGTCTTCTTTGGATTGAAGTGTTTCGTTAAAAAATCCAAGCGGTCATCCGGAACTTCCACGACGCCCACATTGGGTGCGATGGTCGCAAAGGGATAGTTAGCAGCTTCGACTTGAGATTGCGTTATGGCATTAAACAGCGTAGATTTACCTACATTAGGCAAACCAACGATTCCAGCAGTTAGAGGCATAAGATCATCCTTTCAAACAACTTCTATAGTTTACACAATATCAAGGTAAACTTCAATCATTGCTTTCTTCCGATGCTCTTTTTATGACTTTTTTCAACTTTTTCTCGAATTCACTGCGATCAAACATGACTGCAGCTCCACAACCCAAACATTTTATCTTAATATCAGCACCCATACGAATGATCTTCCACTGTTTTGACTTATAACACGGATGCTCTTTTTTCATCTCTACAATATCATCCAGTCCATATTCCATCATAAACATCATCCTTTCATATGTTGCTGATACGCATCAAACGTGTTTGAAAGTAACATAGCAATGGTCATTGGTCCGACACCTTTAGGAACAGGCGTCATAAAGGATGCCATTTCCATTGCATCAGCAACGACATCTCCAATGATTTTATTATCTTCACTACGATGAATACCTACATCGACAACAACGGCACCCTTTTTGACCCAGTCTTTTTTGACAAAGTGAGGTACCCCGACGGCCGCTACAATCAAATCAGCACGACGGCAAATCTCATCGATGTGCTTAGAACGAGAATGACAGATGGTTACTGTCGCATTAGCATTGACTAAAAGCTGTGCAATCGGACGACCAACCAAATGGCTTCTGCCTAGTACTACTGTGTTCATTCCGGAAACATTGATTTCATATGCTTCAAGTAATTTCATTACGCCTAATGGTGTACATGGAACAAACGTCTTCTCGTTACTGTGCAATCTACCTACATTGATAGGATGGAAACCATCCACGTCCTTTTCAGGATCGATTGTTAGAATCACGGATTTACTGTCCAAATGTTTAGGAATGGGCATTTGCACCAAGATACCATCCACTGTTTCATCATCATTTAGACTCTTAATCAACGTCAAAAGTTCTTCGTTGGTCGTCTCAGCACTTAACCGATGCACACGAGAAATAAACCCGACATCTTTACAAGCTTTTTCCTTTGCATTGACATACGTATGCGAAGCCGGATCATCACCAACCAATACCACTACCAATTTCGGTAGGCGTACCCCTTTTACCTGACTAACCTTATCTTTAAGTTCTTCTCTGATCGTGGATGATAACCACTTTCCGTCTAGTATTTCTGACATTTCTATCTCCTCCTATTTATGATTGATCATAAAAGTCACAGGTCCATCATTGACAAGTGAGACTTCCATGTGAGCACCGAATGTGCCGGTTTCAATCTTAATTCCAAATGATTTTAAATGTTCATTAAACAAATCGAAAAGCGGTATCGCTTTATCGGGTAGTGCGGCTTGGTCAAACCCAGGACGATTGCCTTTATCCATGTTGGCACACAACGTGAACTGTGAAACACTTAATATCGCCCCACCTGTCTGTATGATGTCCAAGTTCATTTTACCTTGATTATCTTCAAACACTCGAAAATTCGCTATCTTGCGGGCATTTTTTTCAATGATTTGTGGTGTGTCCGTATTCTCGATTCCCACCAGAAGCAAATATCCAGCCTCAATAGAGCCAACCACTTGCCCATCGACGCGTACATATGCACTTTTGACTCGTTGTAACACTATCTGCATGATATACCTCGTTAATTTCCGTAACTTCATTTTACTATCTTTTCGCTTCTGTTAAAATACTTATAGGAGTGATTTTTATGAAACAACCCTTAGCCTTCCGTATTCGACCGAATCATCTCGATGAAATCATAGGTCAAGACCACTTAGTCAAAGGCGATGGTGTACTTCGCCGCTGCGTAGATTCATCTCAATTATTTTCGATGATCTTTTTTGGCCCACCAGGCACCGGTAAAACGACCGTAGCTATTGCTATGGCGAAGCAACTCAAACGACCTTTTCGTATGTTTAATGCGGTAACAGGCAATAAAAAAGAGTTGGATCAGATTTTTGCTGAGGCGAAGATGACTGATGGGCTCATTGTTATCATGGATGAAGTCCATCGCCTTAACCGAGATAAGCAAGATCATTTGTTGCCTCATATCGAAGACGGAACAATTACCTTGATTGGAGCAACAACGGCCAATCCTTATTTTGCTATCAATGCGGCCATTCGTTCACGTTGTCATATTTTTGAATTTCATCCGTTAACTGAATCCGAATGTAAAGATGCTTTATATCGTGCCCTGTCTCATCCTGAAGGATTAAATAACGAATACAGCCTACAACAGGATGCCGCCGATGCCATAGTCATGGCATGTAACGGTGATATCCGTTACGCACTTAACGTTTTGGAAATAGCAGCGACTGCTGTTAGTGACTATAAAATCACATTATCTATAGTTAAGCAATATGTCCGGATTGTCTCTAGTTCCAGCGAGGATGAAGGAGATGGATATTATGATCTACTCTCCGGCTTTCAGAAGTCCATTCGCGGCAGTGATGTTGATGGGGCTATGTATTACTTAGCAAGACTCATTCAAGCCAACGATATCGACTCTATTGAGCGTCGCCTGCTCGTAACTGCGTATGAAGATGTGGGACTGGCGAATCCTGCCATTGTAGCCAGAACCCTTGCAGCTTGCGATACAGCTCGTAGAGTCGGCTTTCCAGAAGCAAGAATCCCACTTAGTGTTGCAATTATTGACCTGTGTCTTTCGCCGAAATCAAAAAGCGGCATCCATGCAATTGACGCCGCTTTATCTTTAATTGAAACAGAAAATCATCAGATTCCTAAATACCTTCGGCTCACACCCATCGATTTGAAGGAAGAGGATAAATATCCCTATAATCGCCCGGATGTGTGGCCAAAGTTGGCATACTTACCAGAAAAGATTCAAGATGTACGTTTCTTTCATCCTGAATCTTCCAGTCAATATGAAATTATGTTAACGAAGAATCTTGATGAGCTTAGAAAACGCAAACGAAGTTATCACATTAAAGCATTAAAAAAGGAGAGATGATTTCTCTCCTTTTGAGTAAACTATTTAGCAGCTAAATCTTTAGCAGCAGCAACAGCTTTTTCGAATGCAGCCAAGTGGTCAGTAACAGTAACGGATACGGATGATTTCAAATCTTCACCATCTTTGATCTTGCCTTCAGTTAATGGAAGTGCTTTAACTTCAGCCGAAGTCTTACCAACCATCCAAACTTCAAGAGCAGCGATTTGCTCGTTCCATTCTTTACCAATAGCCGAAACCTTTTTCATTTCATAAGCAGCGCCTTTTTTCCTTTTTGGTAGGAGCAGCTTCAGCTTTAACAATAGCACCAGCAACATCGAAAGTTGCATCATTTTGAGCAACGTCGATCATAGCAGCAACGACTTTACCATCTTTATCCAAAGCAACAGCAGCAACAGTTACGTTAACGCGGATACGTCCAGCAGTTTCAGCAACAGCAGCGCGAGGTTGAATGGAAGAAACGGAAGCACCACCAACTTTAGCAACGTTTTCTAATTCAACAGCATTAGCAACAGCTTTTTCAACTGCAGCCAAGTAGTCAGTAACAGTAATCGTAACGGAAGATTTCAAATCTTCGCCGTCTTTGATGTCGCCTTCAGTTAAAGGCAACGCTTTGACTTCTGCCAAAGTTTTACCGATCATCCAAGCTTCCAAAGCCTTAACTTGTTCGTCCCATTCTTTACCGATAGCCGAGCTACCTTTCATGTTATAAGCAGCGCCTTTTTCCTTTTTGGTAGGAGCAGCTTCAGCTTTAACAATAGCACCAGCAACATCAAATGTAGCATCTTGTTGGGCAACATCAATTTCTACGGATACGAATTTGCCATCTTTGTCTAAGACAACGGTAGCAATGGTTGTGTTAACACGAATACGTCCAGCAGTTTCAGCAACAGCTGCGCGAGGTTGGATTGTAGTAACACTACCAACACCGACTTTGTAAACAGGATTTGCCTTTGTGCATCCAGCCAAAACGGTCAATGCAACAATAGCCAATAACAATAATTTTTTCATCTAAAATTTCCTCCTTGCAATGTGAATTATATACACAAATGAAACAAGTGTCAATGACAAAATGGGTCAATTGTCCTACATTTCACAAATTATTTGATAACTTGTGAATATTATATTAAATTGTGTACATTATACTTATTTTTTCACAAACGTGCTTTTTGTACTGCCTTTTAGTAAGTTTTTACGATAGTGTTCTTCCCCCAAAATCAAACAAATAACAAGTGATAAAAGAGCCATCGCCAGTGCCAAAAGCAACTCGGAATACATCACGTTTGTGTTAAGCAATCTCGATGGCATAAACAACATTGATAGGATTGGAACATATGAGAAAAGATATCCCCACCCTTGATTGAGTTGTTCAAATGAGTTAATGAAAATCGCCATATAATAAACTACAAGCATTCCTAAATAGAATGGCCCTTGAATAGCAGCTGCTTCTTCAATGCTATTTATATGAACTGAAATCAAAACCATCAACAATTGTACAAGTAGTATTCCGAGCATCAAAAATATTGCACACAAAACCACAATGTAAATCTGTGCTATTTCGACATTGAACGCACTTATCCAATGTCCTAATGAATTATACTGAATTGAAAGCCATTGCCACCGATAAAGAAGGCTTAGCATCCCCAAGCCATTATCAACCACGACTCGTACCATCAACCAAAAGATAAGACCAAATCCATGTATTAATAATTGAGATAACATCGTAAGCCAACCAATCAAAAGCTTACTGTAATAATGTTCCTTATGACTCACTGAAGTAAGGATGACCTCAATAACATTAGACGTTTTCTCATTTACAACCTCATTAGCTACCGCCGTCGAAAAACTTAACAACATAAAGTAAATTGATGTAATAACAATAAACCCCAGATGATTTGATGGCGCTTGTACGACATTTTCCCACTCAACATTTGCAATCAACACCTCATCTAACAAAAATACCAAGGAATCAGGCATTTTATCGATCATGGATATTCTATGATAGCCATGAATCAGTTGATCAATAATATGATGATCTTCCGTCTTGAGATCACCCACGACTAAATATCCATCTTCTTTAATATGAATTTGAAAATCAGCTTTGGACAGTTCCGGTTGATATACATAGTTAGAAGGTAAGTGCTCTCCTATTATGTCAAGCATACTTGAACTCATATGTATCGATTTGGGCAAGACAAACGCAGGAGCGAATGAAGCGAGCAATATATCAGCAAACATTACTAATCCAAACAGAATAAAACTGAAAGTATACAACATCCACGACACTGGATTATTTAATCTTCGATTCAACGAAAATGTTATTAGTGCTTTCAAAGTTGATCACCCACTAATTCTTTAAGAGTCAAAGACTCTACCTTAATAGTCCTACCCTCCCTATTTCTAAGTGCTAACATTGCAATATTAAGAGCATCTAACTCATTTCTACACAAATACTTTGTCGTATTTCCTTCCTGACGAATATCTATGACCCCCTTCTGTAAAGCATAGATCATATGAGCATCTTCACTGATCGATACTGTTTTGGTTGGATGATTCCTTTTAATATCGCCCAACCTTCCCTGAAGTATAACCTTGGATTTATCTAACACTGTCAGATAGTCACATAGCGGCTCTATCTCCTCATACTGATGACTTGAAAGAAGTACGATTTTACTGCTATGCGCATAGTCAGCAATCACTTGCTTAAACAAGCGAACATTCGAAACATCCAATCCTGTAAGCGGTTCATCCAGAATCAAAACATCCGGGCGATGAATAACCGAACAAATCAATTGAATTTTCTGTTGGTTTCCCTTTGAACACTCTCGCAGTCTCTTAAGCTCTAAATGTTCACACTCCAATTTTCTCAGCCATACTGCCTTCTCATCTCTAATTTCCTTTTTACTCATCTGTTTTAACGAAGCAAAGAAGTCAATCATTTCCGTAACCCTCAAATCAGAAATAACACTTCTTTCTTCAGGGAGGTACCCATATTGACGAATCACTGACAGTGAACTCTCTAATCGAACATCTCCTTCATCCCAAGGTATTAGTTTGAGCAAGCAACGAAATAACGTCGTTTTACCACTACCATTTCTGCCTAAGACTCCATGTATCTCACCTTTTTTACATGACATCGAAACATCTTGACAACCACTATCTGGCGCAAACAATT
>CAKMJZ010000050.1 GCA_927435855.1 uncultured Erysipelotrichaceae bacterium
AAGATTTACAATTCAGTATGATGAGTTTAATCTAAATCGAGCTGAGAATCGTTTGATAAAATCAACTTTGAAATACATCCAATCTATAACCAAAAGTGAGAGTAATAGACATAACTTACGAAATTTAATCAATATTCTCTCTGAAGTACCATTTTCTACAAATATTGAATCTGATTTTAGTTTATGCCAAATCGATCGAAGTATAAACCATTATAAGAAGTCACTTGTTTGGTGCAGAATCTTTTTGCTGGGTAACAGTTTCACATCCTACTCAGGAAGTGATGTAGCTATTGCTCTACTCTTTCCGATGGAGAAGGTTTTTGAGCAGTTTGTAGCTTTGAAAATTCGACGATTGATTAAGAATGATGTTGAAATCAGCACCCAGCATTCACAATATAGTCTGTTTGAACAACCTAAAAAAACATTTGCACTAAAACCTGACATCTATCTTAAAGCACTAGGGAAGTGTATTGTAATGGATACTAAGTGGAAAGTACTAAATGCTAATGAAAGTAACTATGGAATATCACAGCCAGATATGTATCAAATGTATGCATATGGTAAAAAATATAAAGCAGATCGTGTTGTGTTGATATATCCTTTGACCGAAGGTTTCCAAGATTCAAGACTTTCATTCCACTCTGGAGATGGTGTTCAAGTTGATGTGCGTTTCGTGGATTTGAGAGCATCCGAAACGAGTTTGAGCAACATACTTCAGGAATACTTATAGATAATTTAAAGGAGGAATTTATGGTTGAAATCCTTGAGAGTAGATTTGATTTGAATGGGTGTAATTCACTACAGAAGTGGAAGTACGGTAAGAATTGGCCAGTTGTTTATATTATTCATAATCAAAAAGAAGCCTATATTGGTGAGACAACAAGTATTTATGTTAGATCACACACACATTTTAATAATCCGATTAGACAAAATCTGGTTAAGTTGCATGTAATTGCAGATAAGGATTTCAATAAATCTGTCGTTTTGGACATTGAATCATTTTTAATCAGACACATGGCTTCTGATGGTGTCTTCAGTCTGCAAAACAGTAACAGTGGTATCCAATCTCATGACTATTTTGACAAACAAAAGTATAACTCAACAATTCATGAAATTTGGAAAAAGCTAAAAGAGTTAAATTTAGTGAGCCAAGATATTAGAAGTATCGAAAACAGTGATATATTCAAATTTTCGCCTTACAAGTCCTTAACGAACGACCAGTATATTACTGCTAAAAATATTCTTGATGAAGTTGTTGATAACATCAAAAACAATGAAAAAGGCACGATTGTAGTGAAGGGTGGTGCCGGAACTGGTAAAACAGTTTTAGGTATCTACTTGATGAAACTGTTGATAGACTTAAAACCAAATGATACAGAATTTGATAATGAGGAAAACTTACTGATGGATGGAATTGCGGGGATTAGAGAGTCTGATTTAAAGTTAACTATTGGCCTTGTAATTCCAATGGAGTCACTTCGCAACACATTGAGGAAAGTTTTTAGAAAGGTTAAAGGCTTGAAATCTTCTATGGTATTAAGCCCACATGAGTGTGTGGGAAAACATTTTGATCTACTGATCGTTGATGAAGCTCACCGTCTTCGTAGAAGGAAGAACCTCACACAATATAAAACATTTGACAATAATAATTCAAAATTAGAATTAGGTCAAGAAGGAACAGAACTTGATTGGATAATGAAGTCCAGTGATCAGCAAATTCTGTTCTATGATATGAAACAATCTATTAAGCCAACTGACATTAGCAAAGATGCAATAGACTACCTTCTTAATAATCGCGTACAAAAGGAGAAAGTGTTTAATCTAGAAACTCAATTGAGATGTATAGGTGGAGAGGAGTATATAAATTATATCTATGCTATCTTTAGTACAACACCTCCAAAGACAAAAACAACATTTAAGGATTATGATTTAAAGATTTTTGATGATGTTAAGAAGATGACGGAGAGCATTAGAAACATAAATAAAGAAATACAGTTGTGCCGAAATGTAGCCGGGTTTTCATGGAAATGGAAGACAAAGAAAAAGAAATCACCAAAAAATAAGAACGGTGGCTTTGCTGATGGAAGTATTGATATTCAAATTGGAGAGTACACATACATTTGGAATACGAAAGCAACTGATTGGGTAAATTCTCCGAATTCAATAAACGAAATAGGTTGTATTCACACGATTCAAGGATATGATTTAAACTATACTGGAGTTATATTTGGGAATGAAATAAAGTATGATTCAGCACTCGAAAAAATCATTATAGATCGAAAAAATTATTTCGATTCCAAAGGCAAGAATACTGCGAATGATGAAGAACTGCATAATTACATTATCAATATTTACACGACACTTATGACTCGAGGAATCAAGGGAACCTATGTATATGCATGTGATGTAGGATTATGTGATTATTTGAAGAAATATATCGATAGTATAAAATGAGTAAATTAGGGTGTAGGATTAAGATTTAATATTGTATAATCATTATAGATGTTCATAATATACGTGGGGTAAAATTATGATTGTGTATGAGGCATTAAAACATGAATTTGTACAGGATGTGTATCACCAACGAATCGATGAGAAGATTCGTATTTTAGTTATGGAAAAAGCTGGGATACATGTTTCCATACAAGAAATTCACTCATGGGCAAATTCATTAACGTTTGTTAATAATGTTATCAACACGCCGGAGATTCCGGATGATAGTGGAATGGCTATTGAGTATAAGATACCCAATACGTCGAAGCGAGTGGATTTGATATTATCCGGATACGATGAATCAGATAAACCGAGAGCTGTCATTATAGAATTGAAGCAGTGGAGTGAAGTTGAGAAGGTTAACGGACAAGATGCAATCGTGCGTACGGTTTTGGGTGGTTCTAAAGTCAATACCACGCATCCGTCTTATCAAGCTTGGTCGTATGCCAGTTTAATACATGATTATAATGAAGATGTGCGCAAGAAAAACATTGAATTGTTTCCTTGCGCTTTTTTACATAATTACTCAAGAAAAGTAGACGATCCGTTGTTAGATGATGACTATTCTTACTATATGGAACAGGCTCCAGTGTTTATCAAAGGTGACAATGAAAAACTACGAGATTTCATTAAGAAGTATTTAAAAAAAGGTGATCAGAAGCAAGTTCTTTATGATATTGAACGAGGTAAGATCGTTCCATCCAAGATGCTACAGGAATCTGTATTAGCTATGGTTAAAGGACATCCGGAGTTCATCATGATCGATGAGCAGAAGGTTATCTATGAACGAGCCAAAGAACTAGCGCATCTGTCATTCAAAGATGGTCAAAAACGAATCTTCGTGGTCAAAGGTGGCCCAGGAACAGGGAAAAGCGTATTGGCCATACATTTACTAGCTGAACTTATGAGTGCTCAGAGCGGTAAAGTGTGTCGCTATGTGACTAAGAATGCGGCTCCACGTAATATCTTTAAGAGAAAGTTGCAGGAAGGCGGGTATAAGAAGCCTTTTATCAATGCACTGTTCAGTGGATCAGGTGAGTATACCCAAACCCCGAAAAATCAGTTTGATGTCTTGGTGGTCGATGAAGCTCACCGATTAAATGAGAAGTCCGGACTCATGGGAAATCTCGGTGAGAATCAGATTAAGGAAATCATACATGCAGCACTATTCTCAATTTTCTTTATTGATGAAAGACAGAAGATAACAGTTAAAGATATCGGATCAATTAAAGAAATTAAGAAATGGTCACAATATCATAAAGCAGAGATCTATGGTGGTGAATTACAATCCCAGTTCCGTTGTAATGGAAGTGATGGCTATCTGGCTTGGATTGACCACATATTACAAATCAGAGAAACTGCGAATACAAGCTTTGATAAGGACTTCGATTATGATTTCAGAATTGTGGACAGTCCCAATGAACTAAGAGATTTGATTATAGAGAAGAATAAGATCAATAACCGGGCACGACTGTTAGCCGGTTACTGCTGGGATTGGGACAGTCAGAATAAGAACAATCCAAATCACTTTGATATCAAGATACCGGAACATGACTTTGCGATGGCTTGGAACTTAGGGAACACGGAAACGTGGGCAATTGATCCGGAATCAGTAAATCAAGTGGGATGTATTCATACTTCTCAAGGTCTTGAATTCGATTATGTAGGTGTAATCGTTGGGGATGATATCCGATATGAGGATGGTAAGATCATCACGGATATCACTAAAAGAGCGAATACGGATGCATCTATAAAAGGGTTGAAATCAATGCTCAAGACAAACCCGGAGAAGGCAAAAGAGATTGCGGATGAGATTATTAAGAATACGTATAGAACACTACTGACAAGAGGGCAAAAAGGATGTTATGTGTATGTAGTAGATGAGAAATTTAAGGAAATGCTTAATTTGAGCATAAGGGAGAAAGAGTAAAATGAGTATTAGAAATTTCGGATTTAAGTCACTAGGAACATTTTTACAAGAAAGTATATACTACATTCCTGATTATCAAAGAGAATACTCTTGGGAAGACAGCGAAGTAAGTGATTTTTGGATGGACTTGGAGAATGTTATAAATACAGGAATGGAGAAGCATTTTTTGGGTCAGATTGTGGCACATATTTCAGATGCTGAGAGTAGAAAGTATATCATTGATGGTCAACAGAGAACATGTACAGCTGTAATTTTGCTTTCTGTTTTAAGAGATTTCTTTAGAATGAATCACGAGGTTTCTCATAATCTTGGTTCACAAAATAAATATGAAGATATCAAAATAAAATACATTGGAAGATTCGCAGATGAACCGAATGGAAACGAATTAAAACTAAGACTGGGTAGTAATGATAGTGATTATTTTCAGCAATATATACAGATTTCGAGACCAGAAGCAGCAATAAATTTAACAAACTCTCAAAAAAGGATTAGAAACGCATATGTTTATTTTGAAAGGAAAATTTCTGAGTTGATTCTTGGAACACAGATTGGAGAGCAAAGATATAGTAAACTGCTCTTGTATTATAGTGCTCTAGTTGATAGATTTCATGTAATGTATGTCGAAACTGATGATATGAACGAAGCATTTGTGATTTTTGAAACTTTGAATGCACGAGGAAAGGATCTTGAGACTGCCGATTTATTGAAGAATCATATATTTAGAAATGCTGGAGTTAACCTTGAAACAGTGAAGACTAAATGGCACAATATGTACATTAATCTAGGCAAGATAGATGCTACAAGATACATCAGACATTACTATAACTCGTGTAATTCGTTTATCAGAGAAAAAGATCTTTATAAAAGGATAAGAGACAAAGTAATTACTCCTTTAACCGCAAAAAACCTTGCAATTGAACTAGAGATGTACTCAAAATATTATGCAGGATTAATTAATCCTGAACAAGAGCAGTTCTTTAATGATGTCAAGAAAAATGAGACAATTGGAAATCTATCAATTATGGGTGCTACTTCATATATTCCGATAATACTTGCAATGAAAAGAACATTTGAAGATAGTGATATTTTGAGTGTACTTGAAGCGATTGAAAGTCTTGTGTTTAGAAACTTTGTTATAGCGGGCAAAGTATCAAATAAATATGAGATTTCTTTTGCTGCCTTAGCCAATGGGATTTATAATCAAACATTGAATACTGTTGAAAGTATCATACAAGTCATAAAGAATGATACAATTTCAGATGAGGAATTTAAAAGTGCATTCATTAACAGCACAGTACAAAAGAAACCAGTGATAAGGTACTTCTTCCAAAAAATTCACAACCAATTCGAGAATGAAATGCGAATAAATTATAGTACTTCAGACATACATATTGAACATATTCTGCCTCAGTCAATTGGTGATTGGAATATTGATCCTGAAATACATACACAGTACTTGTGGAGAATTGGGAATTTGACCTTGTTAGGATCTGAATACAATCAAGAGATATCAAATTCGTTATTTGAATTAAAACGAACTGTCTATATGCAATCTGCGATTTGGCTGAATCATAATATTGGTGGATATGAAGTTTGGGGACCAAACGAGATAAGAGATCGACAAATTCAACTATCTGAAATGGCTTTGGAGATATGGAGAAAATAGTTATAAATTGATTAGTATTTTGTCATTATAGAATTGTTGGCAGTAACTAGTAATTTAACTGATTTTATGATTTATATACTGTGAGTGAATTGAGGTGCGCATAATTGAAGGCAATAACTAGTGAATTAATTGAATCATTATCGAGCAGCAAAGAAATCAATGGTGTTGATATCATTGTTTCTTTTATTCGTGATTCAGGATTGAAACTGCTTGAGGAAATGATTGTTCATTGTGTTGATAACGACATACCAGTACGGGTATTGACCAGCACCTACTTGGATATCACTCAACCAGTGGCATTGTACAAACTACTGTATATGTTGCCTGAGGGATCAGTTCATTTATATAATGGTAAATCACCGAGTTTTCATCCGAAAGCTTATTTCTTTCGGGGTGAAGAAGGTGGAAGGGTATATTTAGGAAGTTCCAACATTTCAAAGTCCGCATTGGTCGATGGGGTAGAATGGAATTACTGTATCGAGGAAAAGAATGATTCCGAGAGTTATACACATTTATGTGAAGAGTTTGAGAGACTATATTTGCATGAGTCCGTAGTTTTGACTGAGAAAATAGTTGATGACTATGCTTCAAGTTATGTATATAACGAGCGATATGATCGAAGAGTGAACTCACACTTTAATTCGTTGCGAAAGGCAAGGGGTAAAGAAGATTTGGATATAGCTGAAGGAGATTTTGTTCCTAACTCAGCTCAGAAAGAAGCACTACTCAAATTAGAGCGGACAAGATTGGATGGAAATGACAAAGCTCTGTGTGTTGTGGCTACTGGTGTAGGAAAGACCGCGCTTGCAGCGTTCGATTCTTTGAGTTATTCGAGCATACTGTTTGTTGCTCACCGGGAAGAAATATTAGAACAGGCAATTCGGACATTCAAAAATATCCGAAAGTCCACAGATATAGGCAGATTTTATGATGGAGTATATGATCAGAGTAATGTTTTGTTTGCTTCTGTTCAGACGTTGTCTCGTAAGGAACACCTTGAGAAAATAGATCCAGCAAAGTATGAGTATGTCATAATCGACGAGTTTCATCATGCGACTGCTAACAGTTATAGTGGAATCGTAAACTACTTTAAACCAAAGTTTCTATTAGGACTTACAGCAACTCCTCATAGAATGGATCGTAAGAATATTTTTGAGATATGTGATTATAATGTTGCTTATGAGATGGATTTCTTCTCTGCTATAAACAGAGATCTCCTTTCACCTTTTCAATACTTTGGGATTTATGACTTCACTGTTAACTACGATACGATTGAATATCGAAGTGGTAAGTATGTGGCAGAAGATTTAGAGAAAGCTTTGATGATAGGGAAAAGAGCTGACCTAATATTTACCCACTACAAGAGTCATTACCGAAAACGAACACTAGCCTTCTGTTCTGGAATCGATCATGCGGAAATGATGGCAGAGTATTTTCGTGAGCGAGGAGTTATCGCACATACGGTTCACAGCCAGCCAAATCGCAAACATTTCATTGACAGAGAAATAGCGGTTGAGAAGTTGAAAGATGGCAGTATCGAAATACTCTTTACTGTTGATATGTTTAATGAGGGATTGGATATACCGGCAGTAGATATGATTTTAATGGCAAGACCAACGGAGTCGATTACAGTATTCCTTCAACAGCTTGGTCGAGGACTCAGAAAATCTGAGGGAAAAATGGATTTAAAGATATTGGACTTTGTGGGTAATTATAAGAAAGTTGAAATGATTCCTCAAGTATTCTTGAATAAGTATAGCATTGGTTCCACAGGTCGAGTGATGGATATAGTCGTAAGGGAAGATAATCTGCCATTGAACTGTCAGGTATCCTTTGATCCTAAAGTCATTGATATCATTGAGAAATCTAGAGAAGCTACTCGAAAACTGTCGGATACAATTGTGGATTACTACTGGCGATGCAAAAATGACATAGGACATGTGCCAACCAGAATAGAATTTTATAACTCTTTGAATAGTGTTGAGTATGCCTTCATCAAGAGTTTCATTAACAAAAATCCATTTAGAAATTATTATGAGTTCCTAAAAGGTTTGGATTCTGATTTCTTTTTGGACATTAATCAAGAAACAAAGAAGTTTGTTGAGATGATTGAATCCACAAGTTTCAGCCGATTATATAAAGTTCCGATTTTGCTGGCATTTGTGAATGATGGAAACTTCCGATATGAGATAAATAGAGTTGATGTCATTCAATCATTCAGAAATTTCTACAGTAATCAGAGAGATTTCTTGGACATCCAAAATATAGAATCCAGGAAAAGATTTCAGGAGTATTCGGATAATGAAGTGTGGAACATGGCTAAAAGCAATCCCATTCACTTTCTGAGTTTAAGTCATTCCGACATATTTGAAGCTAAGAATGATGGAATGAGAATTATTATAGATTTGGGAAATGACATTCAACGAGAAGATGTGACTCAATTTATTCAAGATGCTATTCTGTTTAGAAGAAATGAATTCATTGATTTACGATTGGACAAGAAATCTTAGCGAGGTCTTATGAGTAAGAACTATTATGATGAGAACTATCAAGAATACTTTAAGAATACGATAGATGCGGATATGTCCGAGATGATCGAGAAGTTTTTGTCATATCTGAAACTCGGAGCGAGGATATTGGATGCTGGGTGTGGAGTTGGCAGAGATACCAAAGTATTTTTACAAAAGGGATATGAAGTCGAGGCTTTTGACTCTTCAGTTCAAATGGTTCGGTTAAGTTCGGAATATACCGGTCAAATGACAAGGTTCCTGAGATTTGAGGATATGGATTATGTTGATGAGTTTGATGGTATTTGGGCTTGTGCTTCGCTATTGCATGTTTCAAGAAAAGATTTGCCGGATGTGTTTAGAAGGTTAGAAAGAGCACTTGAAAAGGGGGGAGTACTATACGCATCATTTAAGTTTGGAAGTGATTACTCAGAGAATGGAAGAGATTTTACTTGCTTTGATGAAGGTGAGATGATTGATTTTCTGGAAAGCTTTAATGCCTTAAGTATCATTGAGATAATTGTTACCAAAGATGTCAGGGACGAGAATTCAAAGGTGTATTGGACTAATATATTTTTACAGAAAAATTGAAAGTAAAAAGGGGGGTTATTTTACGCAGCGAACGAAGCAAAAATATAATGCAGAATACATAAGTTATGTAGAGCGTGGAGACTGTTAAGTATTGAATACATTTATTATAAAAAGGAGATAGAACAATGTTATTTTCTGAGTACTATGATATAGACAAAAAAGAAGAGCTTAGTTTTCTCGATGTGCTACTGGATGTTGATATTCCTTATTTTATTGATCCTAGGTTACTTAGGACAACAACGGTCCCTGAGTTTGAGAATGCTTGGACTAAACTTGCGGATATTTTTGGTAAGGTGTTAATCTCACTCAAAAACTCATCGAGAATTAATGATCCATACTGGAATGCCGCAGAAAGATTAATATGTTACAAGGAGATTTCAGGGACTGGATTAGGATATTCCAGGGAGTCGCATGAAGGTAATGCAATAGGCAAAAAACTTCGAAAAGAAATTCTGATGAATTTAAAAGACTTAGTTATCAAAGGTGAGACTGATCCTGTGCTATTTGAGCTTGTTTGTGTCTTTGAAAGAAACATATCTTTTGATAGATTAAGCGACCTGTTAACTGCTCTACTAATTGAAGAAATAAGTGATTATAGTGAAAGAATTTTCAGACAGTATAATTTGGAAACTAGTGATTGCACTATTAATGGTTTATCAAAGAGGCTACTGAAGAACCCATATAAGGGAAAAGAGACAATACTTTTACTACCAAAAGAGTTTCTTTCTCCGTTTCCACTTGTATTTGAAATGAGCGATTTGGAAACTTATAATGTTGTGAAAAATGAAATATTAGATGAGTACATGAAGTTGTTCGGATTTGCTTTTAAAAAGAGTGAAGAAAAAACGAGAGATAATGTCAGAGATGCATTCTATAAAGACAAAAACTTTAGAAGTCTTGTAATTGAAGAGTATCGCGAAAGAGAGTTGAAATCATATGATTTCAATAAAGACCCAGCAGGGTTGTACAGTTGGTACGAAAATTCCAAAAAGGCAGTAGAACATGTACCTTTATCGAAGGTAAGAAGAGTAATTGCCAGTGAAAAAGAATTGTTGATATTGACTTTTGAAGCTATAGAATTATTCAAAAATTTTGTAGAAGACAAAGGAGGATGGCGGTTACTTTATAACGAAGATAAACCGAGGAGTGAAGAGTCAAGTCAACTGTTATTTTATGGAGTTGTAAGTCATTATTGTGATCGTATTAATGTTGACCTAAATAGAGAAGCCAATAATGGAAGGGGGCCAGTTGATTTTAAGTTGTCACAAGGGGTATTAAAAACAATTATCGAGCTTAAACTATCTTCAAACAAAAAACTTAGTCATGCAGTAGAGACTCAGATACCAATTTATATGAGTCAAGAGAACATTAAAACGGCGATTCTATTAATAGTGAAGGTTACAGATACAAAAGCAACAAATTTGTTTATAAATGATCTTGAGAATAGTTATTCTAAGGGGAAAATTATAGTTTTTGTTGTAAATGCCTTCGCTAAAAAATCAGCAAGTACTGCCTAGAGATTATCAAAATTTATCCGAAGGCGACTTTTTCGAGACTAAAGCTCGGTATTTCAATTAGTGTACTAGTTAGTAAACTTATTTGAGAAATAAAGACAAGATTATTCGATTAGATTAAAGATAATAAATTTTGATTTCGCGCTATATGAATTAGCGAAGAAACCGCTGTTAACAATTGAGATAGTTTATCACATTTCAAGAGATCAAGTGGCAAGAAGTCAATCTAATGTTTTGAAGGCTGAGATGTGTGAAAAAAATGGTATTCGGTTGTTTGAGATTCCGAATGATTACGTGAGGAGGTATAAGATGATAAGAGAATCTATACTTGAGACTTTTTCCATTTAGACATAAGGTTTCGTTTGACTTTTTCGAATTAGTACAAATTATAGTTAAAGGTCGACATAATAAGGAGCTACATTATGAGGAAACTACAAGAAGGTACAATAATTTATCATCATACTGGAAACACCAAGGCAACTGTAATAAAGTATATACCTCCAGATATAACCATAGAATTATCAGAGAAAATTGCTGGAAAAAATTTCTTGACTTTACCAATAAGTCACATGGGAGAATGGTTGTTTTTTGATGAAAGTGATAAGTTTGAGTTAATTGAACATTTGGCAATGAGAGAAGAGTATTTTCAATACTGTAACAAAAAAATTATTGAAACACGAAAAAAGATTCTTAATGTTAAGAAAAAACCGGTACATTGTGAAAATAAAGCTAAAGACTTATTGGTCACTAGTATAGTTAAAGAAGAAAAAAATAGGTATCAAACTAAAAAACCTGCTTTGCTTCAAAAAACAATTAAAAGTGATGGCACAACATCAAAGGTAAATGTTGCAGATATTAGCCATTTATTTAGATCAAATCCTGGAAGAACAAGCAATTACGAAAAGTTATCTAACGAAGAGTTACAAAGAATTAAAGAGGTGGTAGAAAAAAGAAAGATTCCATTTCTTGTTCACTTTACAAGAATTGAGAATCTCGCAAGCATTCTAGATTATGGATTAGTACCAGTTAAAAGACAAAAAGAAATGAATATTGATTCAATTCGCAATGATGAGATTAGAATTGATGAAAGACTTGACTGCACTAGCATTTCTGTTGGATATCCAAACTATAAACTATTTTATAGTTTCAGAAATCAAAAGTATCCCGGTTCTAGATGGGTAATCATTTTTATCAAGAAGGACCTCCTTTACAATAATGATAATTACGCCTATTTTTGTAAAACCAATGCTGCTAGAGTTTGTTCAGGAAGAAACGATCTAAGTCTTTTGCGTAATTCTAACTCACTTGAGAATATGTTTTGCGAAAGTATTGTGTATAATGATGATTATAGCAGTCGAGAGATTACTAGAGAGAAATTAGATATTCCTGATTTTTATCCAACAGATCCTCAAGCTGAAATCTTAATTGGTAATATAATAAAGGTGGAAAATATTGCTTGGATTGGATTTCAGAACAGTATAGATAGGAAGTATTTTTGTGAAGAGCTAGGTAAAGAGTTCTTAAGCAAGTTTGATCTTCGAGAATCGCCGGGTCTGTTTGAAGCAAGAAGTGACTACAGATTCTGGAGAAAGGATGTATAACATGGCAAAAAGAATATGTTTTGTTCCAAGACCTAATAAGCAACCGATTTGTGAGGAAATAGAAATCGATTTTCAGTACTATAATGGGTTTTCTTATACTCAGAAAGAGAAGTCTATCACTTCGTTGCATCAAAGCATACATGATTATGATAAGAATCTGAAGATTCTTGAGATTTCTACCAAGTCACAAAACGAAATTGGTGTAGCATTAAGTGCATTTAATCTAGAAGTGTATGATGAGAAGTCAAAAAGAATGATTCCGCTCGAGAACATATTTCAATCATCAAAAGTTTTTAAGAACGATGGTCCTTTTAGGGACTTGATCGAAGTGAAACCGTATGAAGCAAAGAGGGACACAAGACTAAAGAATTCAGGTGAACTGATTGGATTTAGTTATAATGGCAAACTATGGGAACTTGAACCAAAAACTATGTTTTATGACTGGTTATACATACATGCTTTAGCAAGTAACAAATTCCTAGCAAAACAAGTTATGGAATACAACGCATTTACAGATATGGAGTTCAATCATAAGAAATCGATTAACTGCCAAGCTAGATCAGTTGCAATATTTGTAGGATTGCATTTAAGTAATAAGTTACCATTAGTATTGGATAATTGCATTAAGTTTCGAGAAATCTGCTATTCTGATGATTCTGGTAAAAATCAGTTATCGTTCTTTGACTAGTTATTTTATTTGGAGGTAAAAGCAATGGGGACAGATTTTTTAGTGATTGGAAATGGATTTGATTTACAATGTGGACTAAGGTCTGAATATATTGATTTTTTTGAATATCATGTCAATAATAATCGTGATATTTTTACAAAAATTGAATACTTTTTGTCAGCAGAAATCGTGAATAAGAGTCAGTTCCGTAATGTTACTCAGTACAGAGAGTTAGTGACTTTAACATGTAAAAATTATTTAGTCAATGACAAGATTAGACTTAATAACGAGGTAAATTTTTGGGATATTGTTTTTTTGATATATAAGATTGACAGTCAATCAAACACTTTTATAAAGAAAATGAACGATTTTTTGTGGGTAGATGTTGAAGAAGTTATAAAAAATTTCTTGTTTTCGAAAGAAGAGAGTGGTGCTAGTATTTTGGATAAGCTGTTCAAAAGGATTTCTATCTTGCATAGAAAAGAGATTTTGAGAGCTGACGAGGATCTGTATTTAAAACTATCAATCTTGACATTTTATGTATTTTTGGAACTAGATTTTTCTAATCAAGACGCAAATTTTATTAAAAGTAGTGCATTATTATCTAGTTCTGTCGAAAAGAAGGAAATCGAATATTTCCGAAGGTTTTTACTGAATGAACTAAATAGATTTGAGAGAAATTTCAAAGATTACTTAAGATATGCGATAAGTAATAATAGTATCTACGATATAAAAGCCGAAGAACTATTAAACACTATCTCTAGTATCGAAAGAACTCCTTTTGTTTTGTCTTTCAATTTTACTGTACCCAGCATAAAGACTATGAATGGAAATGGTATTAATGTGCATGGATCAATTATCGATGATCGATTAAACTATGAGGTAATTTTTGGAATTGATAGTCTTGACAATGATGTGAACACAGACTATTACTTATTCACGAAAACATCAAGAAGACTAAGGATGTTTTCAGAACTAAATAATAGATCAATACCTCATAGAAGCAAAATTGACAGAATAATTTTCTATGGACATTCATTAGGTTCAGCGGACTACTCGTACTTTTATAGTATATTCGACTTCTATAAGTTGTATGAATCCTCGGTGAGATTGATTTTTAAGTTTACAGTGTTTGACGAATCTCGAAGAGCTGAAATTGAGTACGAAGCATTTAAGAGAGTTAATAATCTTATTCTTAAGTACGGCACTTCTTCTTCTATTGGTGAAAAAGGTAAGAATCTACTTCACAAATTAATTCTTGAGAACCGTATAAGCATTGATGAAATCATCTCACTAAGCTAATTGATTAATCGATCTGTCCGAGTTATCTGACAGAACTATAAGTTTGAAACAAAGTTTTTATGGTTATCGTGCGAAATTTTTAAGAATACTTCATTGCCTTCTTGGAAATTAGATTATCTGTTGTAAATGTGCTAAAATTTGTATGTATCCTATTCAGAGTGTGTTAGAGACTGGCTCAACGATCACACAGCAACCTGCCCATGGCAAGGTGCTAATACCAGCACGATAGGCAAGCATTATTTACTATGCTCCCTATCGTTGGTAGGGGGCTTTATTGTTCTTTGACAAATGAATGTTAATTCCTATCAAGAGAGTGTGAGAGACTGGCTCAATGACCACTCGGCAACCGGCGTTATGTACGGTGCCAATTCCAGCGTTAGCGCGACAGATAGGGAAGGCTTCATGCTTTTTCCTTTGTGTTGTGTTTAAGAAAGAGAGGAAAATCATGAAGATTAACTACACCCCAAAGCCTTACAAAGCCGTTGAGAACAACTGGTGTGACTGGATGCACAGCCGTCATGTCCGCTACCATGGAAAAGTGAGGTACAGAAATGTTATTTACAATTTGGACGTTCTTATTGACAGTCAGCTGCTTATGATGAGGTTGATTGTGGATGGGTATGTGCATAAGGTCAGTACGGACTCTTATGTCATGATCCACCGGGATTATTTGTTTATCAACTATGACCCTATGTACAGCCGAGCTCATACAATGAGCATTCGAACGGTCTGGCTAAACTTAAAAGGCCGATTGCTAGAGATCGTGGATGAGCAGGGGGTATCCCATGTTTTATAGAAGTAACTTTAAAATTGAGTTTGTTGAGTTGGAAGATGTCATTCCTATGGAGTACAAGAGAATAAGTGAGGATGGGTTGTTTATCATGCCTTGCATGATTGATCATGACTCACTGGACTTATTGGTTGCCTGTGTTGGAGATTTGGCATCATATCCCCGCTTTGACCATCAGTTGAACTTACTGTTCTACCAGCTTCGACTCAAACCTCTGCGCCAAACACCGACATTCACGGCCATCGATGCCAATCATTTCATCGACTATCTTAAAGAGACCACGCAGTTCTATACGGATATCCGGCATATCATGGATGTGTCATCGCTGTTTGTGCTCAGAGGATTCCCCTATGATGTCCGTGACTATGAGAAGACGAAAGTGATTGCGGTTGATGATGACTTTCAGTTCAACGGAAAACCGCGTTTGATGGTGGGTGGAAACAATGACAGAATATTCCCTTATATAAGAGCGTTTAATATGAAGAAAGCTCGTTATCAAGACGGTTATTATTTCATACAGATTAGTGCTCACTCCTCTTATGGCTCTGATATACTTTTTGACACAAAGTTTATCAACACGGTCGTTTCCGGATGTCTGCTCATACAAGTCTTTCAGAACAGTGAAACTGACAACTCTACATCTGAGTGGTTTAAGGGGATCATCATCCCTCAGATCCTGCATATCAGCCGACTGGCCTATGTCATTGTCAGTCTGGATGAGAGATTTGGGGAGTCGACGATGTATGACGGCTTAAGAAATAATAGCATTCTCTATTTATAGAGAAAGAGAGGATCCATTTTATGTTGAATGGATATGAATGAAATGATAGTATGAAGAAGCAACTACTAAAATCACTGTTAGCACACAAAAAAAGCGAATTTAGTAATATAAGAAAGATAATGGGGGACAATGTTTATGAAAAAAGCATTACTGATCTGGGGTGGTTGGGATGGACACAAACCAAAAGAGGTAGCCGATAGAGTTGGTGACGAGTTAGAAAAACGAAACTATGAAGTAACTAAAACTAGTCATTTTGGGTGTCTACTTAATGAAGATGAGCTTTTTAAGTACGATGTTATTGTTCCTATTTGGTCATGTGGGATTAAAAGTGATATCTATATGAATGAACTAGCGGGTGCTATTAAGTCAGGTATTGGATTAGCTACCTTCCATGGCGGAATTAACTGGTTTGATCAAGATGAGTATTATAAACTCATAGGCGGATTCTACTTACATGATACAAAATGCGAAAATTATGAAGTGTTGATTACAAACAAAAATCATGACATTACAAAAGGACTAAATAATTTTGTAATATTCAATGAAAAATATTTCCTTCAAGTAGACCCTACCAATGATATCTTGGCAAGTGCCAATTTTTCAGGGACAGAGATGCCAATTGCGTGGACAAGGACTTACGGAAAAGGTCAGGTGTTTTACACCACATTAGCCCATCAACCGGAAGATTTGTTTAGTAATAGTAGTCTGGAAATTTTACTAAAAGGTATTGAATGGTGTACAAGAAAATAATGATTAACTTACTTGTCCATTGAACTATTTAGGTTAAGGAGGATTTCCGGTGATAATACTTGAAACTGAGCGATTGATATTAAGAACACTAGAGATGGAAGACATTGACTTGGTGATGAGTTTTTGGGGCGATGAAGAGGTCATGAGATACTGTGGAGGAGCAGGCAGTAAAGAACGGGAATTGCGGTCATTGCGATATTATATAAATATGTATAATGAAAGAGGTTTCTCCCCTTATCTGACAATATTGAAGGGAAGCGGTGATATCCTTGGAGTTTGCGGTTTTAACCCTCCCAACAACGGCTATGACGCTGAAATACTGTATCACTTAGCTAAGAAGTACTGGGGAATGGGATATGCAACTGAAGCAGCCAAAGCATGTCTCGAATATGCAAAAAATCATTTAAAAATCAGGAGGATTGGTGCTTCAATTGACCCTGAAAATACCGCTTCTCAAAAGATTCTAGAGAAACTAGGGTTTCAATATGTTGGTATGATCTGGTGTGAGGAAACCCATCAAGATGAACCCTATTTTGAAATGATATTCTAATAATAACCTCCATCCACATACTACGATAATCATGTACAAATTCCTTAACGATGACGCACAACGGCCTCCGGATTCAATTCTGCTTAAGAAAACAAAACAGAACTAGCTCTCATAATTTGATTCGGGTAAAAACAAGTGTTTTCAATATACTTTCAAATAGAATATAATATTCTCAAGAGGCGTGTGGCAATATCAAATAGGGGGCAATCATGAAAAACAATCATAGATTAGTTAAGCTGATAATAGTGTTTTTTCTAGCAATTGGTCTTTTTGGCTGTTCAGAAGAAACCGATTTGATCCAAAACGAAATTAAACTGTTCGAAGGACAAGATTTTGATTTGGAAGAATATTTAAGTAATTTGTATACAAACGATGAAAAAATAGAAATTATAGATGATAAAAATACAACATCATCGGGAAACTACGATATTTTTTATAAGCTTAATGGTGCCGATGCCGTTCTTAAAGTAGTTGTTTTGAGTGATCCGGTAACTTTGAAGAAACAAGAGATTATATTAGAGGTCGGAAGTTCTTTTGATCCAAAAGAATACATATCCGAGGAAGATACTGATAATGATATTGAGATTAATAGCAATGTCAATATGGATAAAGCTGGTGAATACAGAGTTGTCTATACTTTTAGTGATATCGAAAAAGTTTTGAAGGTGATTGTAAAAAGTGTCGACATCGTTCTAACCCAAACTTCGATTTCAATCGCTCTTGGCAGTTCGTTTAATCCTCGGGATTATCTTAGTGAGGATTTGCTTAACAGTTCAAAGATTTCAATTCAGAATAGTGTTAACACAAGCGAGATAGGGACATATAAAGTTGTATACTCAATGGGAAATATTTCTAAAACTCTTACAGTAACGGTTAAAGATGTTTCTCCGATACTTACAAAAACTTCAGTGTCAATTAATCAAGGAAGTGAGTTTAACCCATCGGATTATTTGATTACTGCCGATAGAACTAATGAGAATATTATTATAACTGACAAAGTTGAGATCAATGTACCTGGCACTTACTTGGTTACATATCAACTTGGACAAATAGTAAAAACATTATCTGTGACTGTCATGAAAGTTGTGGTGGTAACACCAACCCCAACACCAGATCCAACCGAATCCAATCCAATAGAGATAGTTTCGCTAACTAGCCCTGTAAAAGCCGGAGCAAATGCTACTATTGTCATCAAAGGTAATCCAGGCGAAACGTACTATATTGAAGTAATTTACAAATCAGGGCCTAGTAAGGCAAGCGGCTTAGGATCGAAGGTTGCTGATTCTAAAGGCAGAGTGTCTTGGACGTGGAAAGTCGGAATAAATACATCACCCGGAGAATGGGATATTGAAATTTCAGGTGAAGAGGAAACCATAAGCACTTATTTTACTGTTTATTGATTCAAATTAGTTTTGACGAGGCTAGCTTATATAGGTAAAGTATTAGAGTTACATAAAGGTTATTCGTTTTATCATCACCAAATTTGTTGAATTGAAACTTGGATGGCTTAGCCATCCTTTTTGTTAGAAAATAAACAAATAATCAAAGTTAAATTTGTTAAGAAAACGCTTACAAATATCATTGACGAATAACAAAAGGAGTGATATATTATTTTTATAGAGTTAGTAAAAGGTTTTACTAGAAATAATATGAAGATATTTTCATATTGTGAGTGTTGCACAATCAATTATGATCATAATTGTGCACAATGAATAATGGACGAAGAAATAGAGGGGAAATCATGCGAGTAACAATAAAGGATGTAGCAAAGAAGTGCGGATTTTCTATAACATCGGTCTCATTAGTTTTAAATAACAAAGAAAACAAAATTCCCGAAAGTAGTCGGCAGATAATTTTAGATACAGCTGAAGAAATGGGTTATCGTCCAAACAGACTTGCGGTAGGCTTACTAAAAAAGAAGACAAAATTACTTGGATTAGTAATTCCAGATAACAGTAATATGTTCTTTTCTGAGCTATCCAAGTCAGTAGAAGTAGCTGCAAGAAAGCGTGGATATAGTCTGATTTATGGAAATACGAGTGACGTTTATTCACGAGACTATGAGTATTTAAAATTGTTCGTCGATCATCAAGTAGATGGAATCGTCATTACAAAGTCCTCGCATCTTCCTGAAAAAGACGATATTCGAAATATGGAATTTTTAGAAAAAAGTGGTGTTCCTTTCGTTGTTGTTGACCGTCAGCCAAAAGGTTTTAAGAGTAACATGGTCACTGTAAATAATGTGACAGGAGGATACTTGGCAACTCGATATCTGATTGAACAAGGGCATTCTCGAATAGGTTGCTTTACCGGACCTCTGGGATTGACCACTAGCCAGCAACGTCTGGAAGGATACAAGAATGCTTTGGCTGAGTCAAACATAGATTTTGATGAGTCTCTTGTAGTTGAAGGTAATTTCTCATCAGGCTTCGAGAGTAAAGCCATGACGCGATTTATTGATGAGAAGGTGACTGCCATCTTCTGTCAAAACGATATAATGGCGTTCGGTATATATCGCGAGGCAAACAAATTCGGTATAAAAATACCAGCGGACCTATCTGTTGTCGGGTATGACAATATAAATCTTTGCGATATTGTCTATCCTGGCTTGACCACTATACATCAGCCAATTGATCAGATAGGTGAAGAAAGCGTTCGAATTCTTACAAATCTTATCGATACTTCCGAAGAAGTTCCAGTCGAGGTTAAGGAGCTAGAGCCTAAATTAGTTGTTAGAAGTAGTGTACTAATTAATCGCGGAGGAAAATGAAATGAAAATTCTAAATTTTGGATCAATGAATATTGACAGAGTTTATCAGGTGAAAGAGATTGTTGCAAAGAAAGAAACGATATCTTCAATTGATTATGTGGAGCTTATCGGTGGAAAAGGTCTCAATCAATCCGTTGCACTAGCATTAGCTAATGCAACAGTATATCATGCCGGGAAAATAGGCTTTGATGGACAATTTCTTAAGGACTATATGGATAGTAAGAAAGTGAAAACTGAGTTCATTCTTCAATCCAATCATGTCAGCGGTCATGCCGTAATTCAGGTAGATCAGAATGGTGAAAACGCAATTATCGTTCATGGCGGATCAAATCAGGAGATTTCTCTTCAAGACATTGACAAAGTATTGGCTGAGTTTGAAGAGGAAGATTGGTTATTATTGCAAAATGAAATTTCCAATTTGGATTACTTGATCAAGAATGCATCTATGAAAGGTATGAGAATCTTCCTGAATCCATCACCGATTAATGACTCCTTATTGGCAAATCCATTAGAGTTGGTGGATACGTTCATCCTAAATGAGGTTGAAGGAAGCAGACTGACATCAAAATCAGATCCTGATGGTATTCTTGAAGAATTGGGATTGCGTTATCCAGACTCAAATTTCGTCTTGACACTAGGCGAAAACGGTTCTGTCTATTTTGACGGTAGTAACAAATACATTCAAAAGGCATATAAGGTCAACGCCATTGATCCAACGGGAGCAGGGGATACTTATACCGGATATTTTCTGGCTTGCAGATACCAAGATATGTCAGTAGAACAATCAATGAAGTATGCAAGTGCAGCCAGTGCTATCTCCGTAACAAAGCTAGGCGCATCAAACTCAATTCCATCTTTTAATGAAGTAAGTGAGTGGTTAGAAAGGGTGGAAACCAGAGAATGTCTGGACTGAAACTTTACCCTATTTTAAGAAAAGCAATGATGATCATTGTTGGTATTGCAATAGCAGCCTTTGGCATCGCGCTTACCTACAAAACTGGAATAGGTACAAATCCAATGGCAACTGCCTCAGACGGTATGACAAAGGTACTTCCTCTGAACTACGGTTATGCGAATCTGTTACTTAATTTCATATTTCTAGTCATAGCTTTCTTTGTTAAAAGAGATAAGATAAATCTCGGGACTTTATTGATGGTAGTTACTATGGGTCTATTCATAAACTTATTCTCTGGTTTGATACTAACGGATGTTTACTTTACGCAGTATCAACTGGCATACAATATATTAGGCACAATTATTACATCATTCGGAATTTCTATCGTCGTGTTGGTTGACTTTGGTATAGGTCCATATGACTTAATGACCGAAGTGATCATAGATAAGATTAAATGTTCATATCGATTGGCTAAAATAATAGTCGACAGCTCACTTTTGGTTGTCGGAATAATGATGGGAGGTGTGTTCGGACTAGGAACCATTGTAAACGTGATTTTAGTTGGAATATTTATTCAGTTATTCATAGAATTAGCTAGAAAAAGCAATCTTGTTCTTAATTAAAAATGGAGGAAAAAATGAAAAAGAGCGCAATAATTATTAGTTTATTCCTAGTTTTATTACTTGTAATAAGTGGTTGTACTCAAGAACCTGCGGATGAAGAAAAACTTAAAGTCGTAGTTATCATCAACACAAACTTAGGAGATAAAGCTTTCTCTGATTTAGTTTGGAGTGGTGTAACTCGTGCCGCAGAAGATTTTGACTTAGAAATCAGAGCCATTGAATTAGGTGGCGACCCAACCCGTCAAGAACCAACATTAACTGAAGTAAGTGAAAGTGGCGAATGGGATTTAGTAGTTACCGGAACATTCAATCTGTTCCAAGCATCAGCTGCTGCTGCCAAAGCATTTCCAGAGCAAAAATACTTACTCTATGATGTCCGGTTGGATTTCACAGATTATGCTTATCCGAATGCAGTATCCATTTTGTCAAAACAAAACGAAGGATCTTACTTAGCTGGCGTTATGGCAGCAAAACTAACTCAAGTTACAGGTGATGCAAAGATTAATGAACAAAAAGTCATCGGTTTTGTTGGTGGCGGTGAGAATGCTGCTATTAATGACTTCTTAATCGGTTACATTGCAGGAGCGAAATCCGTTGACCCTGAAGTTAAAATTCTGTTTAGTTACATTGGTAACTTTACTGATGCTGCAAAAGCAAAAGAACTGGCTTTGGCTCAATATGACCAAGGTGCGGACATTGTTTATGCAGTTGCCGGTTCGGCAAGTTATGGCGTATATGAAGCTTCCGCATTAGCAAAACGTTATTCTATTGGTGTTGACCAAGATCGTGCGTTACAGTTTGAAGCTGAAGGAAATCTTGAGCAGGCAAATCATATCGTTACTTCTGTAGTAAAACATTTAGACGTATTAATCTACAACAAAATCAAAGAATTTGTTGAAGGTACGATTACGTATGGTGTACATCAAGCGGCTGGTCTTGCTTTAAATGGAATGGGCTTAGCAAAGAATAAGTTCTACGAACAGTTTGTACCTGCTGACATTCGTACTGCTGTTGATCAAGCAGAAGCAAAAATTGTCAGTGGTGAAATAGTAGTTCCTACTGCCATCGGAATGTCTACTGAAGATGTCAATATATGGAAAAACAAAGCATCTGAATAGTATTTGATTGAATGAATATAGGGGCCTTTATGGCCTCTATATTCAATAGTAAAAGGAGAAGACAACATGAGTGATGGTTTAGACATTAATGAGTACATTCTTGTCATGGATGGCATAACAAAAATCTATGGCAATGGGTTTATAGCGAATAAGAACATTGATCTTCGAGTTAAAAAAGGTGAGATTCATGCATTAATAGGAGAAAATGGCGCAGGAAAGAGCACTTTGATGAAAGTTCTTTTTGGCCAGGAACAAGCCGAAGAAGGTCGTATTATTTTCAAAGGAGAACAAGTTCACATCACTAATCCATTAAAAGCCTTAGAACTGGGAATAGGAATGGTTCACCAACACTTCATGCTTGTTCCCTCATTAACTGTTGCAGAAAACATGGTTTTAGGAATAGAACCCAAGAAAAGAGGTTTCTTCGATTTCAATCAGGCTGTAAAGCTGACACAAGAAATTTCTAGGAAATATAAACTGCCAATTGATCCGCTAGCGAAGATAGCAGATCTTCCGGTTGGGTTCAAACAAAGAGTAGAAATTCTCAAAATTCTTTTAAGAGGCGTGGATATACTGATTCTTGATGAGCCAACCGCAGTATTGACTCCCCAAGAAACAGAGGAGTTATTTGTTCAATTAAGAGAATTGAGAAAAAACGGATATACGATCATCTTTATCTCACACAAACTCAATGAAGTGAAAGCATTGTGTGATCGAGTTACGATATTGCGAGATGGCAGAGTGACTGGAATTGACGATGTTAAGAATCTTACTGAGAAGCAGATTTCTAGAATGATGGTGGGCAGGGATGTCATGTTGACAATTGATAAAGACGAAGCTAAACCAAAAGAAAAACTACTTGAAGTCAAAAACTTGCATTATGTTGATCAGCACGGAAAGCATGTCGTCAAAAATGTTTCGTTCACTGTCAGAAAAGGCGAAATATTAGGAATTGCCGGAATAGAGGGTAATGGGCAAAGAGAGATGTCAAACTTGATATCAGGTCTTGAGAACTTTCAATTAGGTGAAATCATCTATAATGGCACAAGTGTAGTGAATAAGTCCATCCGTGAATTAAGAGAGAAGAATATTTCTCATATCTCTGAAGACCGAATGACATTTGGCACCGTTTCGGATGCCACAATTGAAGAGAATTTAATTTCTGATCGCTTTTATAAATCAGAGTTCAATAAATTTTGGTTATTTAATAACAGTTACATTAAACAGCATGTTAATCAGTTGATTGAACAGTACAACGTAAAATGTGATAGCAAAGATGCTCTGATGAAAACGTTGTCTGGAGGAAATATGCAGAAGGTTGTAGTTGCTCGCGAGTTCTCATTGAAATCGGACTTTGTTATAGCCAATCAGCCGACAAGAGGTATCGATGTCGGCTCTAGTGAGTTCATTCGAAATAAACTGGTCGAATTGCGAGATGAAGGTGCTGCAGTTTTACTTATCTCAGCCGACTTAACCGAGATTATCGAGGTTAGTGACAGTATTATTGTGATGTGCGAAGGAGAAGTTGTTGCCTATTTAGATAATCAAATTCATGTTAGTGAAGAAGAATTAGGAGAGTATATGCTAGGACTGAAAATTCAAACACCTCAAGAGATTGGAAAGGTGATGCACTATGAATAATCTTGAAAAGCAATTTAAACTAATTCGAATTTTTGTAGCTATTTCCAGTGCTTTAGTACTTGCTCTTCTGATAATTCTATTTACAACCAGTGATCCATTTCAAACCATGTTTGATTTTCTGATTGGACCGTTGACAACAGCTCGAAGAATGGGGAATGTTATTGAACTCATGATACCGCTATTGTTTACTGGTGTTGGAGTAAGCATTATGTTCTCCGCTGGTCAGGTAAATTTATCGAGTGAAGGAGCATTCTTTCTAGGAGGAGTTGCAGCAGCTTATGTAGCAGTCAGTATTTTGCTACCCATGGGCATTCATCCAATCGCAGCAATTGCTGCTGGAGGACTTGTAGGAGCTATTGTAGGTGTTATTCCAGCACTGCTATTTCTGAAATTTAACGCTCTGCCGGTCGTATCATCATTGATGCTCAATTACATTTGTCTGTTCTTAGGTTTGTATGTAATCAATTATTTGATTATTGACCCTCAAGCCGGATTTTTGGCATCATTGGAATATCCCCAGTCATCCTTATTACCAAAACTATTCCCAGTGACTCGCATTCATTTCGGCCTGTTTATAGCAATCTTCGTTTTAGTCATCGGCTATTTATTCTTGATGAAAAGCAAATGGGGTTACAGTATTCGAATCATCGGAAAAAACCCAAACTTCGCAAAATACTCAGGAGTCAAAGTTGCTTACTATATTCTGCTATCCCAACTCCTCGGCGGTGCAATTGCAGGAATGGGTGGTGCAATCGAGCAATTAGGCATCTATAATCGCTTTCAGTATCAACGACTATCTGGACATGGCTTTGATGGTATACTCGTTGCCATTTTGGCAGGTTATAATCCGAAATTGATCCCCTTAGCCACATTTTTCTTAGCATATATCCGCACAGGTGCAGACATTATGTCAAGAACTTCAGATGTTCCTATTGAGTTAATACTCATAATTCAAGCAGTCATCATTGTATTTGTAGCTGCAGAAAGATTTTTAGAAGGTTGGAAACATAAGACAATAGTGAAGAGATCTAAAGAAGCATTAGTTGCGGAGGAGGTGTAATATGGAAAATATTATTGCCAACATTTTATCACCTCAGTTTATTTATACGATTCTACGCGTTTCTACCCCATTGGTCTTTGCCGCGATGGCTGCTTTAGTTGTCAGAAAAAGCGGAATAATGTGTATAGCTTTTGAAGCAATGATGCTATTTGCCGCTTTGGGTGGAGTAATAGGGAGCGCTTATACTCAAAATTTATATATTGGTATTATTGTAGGTGTTCTGTCTGGAGTTATGATAGCCGTCATATTTGCATATTTTGTGCTCGTATTAAAATCGCATCCGGTTCTTACAGGGTTAGCGCTAAATATTTTAGGTAGTGGTGGTACAGTATTTGTTATGTTTGTATTGACGGGCAATAAAGGAACAACATCTTCACTAAGAAGTTTGAGATTTCCGGTTGTAAATATTCCGTTTATTGAAGATATACCCCTTATAGGACAGATTTTTTCAGGACATAACGCATTAACATATATTAGTCTGTTAACTGTATTAGCTGTTTACATTCTGATCTACAAGACGACTCTAGGACTTAGAATTCGTTCAGTAGGTGAAAATCCACACGCAGCCGAATCTGTTGGGATTAAAGTAGTTCGAACAAAAGTAATCGCTCTGATTATTGGCGGGGTAATCGCTTCATTTGGCGGTATGTATATGTCTATGGGATATCTTCCATTCTTTACAAGAGATATGGTTAGTGGACGTGGATTCATTGGAATTGCAGCACAAAACCTAGGTGGAGGTGTTCCGATATACACATTAGTTGCAGCTCTGTTTTTTGGTTCAGCGGATGCCATTTCAAATGTTTTTCAAACATTACGAATTCCGGCAGAGTTCATGCAGATGTTACCCTATGTCGTAACGATCATCGGTTTAATGTTTGTAGGCACGACCAATAAGGACAGTAAAGAAAAAGTTAAGAAGCTAAAAGAAATTAAAGGAGAATCTATATGAAAAAAATACCCTTAATAATTGATTGTGATCCTGGACACGATGATGCGATTGCATTGTTAATTGCATTGGCTAGTGACAAATTTGATCTTAAAGGAATTACAACGGTTGGAGGAAATCAAACTGTCGAAAAAACAACAGCTAATGCGCTTAAGATATTGGAGCTTGTAGGAAAAACGGATGTACCGGTTGTCAGAGGAAGAAGTAATCCAATGATGAGCAAATTGCGTGTAGCTGAAGATGTGCATGGTAAAAGTGGTATGGATGGCCCTGTCTTACCCGAGCCTAGTGCTCAACCACTAGACATGAATGTAGTTGAGTTCATTGCTGAACAAGTAGAAAAAAGTGTGGATCCATTTGTCTTAGTTGCGGTGGGACCATTTACTAATATTGGTACGTTCTTGCTGGCCTATCCTCATTTACATAAGAAAATCGAAAAGATCCATGTTATGGGTGGTGGAGTTTACGAAGGTAATCGTTCGCAGTTGGCAGAGTTTAACGTATGGAATGACCCTGAAGCTGCGAAGGTTGTAACAGATTCGAAAATACCTGTTCACTTTTTCGGTTTAGATGTGACTCACAAAGCTTTGATTCGTCAGGACGAATTTCATTTATTCCGAGAAGAAAAGGGTCCGATTTTTCAGTTTGTCGCGGATCTGCTAGACTTCTATTCTATTTGCTATGTAAATGAGCGAAAGTTAGAAGGCTGTCCTATGCATGACTCTTGCGCGGTTGCAAGCTTGATCGATCCCCATATGTTTACCGGACACGAATCATATATAGATGTAGATATTGAAGGCACAAAAACAAGAGGTGCATGTGTTGTTGACCTTCGTGCTAAAGAGCGTCGACTAGGTGAAGATAATGGAATTTTCTATATGAATGTCGACCGACTCAAATTTTTAAAACTAATCATTGATTCTTGCCATAAACTAGAGCAAGAACTTAAGAATTGAGGTAATAAAATGAGAAAAAATATCCTGATAGATTTTGATCCAGGCATAGATGATACGATAGCTTTACTTATGGCATTTGCCAGCGATAAACTCAACATCGTAGGATTAACTACGGTGTTTGGTAATAACTCTGTAGAAGTAACAACGAAAAACGCCCTTATATTGAACGATTTTTTTAACTTAAGTACAGTTGTTCACAAAGGAGCATCAAAAGGTTTGTTTTTGCCAAACAAGAATTTCGGAGATTTCCATGGTAAAAACGGTATGGGAAATGTAGATTTCAAACAGCCTGTGAGTGTTGAAACTAATGAATATGCATGGGATGTAATTTATCGTGAAGCCAAGAAATTCAACGGAGAGCTTACGATTGTTACACTAGGGCCACTAACTAATGTAGCTATTGCTTTGTTTAAATATGAAGATTTAAATCAATATGTAAAAGAGATTATCATGATGGCAGGAACTACGACCATCGGAAATGAACGACCATTCAGTGAAGCAAATGTTGTGTCAGATCCTCATGCTATGCAAGTGGTATTAAACTCTGGAATACCATTGACGATGATTGGTTTAAACGCTACTGAAACTACGAGAATGACCGAAGAAGAACATGACGTTATGCTCGACAAAAAAGAAGAGATACTTCCAGAAATTCGTGGTATGTTACGTCATTATAAAAATATTCAAAACACTTTAGGCTCACCGGGAATGGTCATCCATGATGCGGCAGCGATTTTTGCGGTCATTGAGCCTGATAGTGCGCAATCAGAGATGTTTAATGTTGAAGTAGAACTAACCAATAATGCAATGTTTGGCAGAACGATCGTCGATATTCGACGCCATTCTAAACTACCTAAAAACTGTCGAGTCGTTGAAAGAATTGATAAAGATCGTTATTTGAAAACACTTCATGAAACTCTACTTTGGAAAGGAAACTGATAATGACTAACAATCAACCGAAAAAAATGCATCATATCGATGTACTTCCCGGGGAAGTCGGTCGATATGTCTTATTGCCTGGCGACCCATTTAGAACTGATCTAATAGCCTCATTCTTTGAAAATCCGCAATTGATCGCTCATAAACGTGAACATAAAACTTGGATTGGAACATTGCATGGAAAACGTGTTGCAGTAACTTCAACGGGCATGGGTTGTCCTTCCGCTGCTATAGCCATCGAAGAACTTATTCGTGCTGGAGCAGATACTTTCATTCGTATAGGTACAGCCGGTCGAGTGAATGAAGCATCTAAATCCAAAGATCTGGATGGTGTGATTTGCACAGCTGCAGTGCGAGATGAAGGTACAACGATACATTATGTTCCTATAGAGTATCCGGCTGTTGCTGATAGACATTTAGTCGATGCATTGGCAAAAGCCGTCAAAAAGAACGGAAAGAATTATATTGAAGGTATTGCTCAAACAAAAGACTCTTATTATGGTCAACATGAACCATTCAATATGCCCAACGAAGATCGATTGGTATCCCGTTGGAAAGCTTGGGAACGTTCAAATGTAGTATGTTCCGAAATGGAATCTGCTGCTCTGTTTGTTGTTGCTTCAATTAAAGGAGCAAGAGCTGCTTCGATTATGTCTTTTAGAAATATGGAAGAGACCATTCAAATCGTCTGTGATGCACTAAAGACCATCATGGACATGGATGATGAGTCAGATACTAGGTAAAAATCCCCAATCACAGTCGAATCCCGATTTCAATAATATTCAAATATTAACTTAAAGGAACATTCTCATAGAATGTTCCTTTTTAATCCAACAATATATCCCTCGATTATTTGATATTTAGAAGTATTCGGTATAGTATGATATTAACAGGCATTAAGACATATCGA
>CAKMJZ010000051.1 GCA_927435855.1 uncultured Erysipelotrichaceae bacterium
AATTACTCTACTAAAAACCCAACTGACATACCTATTGATGAAATCGAAGTTATCGTTGGCACACTGACGCCTAATCTCATAGATCTCACATCCTTTCCAAATTTGAAACTGATACAACTACCAAGTGCCGGGTATGACAGAGTTCCCTTGCAACAGCTAAAAAACAGAAACATCACGTTAGCTAATGCATCGGGAGTGTATAGTATCCCGATAGCAGAATGGGTCATCGCTAAACTCTTAGAAATCATAAAACAAAGCAAGTATTACTATCAAAACCAAACACAAGTTATTTGGAAGAAAAATTATAATATGATTGAACTGCCAGATCGAAAGGCTTTAATATTCGGAACCGGTTCAATTGGCCAGGAGATTGCTAAGCGACTTAACGCTTTTGATGTCATCGTCGATGGCGTCAACAGTAATGGCCGAGACATAACACATTTTCGCGAGTGTTACAATATGGAACAGGGAAAAAAGAAATCGATGGATTATGATATATTGATATTCTCGTTACCGAATAATGAAGAAACCTCAGGTTTGGTAAACGCGAATTTCCTAAAGGACCTAAAGCAAGACTCAATACTGATAAATATTGGCAGAGGTACTTTGATCAAAGAGGAAGATTTGATTGCCTCCTTAAAACAAGGGAAATTTATGGGAGTGGCTTTAGATGTTATGTCTATAGAACCTTTACCAGCGACAAGTGAACTCTGGGTTCACCCAAAGGTGATCATCTCGCCACACAGCTCATTTATATCTGACAAGATCGACCAACGAAGAGTTGATTTAATCACTTCTAATATTATTGCCTTTTACCAAAACAAAGAGATTAAAAACAAAATTATCTGAATGCATATTCTTTGTAAACAATTTAATCAAATGCTATAATCCTAATAGTTAGATATTACTAACACTTCAATCATCTAAATTATCAACCAATCTACCAATGGTTGCTTACCTCCCAAAACACGTGAACACCTTAGCCGGTTCACAAGATGATGAAGCAATTGACAAGGTGTACCCATCACACTTTGTCTTTTTTTGAATTCGACAGTGAAGAATGATATTTTCTTTAGTAGAAAAGAAGGGAGTAGTATAGTCCTTAATTGGAATATACGAACAAATTATGATTTACAAAAAACTAAGTAATGGGGTAGAAATACCGATGATTGGATTCGGCACTTTTAAAATACCCAATGATCAAACAGCTAAAGCTGTAAAGAACGCAATAAACGCAGGTTATCGTCACATCGATACAGCGGCAATTTATCGTAATGAAATAGGTGTTGGCAAAGGAATTAAAGAGAGTCATGTGGCTCGTGAAGAAATCTTTCTGACAACCAAATGTTGGAATGATGACCAAGGATATCAAAAAGCATTAGATGCATTTGAACAAAGTTGCCAGCGACTTCAAACCAACTATATAGACCTATTTCTAATTCATTGGCCAAAGCCGCTAAACAGTGAAACTTGGAAAGCCTTTGAAGAACTATATCAACAGGGTAGGATTCGTGCTATTGGTGTGTCTAATTTTCACCAGCATCATTTTGAAGACTTAATGAAAACAGCAAAAATCAAACCGATGATCAATCAAGTAGAATATACACCAAGACTAACCCAGAAACCTCTAAAAACCTTTCTCGAGACGCAAGGAGTCGCAATGGAGTCTTGGAGCCCGTTGATGAGGGGTAAAATCGCAGATATTGAACTGCTTCAGACACTATCCAAGAAATATGGAAAAACAGTTGTTCAAATCGTAATTCGATGGAATATTGATACCGGTGTAATTGTCATCCCTAAAAGTGTCACATCAGAGCGCATAAAAGAAAACTTCGATATATTCGACTTTAGTTTGAGTCTAGATGATATCGAAGCCATTAATCAATTGAATAAAAATGCGAGAACAGGATCGGATCCTGATAATTTTGATTTCTAGAGCGATGACAAATCGCTCCTTTTAAGGAATTTAACTAGGATTTTGCGGTGAGCGGATATCCATGGTTGTGAATCGACTTCAGTTAAAGATATCCATCTCCAATAATTTGGTAACTTTGCATTCTTATGGACTCTTGATTTTACTACGGAAAGATTCCAGATTTTGTGACTAAACACATGTTTATAAGAAAATAGAGATTCCTCAATATCAAAGAACAGACTATCACTGCAAACTTGAGGGAGGCGTATATATCCTTCCATCAATCCATCGGACCAATCGCTGGATATCAATAATCTATCTTCATCTATAATGATATGAACAATATATGATTCTAAAACGGGCTTTTTTGTAGTGCTTTTTAACGGATACTCACTTTGTGTACCCAAATTATAAGAAAGACAGTGTTGTTTTATTGGACACTGAGTGCAATCAGGTGTCGAAACTTTGCATATCAATGCCCCAAGCTCCATCAAACCCTGGGTAAAATCCGAAGGGTCCGACCCGACCATCCACTCGTTCAATAACTCTGCGACATACTTTTTGGTCGTATCTTTGGCAATGTCACGATCCATCATCAAAACGCGGCTTATTACTCGCAGGACATTTCCGTCAACAGCCGCGACCGGTTGATCGAAGGCAATTGATGAAATCGCAGCTGCGGTGTAATCTCCGATTCCAGGGATCTTCTTTATATCGATATACTCACTGGGAAAGACCCCGTCAAAATCACTCATGATCATTTTAGCTCCAGACCAAAGCATTTTTACGCGACGATAATAACCCAATCCTTCCCAAGCTTTCAAAATTGCATTTTCATCAGATTCTGCACATGTACGGATGTCAGGGAACTGCTTCATCCAACGCTCATAATAAGGGAGCATCGTGTCAATTCGAGTCTGTTGTGCCATGATTTCGCTCACCCAAACAGAGTAAGGGTCCTTAGTCAACCGAAAGGGTAGTTCTCTTTTATTTTGTCTATACCAAATGACGAGTTCTTTTGCTATCATAATTTCACCTTCTTTATTATATAACAAACCAATGAAAAAAGTGCCAATGCACTTCTTTCTTTTCGTTTAAAGGTGAACAATTTTAATATCAATTTATAGTGCGTTAAATGTCGGTAAGGTCCACCCAAGGATATCGAAACAAGGAGGGAAGAAAGATGCTTCGTTAATTGACATAACTATAAATTGATTCGAAATATTTAACTTGCCAACTCTAGTTGGTAGCGCAATTATATCAATCATTGAAAAATTATTCAACTCTTACACAAACATTTTCACAAAACTTTCACAAAAACATCATTTTTTACATTTCGTAGTTGATATATTAAATAGAAATATTCCGATCTTGAGTAAAATAACTATTTAACGCTAGTTTTTGCCAGAATCTTTCGATATCCGCCACTGCCTTTGATCAAACAACGATTGACTCTGGAAATAGTAGCGCTGCTGATGGTTGTTACTCTTTCAATCTGTTCGTAAGTGTTGCCTTGCGAAAGTAAAGTAGCTACCCAAAAACGATCTGCCATTGCATCAATTTCATTATAAGTGCACACATCTTCTAAAAAATCACGAATTTCATTTGGGTCATCACATTTTAAAAATGCTTCAAACAAGTTTATGTATTTGTCATTCATTTTCTTACCTCGCAAGACAATCATATCAAAAATGCACTAAATACTCCAGAAAAGGCAAAAAAAAGCTTCAGTTGTGTGCACTTAATTCTGTTTTGTCAAGAAATGTGTCATTATGCAAGTTCACGTTATTGTTATGTCATGACAATTCGATTATAATTTACTCGTATAACGTAAAGGGAAAGAATATGAGCGACTTGATCATCGGCTGTCTTGCATTTGTTTTGCTTTATATTTTTGATTACAATAAAATAGAAGCAAAAGTACAATGGCTTAACAGTTTCTTTGCTATCGGCGTGATTGTTTTGGCATATTCTTCATGGCAAGTGATTTTTTCGTCATCTGCCGGTTTCCTTGTTCCTACCGTACTTTCCGCAGTCTTCTATAGTCTTGCGGGTGTTAGTGCGCTTTTTATGCTATATGCACTGTTTGGTGCTCTTCCATTTAAAAAAACATACATTAAAGGTAATGGAAACCAATTGATAGATACAGGCGTGTATGCATTGTGTCGTCATCCGGGCGTATGGGGTTTCTTCTTTATGTATCTGTTTGCATTTGCTGCCAGCGGTAAATGGATCGTATTGATTGCTTGTTTATTGTGGACGGGGATGGACATCATCCACGTTTGGGTACAAGATAAATACTTCTTTCCAAAAACGTTACCAGGGTACACAGATTATCAAAAATCTACACCATTTTTAATCTTCACAAGAAAAAGTTTCACACGGTTTATCCAGACCATTGGAAATAGGGGCAAACTATGAACATGGATCAGTTGTTAAAGGAAAAGAGATATGATGAAATCTGGCAGAAATACTGCGGGTTTTTAGACTTTTCAATTGATGACTTCATGGAGATACAAAACCGCTTATTAATGGAACAGATTGATATGTACGCTAAGTGCGAATTAGGTAAAAAAATTATGGGTGGCAAGGTCCCGCATACTGTAGACGAATTCCGTCGAATCGTACCGTTGACCTCATATGAAGATTATGCTGATATGCTGCTTCCTAAAAATAAAGATATATTGCCATCCGATCCACTCGTTTGGATCCAAACCACATGGGAAGGCGGCAAGTCCCCCATCAAAGTGGCACCTTATACTAAAACAATGATTAACCATCATCGTGATATTGCCTTAACATGCTTTATTCTTGCTACCAGTACCGAAAAAGGCAAATTCAACTTAAAACCTAACATGAATTTCTTGAACGGAATGGCTCCGTTACCATATTTGACAGGCTTGTTGCCGTATACCATTCAAGGAGAATACTCCGTGAATTTCATGCCATCCATCGAAGAAGGCAACAAAATGGGTTTTGGCGAGCGCAATAAAGCGGGGTTCAAACAAGGCATGCAACGTGGTATTGATCTCTTTTACGGACTTAGCAGTGTTATTGTCAGAATGAGCGAAAGTTTTTCCGATGGATCTAAATCCGGTGGAAAACTTGATTTGCTTTCCTTTAGACTTCCGATGTTAAACAAATTGATAAGAGCGAAATTCAGAAGCAAAATGTCGAAACAACCGATGTTACCTAAGGATGTATTTGATTTAAAAGGCTTCATTTGTGCCGGAACCGATTCGAGTCATTTCAAAAAGAAGATTGAATACTACTGGGGGGTCAAACCTCTGGAGATTTTTGGTGGTACAGAAGCAACTTGTATTGCAGCTGAATCTTGGACTAAGAGCGGATTGATTCTATTCCCAAACGTCTGCTTCTATGAGTTCATTCCGATGAGCGAATTCTATAAGAATCTTGAGAATCCAAAACATAAACCTAAAACTTACTTAGTTAATGAATTAAAAGCTGATGAGTATTATGAAATTGTTATCACTACTTTAAAAGGTGGTGCATTTGCACGTTACCGCCTGGGTGATGTATTCAAATGTGAATCTCTAACCCGTGAACAAGATGGCATAATGTTGCCACACTTTAAATATGTCGATCGAATTGCACCGGTCATCGATCTTGCAGGATTTACCCGCATCACCGAAGGCACCATCAGTGAAGTCATAAAACTTTCGAAACTTGATATTCATGACTGGTTTGCCGTAAAACGTTATGACAGTCTTGAACGTCCATACGTGGATATGTATGTTGAGTTGGATCACAAGTCCGGATTCGGTATGGACAATGTCGACCTTATTCGTGATCAACTAGAAATCTATTTCCGCTACATTGATGAGGATTACAAGAATTTGAAGAAGATGCTAGGTATAGATCCGCTTCAAGTTCACATTTTGCCATATGGAAGTATCGAACGATACCGACGCACCATCAAGCACACGCTGTTTAAAGTCAATCCAAACTATTTTGACGTAACAGAAATTCTGAAAATTGCCACCACCAACAAAGGGGGTGAACCCTATTGTTAATCCGTGACATTATTTATTGGGGTATACCATCCCTTGCATTAGGTATTAACCTCGTCTTATTCTTAATCCTCGTTTTATCGAAAAAGGATAGTCATATCCGATCCTTTATGATGTTTGTTTTATCCATGACAGCCTGGGCTGCTACTTCATTGCTTATGAAATTACAGTTGCAACCAGGGGTTTTGTTCTGGAATCGCATGATGGTTTCATCTATTACCCTCGTCCCATATTTTGCTTATATATTTATTAGTAATTTCACCGGTCAAATTAAGAAAACAGCGATTGCATTCTGGACGCTTGTTATTTTAACGATGAATATTTTGAATGGAATGGGTTACCTGATCACTGAAGCAGCAATGGTACCGGTTATAATTAATGGAACAACAACATACGAGTTGCAGTACTCATTAGGAATACCCGCTTACTTTGCTTTCGGAACAATATTCATATTGTTAAGTGTATGTATGTTGATGATGCGTAAGGCTATTCGCTATGGTAATAAGTCATCCAATCGATTAAAACCGATTCTTACCGGTTTGTTCATTCTTTATGTCGGATTTGCGATCAACTTGTTACCTGCGATCGGAAAATATCCGGTTGATTTTGCCTTTGGTATCGTAACATCTTTCTTCATGATGTATGCTATTTATAAAACACGGGTCATCGAACTCAAGTTTGTCATTACCCGCGCCGTAGTGTTTACCGGTTTGTTAACATTATTGGTAACGATCACCGTATTTATTGTTAATCAAATCATGAGTACTTTTGGTAACTTCATGAGTGGAATGAGTCGTGAGGGTCAAATCCTAGTTTCAACACTCGTTTCCATCCTTATGTTTTTGCCTCTGTTCAACATAGTTCAGCGTTTGGTTGAAAACTACTTTTATAAAGTTGAAAACCAACACAACAATATGATCAAACTATTTACAATGACAGTATCCAATAACTTAAACTTAGAGAATATAACAGAAGAGCTGTTGAAAGTCGTACATGAAATCACCAATAATGATCGAGCATTTTTATTCTTGAAAAACGACGAAACTGAAGATTATGACTATTATGCTTCCATCAAAAAACTAGATAAATTGTCATTTAATATTCAAAAGTCACATCCGTTTGTACGATGGTTTAAACAATTTGATGATATCATTTATGAGCAATATGTCGATGTGCATCCTTTCTTTAAAACCATGTGGGATAATGAACGACAAGAATTGATTTTGATGCGATTTGAAGCTGCCATACCGCTTAAATATAATGGAGCTTTGACCGGTATTTTATTGATATCTTCCAAAGACAGTACGACTCGTTTGGCTGAGACCGAATTAAATCACGTTGCAACGCTATGTGCGACTGCTGCAATTACTATTTCCAATGCCAGTATGTACGAAAAAACCAAGCGTGAAGCAGTCATGGATGGTTTAACCAATGTATATAACAGACGTTACTTTATGGAACAGATTGCTAAACATACGACGAACCTGCGAAACCAGACAGTATCACTTATTATATTAAATATTGATATGTTCAGCGTATTCAATGACTTATACGGACACTACGCCGGAGACCACGCATTAATTAAAATTGCGGATGCGATTAAGTTTGTATGCGGTTCACAAGGTGTTATCTGCCGCTTTGGTGAAGACACATTTGCCATTATTTTGCCATATGTCGACTCCAAAGGTGCTTATGAATTATCTGAGAAGATCAGATTGCGCATAACCAATCAATCAATGGCACAAAATGAGGATGCCAACCGGTTCGTAACGATTTCGGCTGGTATTTGCGTTGCGCCAACACTTGCTTTTGACGAAAAAGATATCGTTGCAAAGGCTAATCTTGCACTTCATGCAGCGAAGACCAATGGAAAGAACCAGTCACTGATTTATAACCCTGAACAGCATGATGCCCGTCACAACGGGGATGAAGAAATGAATATGGCAACGATTTATGCTCTTACAGCCGCTATCGATGCTAAAGATCATTATACATTCGGTCACTCTCAACGTGTAGCCCGTTACGCGGTCGCTATTGCAGAAGAGGCGGGAGCAGCAAAGGATGAAGTGGAACTGATTCGCCAGGCATCATTACTTCACGATATCGGTAAAATTGGAATTCCTGAGAATATTTTGACGAAGTATACCAAACTTACAGATGAAGAATATGATACGATGAAGAAGCACGTGGATATGTCAATCACGATTATCAAATATCTGCCTTCATTCTCACATGTTATTCCGGCTGTTATCGGTCATCACGAACGATGGGATGGAACCGGATATCCAAGAAAAATTTCTGGAGAGAATATTCCGTTTGCGGCTCGATGCATTGCTATTGCTGATGCCTTTGATGCTATTACTTCCGATCGACATTATAAGAGTTATTTAAGTGTAGATTACGCTGTTGATGAAATCGAGCGATATGCCGGTAAACAATTCGATCCAAAATTAGCTTCGATTTTCGTGAAACTCGTTCGCAGTGGAAAACTGATTATCGAGCCATCACGAGCCAGCAACTATCCACCTCCAATTCAACCACCAAACATGAAAGCATAGCCATCGGCTATGCTTTTTGTATCTCAGGATACATGATTTTATAATTTTTAACGTATAATTAGGTTGGAAGGTGAAATATATGATAACTAAGGATTTAACGATCAGACAGCTGATCACCCAATATCCGCAGACAGTAAGTTTACTTATGCATTTTGAAATGGCATGTTTCGGTTGCCCATCGGCACAAGATGAGACACTTGAAGAAGCTTGTTATGTGCACGGATATGACGTAGAAGATTTGATAGATCAATTAAAGGTGGTAACTAATGGCTGAGAAATTTGCTGAAATCCATGTTTGGATGTTTAATAAAATCAAATTACAGAACCAGTTCAGTGATGAAATTGTAAAACAACTTTCTGATGAAGCCCAAGTGATTCAAATCAAGAAACATATTGAAGAATTTTTTCCGTTTCCAAAAGGTAATCTAGAGGATATCATTGATTATGAGAATATACATCAGTGGTTAGAGAAACATCTGATACTTACCGATCAAAAACTCGCTTGGATCGTCAAACAAGTTAAGGATAATCCGTCAATTTATGAGGACTTAAAGGATTTTTTCTTTCAATTAGGTAAAAAACATCGTGATTTACTTCAGCCAGTATGGCTTAAACCTTCGTATGTATATCGAACAATTACAGATGCACTTACTGAAGGGATGCCTTGCGATAAAGCGAATCAAGTTATCGCTCACGACGAAAATCATTTATCCTGGGAAGTAAGTCAGTGTATGCATCAGACATCGTGGAAAAGTCAGCACGCAGATGTAAGCGACTTTTACGCAATAAGGGATGCTTGGATTCAAGGGTTACTTGAAGGAAGTGAGTTTACATATTCCGGCAAACACCCACAGTATCAAATACAACGCAACTGACAAAAAGATGGTAACATCTTTTTATTTGCTTAAGCAGTCAAATCAATATATTATAGTAGTGGTGATTGTATGAAAGAGTTTTACGACAAAATTCGACAAAGTTCGCTGTTTCTCTCAATTAGTGAAAAGCAGTGTCAACAGTTTTTTGACATTTATCCACCAATGATTCATCAATATGAAAAAGATGAGGTCATTGTCAGCAGGAGCGAACATTTTCATAAAATCGGGTTGATCATAAAAGGGAAAGCGACTGTACACCAAGATACATCGTACGGGACATCCAATGTCATTACTTGGTTAAATGAAATGGATACTTTTGCGGAAGTGCTGATGTTCATTCCTTCTGAGTCATATCCAACCTCAATTACAGCGGCTGCGTCAACACAGGTGCTATTTATCGAGCCGTCTCAGATCACATTAGTCATTGATTCAATCAAGGATGTACAACACATTTTGCTCTTAAATGTTACGAAACTTATAGCTCAAAAAGCATTCTTGCTTCATAGGAAAGTAGAAATCTTGACGATAAAGAGCATTAAGTCTAAAATATGCCATTATTTACTACATGAATCTGAAAAAGCAGGACTTAGTACTTTTGAAGTATCCTTAAATAGAGATCAGATGGCATCTTATCTCCATGTGTCTCGACCTTCTTTATCCAGAGAGTTGAAAGTACTTCAGGTTGATAATGTCATTAAATTTAAGGGTAACAGATTTGAAATAACTGATCGATACCGATGTGAGAAAATAGCATCTGAAGAATAGAAAGAGAACATTATATGAAAAATATCAATATAAAAAACGCTATTATATACATAGTTACTATTCTGGTATCGCTTTTAATCAGCTATCTAGGGTCCTCCTACTATGCTTCACAAATGCCAACGATTGAAAATCCTCAATACGATTCTTCTCAGTTTCATAGTGCCAAAATAACGGCCGTCATTTCAGATCAGCCGTATGTCGATGAGGATGATTTCGGTATTGTAAGAGAAGTCATATTCAAAGCAACGATATCCAAAGGTCAGTATCAACACAGAGAAATTACCGTTAATCAACAGTTTACTTTGCAAACACTAGAAGAACTATATCCTGTAGAAGTCGGAGATGCCATCATATTGTATCGAATCGATTTTGGCAGTAACGTAGAATGGGTATTGGTTAGTTATCAAAGAGAAAGCTCACTTTGGCTACTAGCCGGTTTGTTTGTGGTTTTAATCATACTATTCGGAAGAATGAAGGGATTTAGTTCAATCGTCTCCCTTGGATTCACGATGTATGCTATTTTCTTTATCTTAATACCAGCCATATTAGCCAACGTGAATATATATGTTCTCACATTAGGTATCGTACTTTACGTAACACTACTAACATTTATATTGCTTTCAGGAATAAGCAAGAAAATGGTTGCGGCAACCTTGGGGTGTTTCGGAGGGATTGCTACAGCTGCGTTGATTGCTTATGTCTGGATGGAAATCATGAAAATGTCCGGGGTACTCTCGGATGAATATATTCACTTGATTTTATTGAAGGATGAAATTCCAATCGATTTGCGCGGTATTATGTTCATCGCGGTAGTCATTGGTGCTTTAGGGGCGGTTATGGATGTATCGATGTCGATAGCTTCTGCTTTGGAAGAAATTATCATCAACTCACCAAATATTACACCAAAAGAAGTTATCAAATCGGGATTAAATATCGGTCGGGATATCATGGGAACGATGTCAAATACGTTGATATTGGCTTACATCGGAAGCGCTCTTCCGTTTATTTTGCTTCTGATCATCTATGCCAGACCCATAAATTTACTAGCGAATTCAGAGTATATAGCCTCAGAAATCATGCAGGCGATTGCCGGTAGTTTAGGAATTTTATTTGCTATGCCAATCACTGCCATCACAACAGCAGCACTATACCGCATGACTTCGAAAAAGTCCGACACATAAAGCATTTGCACCTTTTTGACATGAGGTATATGATTAGGTTGAAAAGGTTTAAAAGAGGTGACGTATGAAAACACTTAAGATTACCGATGATATTACGTGGATTGGTGCACTTGATCCGAAGATTCGCGTTTTTGATATCATTATGTATACTGAGTTTGGTACGACCTACAACTCGTACGTACTTAAAGGCAGCGAAAAAACAGCAGTCATCGACACGGCTAAACACAAATTCTTAGATAGTTTCATCGAAAAACTTACGACGGTGACACCGATAGATGAAATTGATTATGTCATTGTTCACCATGCTGAGCCGGACCATTCCGGATCATTGCAGTATCTGATTGAGAAGAATCCAAACATCAAAGTTTACGGATCTCCACCGGCAATCAAGTATTTACAAGACATTATAAATATTCCGTTTAATGGAATAATGGCTAAAGAAAACGAAACGGTCTCGCTTGGAAACAAGACGTTAAGATTTTTAATGGCTCCGAATCTGCACTGGCCGGATGCAATGTATACCTATGTAGAGGAAGAGAGGGTACTGTTCTCGTGTGATTCTTTTGGATCCCATTTTAGTTTTGATGAAGTGTTGGTTTCTAAGTTAAAAGAAAAAGAAGATCACAAAAAGGCGATTAAAGATTATTTTCATGACATTATGGCACCATTTAAGCCGTTTGTTTTAAGAGCTATGAATAAGCTGGATGGTCTGGATATTCAACTTATTTTGACCGGACATGGTCCGTGTATAGATGAAAATATTCCTGAAGCCATTGAACTCTATCGAGAGTGGGCGAAGGATGATAATCCAAATACGAAAACAACGATCGTTATACCTTATGTCAGTGCTTACGGATACACGGAAAAAATGGCAATAGCTATTAAAGAAGGAATTGAGGCTACGGGCGATTTTGACGTAAAAATGTTTGATATGGTTAAAGAAGACGTTCAAAAAGTCGTAAGTGAAATTCTCTATTCCGATGGGTTCTTATTGGGAACACCAACGATTTTAAGTGAGGCTTTGAAACCGATTTGGGACATCACCGCATTTTTAAATCCAGTCCTCGTTAAGGACAAACATGCCTCAGCATTTGGTTCTTATGGATGGAGTGGAGAAGGTGTGCCACACATCATCGAACGACTAAAACAGTTACGAATCAAGGTCATGGAAGGTCTAGCCGTGAAATTCAATCCTAATGAAGAAAAGTTGACGTTATGTCGTCAGTTCGGTGTAGATTTTGCCAATCAAGTATTAACCACAAAAAAATAACCGTCGCAGGACGGTTTTAATTTGATTTCGGTTCGATTCGTTTTGCCAGATACAGAAAGGGTGTATCCAATGCGGCAATCACAAACTTTAGAATATACGTCGATAACATAATTTGCATTAAATCGTAAGACATTCCCCAAAAAGCAATAGATACAAATATCAAAGTATCAACGGCTTGTGAGATCATTGTTGATCCGTTATTGCGAACCCACAGCCAACGATCGGAGGGTAGCCATTGTCGTATCTTGCTGTAAATCGTGACATCAAGCAATTGACTGATGAAATAGGCAGTTAAACTCGCAAAGACGATTCTGCCGGAGAATCCGAAAATCAAAGCAAAGGCATCTTGTACTGCTAGAGCGAAATCGTCTTGAAGCGGAACAAAAGCCAGTGCCATTTGCATAGTAATCAATAATGTGATTGCACTGAAAAATCCTAGATAAACAGAGCGAGCTGCATCCTTTTTTCCGTATTTCTCACTAAGAATATCGGTCGCAAAGAAAATCGATCCATACAATGTGTTTCCTAACGTTGCCTGAAGACCGATAATTTCGATACCTTTCAAAACTTGAATATTTGCAAGGATGGTACTGATTGCAATCCAAACCATTAGCCCAGTCTTGCCGAACTGCCGATAAGCAAATAATACCAACCCAAAATGTATGACGATAAACAATAAGCCCAATAACGTGTTATTCATAATCACTTCTCCTGACTTGTACATTATAAACAAACAAAAGGGGTGTTACAAGTACAAAATTATGGTAGAATATGGTACGTGATGAACATGGAAAAATTTAGATTTGAAATTACGCATACTTGTAAACAGTCCGGTGCCCGCACCGGAATTTTACACACGCCTCATGGTTCGGTTTTGACACCGATGTTTATGCCCGTAGGGACTTTGGCAACTGTGAAATTTGTATCACCTGAGGAATTGACCGCGATACACGCAGGGATCATTTTATCCAATACTTACCATCTGTGGTTACGTCCGGGTGCGGATATTGTCAAAGAAGCCGGTGGTTTACATAAATTTATGAATGTTGAGCGACCGATTCTTACTGACAGTGGCGGTTATCAGGTGTTTTCGCTTAGTGATACAAGAAAAATCAATGAAGAGGGTGTAACCTTTAAGAATCATCTTAATGGGGACACGTTGTTTTTAACACCAGAGAAATCGATTCAGATACAAAACGACTTAGGTGCGGATATAATCATGAGTTTTGACGAGTGCCCGCCATTTCCAAGTACGTATGATTATATGAAAAACTCCGTAGAGCGCACTTTGCGTTGGGCTAAACGTGGAAAAGATGCGCATCAGCGATCGGATGACCAAGCATTGTTTGGAATCGTTCAAGGCGGAGAATTTGAAGATCTGCGTGAGATGAGTGCAAAAGCACTGGTCGAAATGGACTTTCCCGGGTATTCGATCGGTGGTACTTCTGTTGGTGAAACCAAAGAGATCATGTATAAAATGATTGATTATAGTATCAAATATCTACCTCTAAAAAAACCTCGTTACTTGATGGGAGTCGGTTCAGTCGATGCAATCCTTGAGGGAGTATTACGTGGAGTCGACATGTTTGACTGCGTATTGCCAACACGAATTGCTCGTCATGGAACCGCGATGTCTTCACAAGGCCGCATCAATATTCGTAATCAAAAATACGAGCGGGATTTCACACCGCTTGATCCAGAGTGTGATTGCATAACATGTAAAAATTACACACGGGCTTATCTCAAGCATCTGAATAAGTGCAACGAAGGGCTAGGTCAGCGATTATTATCGATTCATAATTTACGTTATCTGATCAACTTAACAGAACAAGCCCGAAGAGCGATTCTTGAAGATCGCTTCTTGGACTTTAAGAATGAATATTTTAAGAAGCATCATCTCGATAAACCGAATGCAAAGGGATTCTAATGAAACTATCCGATTTTGATTTTAATTTACCTCAAGAACTCATCGCTCAAACGCCAATTGAAAATCGCAGTGAGTCACGTTTGTTAGTTGTCAATACGACGACCGGCACCTTTAAGCATGAGCATTTTTCGGATATCACCAAATACCTTCGTTCTACGGATGTGCTAGTCAGAAACAATACCAAAGTTATACCGGCAAGATTGTTTGGGACAAAACTTGAGACAAACGCACATGTTGAGTTGCTAATTTTGGAGATTAAGGAAGATGTATGTAAATGTCTGGTCGGAAATGCTAAGGTCGTGAAACTGGGGAGCATGGTAAGTTTTGGAAATGGAGAATTGATTGCGGAGTGTATTGAGGTTCAAGATCAGGGATTGCGCAAATTCAGGATGCACTATGAAGGGATTTTCCTTGAAGTCTTACAAAAACTAGGCGAAGTACCTTTACCACCATATATTAAAGCTAAGCTAGACGATCCTGATCGGTATCAAACCGTTTACGCCAAAATTGATGGAAGTGCGGCAGCTCCGACGGCGGGGCTACATTTCACTCAATCACTTATCAGTCAAATCGAGGATATGGGTGTAAAGATTGTAGATGTTACATTACATGTCGGCTTAGGAACATTTAAACCCGTAGATAAAGAGGATATCTTGGAGCACAAAATGCACGAAGAGTCCTATTGGATGTCACAAGAAACAGCAGATATTCTGAATAAAGCTAAGGAAAACAATCATCGCATCATATGTGTCGGAACAACTTCCGCTCGTACTGTTGAGACGATTATGACATTATATGGACAATTTAGGGAGTGCGAAGGCAACACTGAGATTTTTATATATCCGGGGTATACTTTCATGGCTGTGGATGCACTGATTACTAATTTTCATTTACCTAAATCGACGCTTCTGATGATGATCAGTGCTTTTTGTAATCGCCAACTTATTCTCGATGCCTATCAAGAAGCTATCAATCATCGCTATCGTTTTTTCTCTTTTGGTGATAGTATGTTGTTGACGAAGGGAGACTGATTATGGACGCAATGGGTTACTATTTGATGGGCGAAGCTGAACTAGAGAAAGTTAAACAGTTACCATTTAAACCACGATTACTTATGCATTCGTGTTGTGGACCATGCAATAGTTTTCCTATCGAACACTTGTCTCCATATTTTCAATTGACCCTGTATTTTAATAATCACAACATTTATCCGTATGAAGAGTATGTTCGCCGCTTTGAAGAACTGAAGCGTTATGTCGAGTACTTTGAAAAGGAAAACGATGTAAAAATCGAGCTTATCTTGCCAACGTATGAGGATGATACTTTCAATAAAGTATTGGCATCGCATAAAGACGACAGGGAAGGCCAGCAGCGGTGCAAAATGTGTTACTCGATGCGGATGCAAGAAGCATTTAAATACGCGGCTGCCCATAATTTTGACTATATGACAACCGTTATGACGATCAGTCGTCAAAAAGATTCGGTAGTTATTAATAAAATTGCCGAGCGGCTTCAACCCCAGTTTTCAGATGTGAAGTATCTCTATAGTAACTTTAAAAAAAATAAGGGAATGGACCGATCAGTTCAGCTCTCAAAAATCCATAATATGTATCGTCAGACGTATTGCGGATGCATTTATTCGTTTGAAGATATGAAAAATCGAAAAGGAATCAAAGAAGAATAGTCTTGATTCCTTTTTTAGTTTATAATAAACATTAAATATCCAAGGGGGTTTATCTATGAAGCATGTTCTTAACGAAATTCTACTTAATATGGATTTGAGCGGTATCCGCCGTTTTAGTGATGAAGCCAACCAAGTCGAAGGAGTTGTTCGCTTGACTATTGGTGAACCCATGTTTGACACACCTCTACCCATCAAGCAAGCAGCGATTGATGCATTGATTGCCAATGATACGCACTATCCCTTTGCTCAAGGACTTTTGTCCTTACGTAAAGCTTGCTGTGAGTTTGAGAAGAAAACACAGGACTTGGATTATGTGCCCAGTGAGGTCATTATCACACAAGGTGCGACCGGTGGTCTTTTTACAGCAATCAACACCATTTGCCAACCAAATGATGAAGTCATCATCCTGTTACCTGCATTCACTATCTATAAACCTATCGTTGAGTTTGCGGATGCTGTCCCCGTTTTGATTGATATCAGTGAAGATGATTTTCAAATAAATGAAGAAAAACTGAGAAGTGTCATCACACCGAAAACAAAAGCAATCATTGTTAACTCGCCCAACAATCCCAGTGGGATAAGTTTGAGTCGTCAATCCAATGATATCTTGGAGAACGTAGTCAAAGAACATGATTTATATGTGCTATGTGATGATGTATATAATCAACTGATTTTTGAAGAGACAGATTTTTTAGTTCGTCGCAAGTCGATTCGCAAAAATATTATCTATATACAAAGCTTTTCAAAGCCTTATGCGATGACAGGCTGGCGTATCGGGTATGTTATGGCCGATCAGCCGGTAGCTACTGAGATTGCTAAGGTTCAGTCATACGGCACTTCGGGAGTTCCGCCATTTGTCCAACAGGCTGCGATTGCGGCCTTGTCTACCGATGTTACAGACATGTTGAAGCAATATGAGAATAATATGATTCAAGTGAGTGAGTTGCTTACTAAAAGAGGAATTCCATTTGTTAAGCCACAGGGAGCTTTTTATCTGCTTGTTGATATTTCGCAATGTTCTATGGATTCATGGACCTTCGCTAGAAAATTATTGCATACAGAGAAAGTTGCAGTTATACCCGGGGAAGTATTTGGCTCTTTAATGGATCGCTATGTTCGTACTTCTTTGGCTACCGACATTAAGATATCCTTGCCGGCATTTGATAAAATTGCAAACTTTATACTAAATAACCGATAAACGGTTGAGGAATAATCGCAAAACAAGTATCATTAAAAGCAGAGGGGTGAAGCACGATGAAGAAACAATTACTGAATAGTTATTTCGCGTTGGCTGCGATTCATGTGATAATTACAATTGGGTTTGCCCTTGTATTCGGCGTAAATCACCCGTTTTTTTCACATTATGAAATCAATAAAGTAATTGGTGTAATCATAGCCAGTGTCGCGACGGCGATACCATTGTATGCCATTGCCGGTTTTCTTTTCGTTATTGCTAAAGAGAATAAGAGGCACTTATTAAAAGCTGCGATCTATGCGGCTGTAATCTTTACGTTGACATTGTCAGTGTTGTGGGCTGTATCCTATTTGTTGAGTACTAATGGTTTTTCTCAATCGACTTGGTTGATTTACATTTTGTCGAATTATCCAAGTGCCGTCATTATGAATCGCATTATTAACTTACCGGATTTGCGTTCACCTTTAATGCTACTGACTGCGACCTCTCCTGGAATCGGATTTGTATTTGGCGTGTTTATTCGCACTATTAACGAAAATACTAGCAAGGTAGGAAAATAGTATGGACAAGAAATATGCTCGGAGGATTTTGCCAATATTGATATTATTGGCATT
>CAKMJZ010000052.1 GCA_927435855.1 uncultured Erysipelotrichaceae bacterium
ACAATATTCCTACTGCGAAGCATATGACGGTTTATTCGAAGGTTGAGGCACTAAATTATCTATCTTCACATCCTTCGCCCATTGTCATCAAAGCGGATGGTCTGATGGCTGGTAAAGGTGTGACGGTGGCGATGGATGATGAAACCGCAGTCGCTGCGGTACAGGATATATATCAAGATGTTTCATATGGTCCTTTGGTTATTGAGGAATTTTTGGAAGGTGAAGAGTTCTCACTAATGGCTTTTGTTTGTGGGGAAAAGGTTTTTCCCTTGGACATCGCCCGAGATTACAAGCGAGCGCATGATAACGATGAAGGATTGAATACCGGGGGAATGGGGGCGTTTTCACCTGTACCCTCTATCAAGGATGAGTGGGTTCAAGAAGCTATGAACAATATCATGATTCCCATGGCAAGGGCTATGGTCGATCAGGGCATACCATTTACCGGAATGCTTTATGGCGGATGTATGGTCACCAAAGATGGCGTTAAGACCATTGAGTTCAACGTGAGATTTGGTGATCCGGAGGCCGAGGTATTGTTGGCGCGATTACTTACACCATTAGATCAAGTTGTCTTTGATGTGATGGATGGCAAGGATGTTGAGCTGACCTTTGATTCGCGCTTTGCGTTGGGTGTGGTAATGGCCTCAAAGGGATATCCTCAGAACTACATGAAGAATACTTTGATAAAAAACTTGGATAATTTAGGTGTCGATGTGTGTCACATGGGCACCGATTGGGATGACGGTTGGGTAAATAAGGGGGGTCGCGTACTTTTTGTGATGGATTTGGCGGAAACACTTGAAAAAGTTCGGGAAACCGTATATAAAGAAATTGCACGGATCGATGCGCCGGGATTGTTCTATCGCTCGGACATTGGTCGTTGGAATGGAGATAAGTTATGATTCAACGGTATTCACGGCCTCAAATGGCAAAACTTTGGTCAGATGAGCAGCGCTTTTTTGCTTGGTTGGATGTGGAGTTGGCGGTGGTTGATTATTATCACAGTCAAGGAGTGATTAGTGATAAGGAGCAGAAACTGCTTCACCAAGCAACATTCGATACTGACAGGATTAGTCAAATTGAATTAGAGACACGTCATGATGTCGTTGCTTTTACGCGTTCGCTCAGTGAGTCATTGGGTGAGGAAGCGCGTTGGATTCACTATGGTCTGACGAGTACAGATGTGGTGGATACGGCATTGGGAGTCGTGTTTAAGAAGGTGAATGCGATTATTCTTGAGGATCTGTTAATTTTGAAAGAAACGTTGAGAAATCGGGCAATACAATATAAGCATACCCCATGTATCGGTCGTACTCACGGTGTGCATGCGGATATCAGTAGTTTTGGGTTGAAGTTTGCGTTGTGGTTTGATGAGATCAACCGTCAGATTGAACGTTTTCAACAGGTAAGTAAGGAAATTGAGGTCGGTAAGATCAGCGGAGCGGTTGGGACGTTTGCTCATACTTCACCGCAATTACAGGACTTTGTGTGTGAGAAGTTAGGACTGACATCATCAAACATGTCGACTCAGACATTGCAAAGAGATCGCCATGCGCATTATGTATCGGTATTGGCTTTGATAGCTTCGACCTTAGAGAAAATCGGGGTTGAGTTACGACATTTACAACGTACGGAAGTGCGTGAAGTTGAAGAGGGATTTACGAAGGGTCAAAAAGGATCTTCGGCGATGCCTCACAAGCGCAATCCGATATCTTCGGAGAATATTGCGGGTTGTGCTCGGGTCATTCGCGGCTATATGGTCAGCTCTTTTGAAAACATACCACTATGGCATGAGCGCGATATTTCTCATAGCAGTGCAGAGCGTATAATATTTCCGGACGCGACTATTCTATTGGACTATATGTTGGATCGCACAAACCGTATTTTATCGAATTTGGTTGTGTTTGAAGATCGCATGCTTTCCAATATTTATCTGACCCATGGTGTGATATTTGCGCAGCGGGTGATGACACTATTGATTGATAAGCATGGTTGGACGCGTGAAGTGGCGTATGACCGTGTACAGCCGTTGGCGATGAAAGCATGGCAAGAGTCATCGGATTTCAGGAAAATACTTGAACAAGATGAACTGATAACACCATCGGAAATCAGTGAAGCCTTTGATTTGAACTTCCATTTGGCTTATGTCGATGAAATTTTCGTTCGCGTAGGTATACAATAACTGCAATTTTGCAGTTATTTTACTTTTTTGAAACTTTTTACGTCCATAAGGACTCGTTGATAGTGAGGATGGTACTGAATGACTTTTACGAAAGAAGACCGTTTTGAAGATTTGTTTCGTAGAACCTATGATGAATTAAGCCGATTTGTATTGTTTAAAGTTCGTACAGTCAGTGATGCCGAGGACATTGTGTCCAATGTATTTATGAACTTTTATAAGCACATCGTTAAAAATAATCATCAAGTGGATTCTGTTGAAGCTTATCTGTTTGAAATGGCAAAGAATGAGATTAAGCGATATTATCGCAACAAGCACCAGGCACCAATTTCGTTAAGTGATGGGGACTGGGATGGTTTAGAAAATATTGCGGATGAACGTGATGAAATTGCATCAATGTTCGATCAGATGACAGTGGATACGATTTGGCAGGCCGTTTCTCAGCTAGACGAAACAGCCAAGATGATCATGACGGCGAAATTCAGATTGGATATGACGTTTAAAGATATTGCAATTTCACTGAATAGCAATGAAAACTCCGTAAAGACGAAGTACTATCGAAGTATCGAGGCCTTAAGGCACTTGTTAAAGGAGGAATTATGAGTAATTTGAAACGCACCTTTGAAAGAAAGACGTTTGTAAAGGAAGATGTACTTGCAGAAATCGCTGAAAGTAATCGTAGTCGCAGTTTTAACTTCGGTTGGCTGTTGGCATTAGGTTTGACTTTGGTTCTATTGGTATCTGGATTGCAGTGGGTCAACACCTCCACATCTTATGTTACAGTGGACATCAATCCGAGTATCATATTGACGACCAATCCGTTTGATAAAGTCGTTGAGGTCGAAGCGTTGAATGAAGATGCTGAAACCTTACTGGTAAACTTAGAACTGATCGGTTTACAAGTTGATGAAGCAGTAGAATTAATTATTGCTGAAGCAACGGAGATGGGTTATATCGATTTGCTAGCTGAGGGTGAAATTGCTATGGTTACGGCCTATAATCGCGATGAAGTTGACGAAAAACAAAGCGAGAAGATTCGTCAACGTATTCAAGATCGACTTGAAAAACGTGAAATGGCAGTTAATGTCGTCGGACATGAAGCTGTTGCCGAACAAAAAGAGTTAGCTAATGAATTGGGTGTAACCTTGGGTAAAGTGTTGTTTGTTCAACGCCTTCAAGAGAAATATCCGACCTTGGGCGGTGATGAACTTTACGAAATGTCAATCAAGGACATTATGATTAAAGTCAAAGACATTCGTGGCAATGGTCCGGACAAAGAAGCATTGGAAGAAAAGAAAGCACTATTAAAGCTTAGAGCTGTAAATAAGGTTCAACAACGTGCTCAGGAAATGGTTCAAGAGTACCGTGAGGAAAATCCAGGAACGGAATTGACAGATGAAGAGATCATTCGCCAAGAAGTCAAGGAACGCATTGAAACAATCAAACAAAACCGAAAGGGAAGATAGTTATTAGGAGGTTTCGACCTCCTTTTTCTATCGCTTTCTTGTTTTTGTGCTTTATTTTTGATATGTTTATCAAGAGGTGTAAATCATGAAAATCATAGAAACAAAGCGTTGTACTTTGCGTCCCTGGCGATTGTCGGATGTCGAGGATATGTATGAATATGCCAAACTGCCCAATGTAGGTCCGGCTGCCGGCTGGAAACCGCATGAGAATACTCAGGAAAGTGCTCGCATCATCGCCATGTTTATCGCGAGTAATGAAGTGTGGGCTATCGAAATGAAAGACTCTCAGAAAGTAGTCGGATCGATTGGTTTGCATTTGGATGACAAACGTCCGAAAGTCAAAGCTCGTATGGTCGGTTTTGTATTACATCCGGCGTTTTGGGGACAAAGCATCATCGCTGAAACGGTTAATGAAATCGTGCGCTATGCATTTACGGAATTGGATGTCGAAATCATATCAGGATATCATTATCCCTTCAACCGCCAGTCCGGACGCGTATTTGAAAAGTGCGGATTCCGTTATGAAGGAACGTTGCGGATGTCATCCGTTGTCTATGATGGAACCGTTTTGGACAATGTCTGCTTCTCAGTTTTAAGTAGTGAAGTATCTCTTTAGAGCATGAATATTGTTGATGACTTACAATGTGATACAATAGGCTCAATAAGAGATTCTCTTTTGAAAGGGTGTGTCTAGTGAAGAAAATTGTATTGCTATGTTCCGCCGGAATGTCAACGAGTTTATTGGTCAATCGGATGCGTGAGGCTGCCCGTGCAGAAGGATTGGAATGTACCATTGACGCATTTCCGACTTCGCAAGCCGCAATTCATGGCAGGGATGCGGATGTCGTTCTGATCGGTCCTCAAGTCAAATTTGAGCTTCGCAAGGTTCAGGGACTGTTGAGCTGTCCAGTCGATGTGATTGATATGTTATCCTATGGCACATTGAATGGTAGAAAAGTTTTAGATCAGGCAAAAAAACTGATGGAGGAGAACGATGGAACCTACTGAATTAATCAGTTTTCAAATCATTTCGGCCGTAGGAACGGCTCGCAGTTATTACATTGAGGCCATTCAAGTGGCTAAGACCGGAGATTTTAAAGGTGCCGGTCAGTTGATTTTGGAGGGTGATGAGTTTTTTCTAGAAGGTCATCAGGCGCACTTCGAACTGATTCAACAAGAAGCTGGTGGTGAGTCTGTGGTCATGAATTTATTATTGACTCATGCGGAAGATCAGCTGATGAGTGCCGAAGCATTTAAAATCATCGCCAATGAGTTTATTGATTTATATAAAACCGTACTGAAGTAAAAAAGTAATCCGAGTGGATTACTTTTATTTGGACAAGTGTGTGACTTCAATAACGAAGCCGCGAACTCTATTGCGAATCTGATCTCTTAGTTGCCTTGCCTTTTCCAGTTTCTCCTCTGGGGTACCTTCGAATTCTTCTGGATCAGGTAAATCCCAGTTGATTCGCTTTTGAATTCCAGGAAACACCGGACATTTCTCTTCCGCTTCTCTAGAACATACTGTTATGACATGGTGATAAAGGCGTCCCTGTTTATAAAAATCAAAGACACTGTCCGATGAGTTCTTACTGATATCCAAATCTATTTCAGACATGACATGAATAGCTAAAGGATTTATTTCCTTAGTCATAAGTCCGGCACTCTCAGCCACAAACAAATCGCCATACTCATGATTTAAAAAGGTTTCCGCAATCTGACTTCTAAACGAATTGTACACACAAACAAACAACACGCGGATTTTTCCCATAGTTATACCTCTAACCATATTTTAAACGTTTAGAAAGTCGGATTATCAACGTTGAGTTAAAAATTCGTTACTTTGTGTTAATTTTTGATAAAATGCATATATGGAGGTGCATCATGAACTTCAATATTCGAAAAGCGACGATAGACGATGCGCATGATATGGCAATCGTTCACGTACAAAGTTGGCGACAGACCTATAGAGGACAAATTAACCAGGATTTCATCAACGAGCGTACTATTGAGAAAAGTACGAAGATGTTTCTTTCGATTAATTGTGAGAATACTTTGATCATTGAAACCATGGGACAAATCGTCGGATTTTGCGGTTATGGAATCAGCCGTGATTCGGATATGACATCAGATACCGGGGAGATTTGGGGGATGTATATATTGTTATCTTACCATGGTCGTGGTTGGGGTAAACTTTTGATGAATGTAGCATTGATGGAATTACGACTGTTGGGATATAACAAGGCATCATTGTGGGTCTTATCAACCAATCAGCGCGCCATCGACTTTTATCGTGCTCAAGGATTTATGGAAGATGGAATCACGAAGGAAGTCGTCATGAAAACACCGGTTAAAGAGGTTCGGATGATTCGCCCGACATTGGAATAATCCAACCATCCGCATAGTCAATGTGCTTGGCTTGATTGAACTGTGCAAATCGCTGGATACACTCCGACAACGATTCTCTATTTATAGGCTTTTCTTGCCAAAACCGCTGTACAGACAGGGTTTTGGTTTTCTTTTGATTGATTATCTCAATTCTACCGACAAATTGATCGTTTTGAAGTACGGGAATAACATAATAGCCGAATTTGCGACGATGTTGTGGTTCATAGATTTCCCATTTGTAATCAAAATCGAAGATTGCGGATATCAGCTTGCGATCCCAAAGAAGGTTGTCTAAAGGAGCGACGAACTCAGTGCGATCTTGTTTGACTTTGGGAGGATTTTGGAAAAGAAGATGGGAAGTATTGGGAATTACAAATGTCTGATTGAGTCCTTCTATTTGAACCTGTATAATTTCATGAGAATTGAGCAATCGTTGAAACGCATTCTTGCGCCGCTCCGCCTTAAAATCCATAATCCCCAATAAGGCATCCGAAGGCTTGTCCCACAATATTCCTACGGCTTGAATTCGCCGTAACAGAAATAAATCATCATGCTCATCGTCACTTAATGACTCATCGAAGAGATTTTCATTGAAAACATTGCTTTGTATAGCATAGTACTTGATTGTGCCTTTTTTATGATGAATCACCAAATCACCGCGAAAGTACAAGGTTTCTAAAACAACACGAGCACAACTGGACGCACTCCAATACCAATCCGCTCTTTCCTTCAGATTGATATCCTTACTGCACGCATATTCGTGTTGGCTCAAATAGTCCATGATAAGTTGCTCGTGTTGTTCGACGACTTCACTACTACGACTTTCGTTGCGATATTGTTCTCTGCGACGGCTCATCAGAGGCCAATCAGAGGTAAGCATGATCGACAGATTCTTATCGAAGTAATCAATCAACGTTCTGTCTTCGTAGAGTAATTCTTCGAGTAATCTTTTTTCATAATTTTTAACTCTTGATTGAAGCGTCAGATCCGCATTTCGACCACAAATGTCTATAGGATCAAACTGAATACAGCCCACTTTACATATAAAGTCCGTGATTCCGACTTTTCCATTATAGATTGGTTCATTCAGTAATCCGTGGTAGGCAAGTAAATATCGACGCACTTGTTCTTTTGATTGTATTTCCATTTTTAATCACCGAATTTATTATAACAAAAATCGCAAGATGAAAAACTGTGATATGATAATTAAAAGGTGATGACTATGGAAAAAATCAAACTTAATGAAAATGTGTCGGTTTCTCCAATCGTTCAAGGGCTTTGGCGACTGACTGATTGGAATTGGACAATCGCTGAAACAATAGAGTTCATTGAACAATGCATCGCACTGGGAGTTACGACCTTTGATGTGGCTGAGATTTATGGGAATTACTTAGGTGAAGAACGAATTGGTGAAGTATTGCGTGTGGCTCCTCAATTGCGCGATCAAATTGAAATCGTCACTAAGACAGGTATCAATATGTTTAGTGATCAACGGCCATATACCATGAGTCATTATGATACGCGTAAACACAAAGTCGTTGCCTCATGTCAAGATAGTATTAAAAAAATGAACTGCGATTACCTCGATGTCTTTTTGATTCATCGTGAAGATCCGCTGATCGACCATAGAGAACTTGGAAAAACCTTGGATGAGCTGGTGGATTCAGGTTGGGTTAAAGCTGTAGGAGTATCAAATTTTGATCCTTTGAAATTCGATGCATTGCAATCGTTTATGAAACATAAACTTGTGACCAATCAAATCGAGTGTTCACCAACGTGCTTTGAACATTTCAACAATGGTAATATGGACTATTTACAGAAAATGGATGTCCGACCGATGATCTGGTCGCCATTGGCCAGTGGACGGTTGTTTACATCCGGTGATGAGAAAAATGTCAGAGCACGCAAAAAGATTGATGAAATCGCTCAACGACATGGTGTCGAAAGTGAGTCAATCGTATTTGCTTGGCATTTATATCATCCGGTCAAAGCGATTCCGATTTCGGGTAGTAGTAAATTGAAGAGACTAAAGAATGCGCTTGCGGGATTGAATATTGCGTTGACCCATGAAGAATGGTTTGAAATTTATACGGCCAGTGGCCAACAACGGTTACGTTAAGAAAGTGTGGATATATGCGTCTAAGTGATGAGAACATGAAAAAAATAATACTGTTGATAAGTTTTGGGGCATTAATGCTATTTATCAGTCTCAATTTTATAGAACTATTGGCTTACGGGTTTAATTTTCTTTTAATCCTGACACCGTTTATGGTTGGCTTTGCGATTGCTTTTGTATTCAATGGACCCATGGTTTGGATTGAGAGATTCTTATTTGAAAAACCTGGATGGCTAAAAAAAGCACCACATAAGATTCAACGGCCAATCAGCTATATTTTGACGTTGACCGGATTTGCGGTTCTGTTGACAATGATTTTGACATATATTATCCCGCAATTGTACGATACGCTTCGGGTAATCGTCATCGAAGTTCAAAAACCTGAACATTGGACGAACTTGAGTGCTTGGATTGAGGGAATCATCGGTGAGAATGCCATGATTGAAGATTGGATCCTAGGGATGAATATTAACTGGGTGGACATCGAGAGGACGATTGTGAACTTCTTTGAGCGAAGTTGGTTCGAATGGCTTCAGAATTCTTTCTTCTTTGCTTCATCTGTGCTCAGCGGACTGACCACTTTGATCATCGGATTCTTCTTTTCGGTTTATGCACTGTTACAAAAAGAGTACGTCATCCGTGGGATGCATAAGGTTGTGAATGCTTTTTTCAGTGAAAGAATCGCGAATAAAATCGTTTATGTAGGAAGACTTTCTAATCGGATATTCTCCCATTTCCTATTCGGGCAATGTGTAGAAGCGGTTATTTTGGGATCAATATTCTTTGTCGTGTTAAATTTACTTGGATATCCCTATGTAATGCTTATCAGTATTCTCATCGGAGTAACAGCGCTTGTGCCGATGGTTGGAGCATTGATTGGAATGGTCTTTGGATTCTTGTTAATTTTGATGGTCGACCCAGGTAAGGCCTTGTGGTTTTTACTAATCTTTAATGTCATCGGCCAGATCGAGAATAATTTTATCTATCCTCAAGTCGCCGGAAAAGCTTCCGGACTGCCGTCGATATGGATTCTTTTAGCAATCACGTTGGGCGGAACGTTGTTTGGGGTTTTGGGAATCCTTTTGTTTATCCCATTGATGTCCATAATCTATACGGTATTTAAGGAATATGTAAATTATCGATTGGAAAGTAAGAATTTGAAAGTTTAAAAAAGCAATTGACAGATTTTGATATATATTGTCGAAATTTTGTGTAAATCTTATGAGAGATTTATGAGAAAATAGATAGTAGGCTATCATATATGTTAAAATAATAAAGTAGGAATCAGGATAACTAATCGACAACATAGAATCATATATTCGAGCATTTACCGGATTAGAATGAAATTCTGGGATTAACCAGATTCATGAATAACTTTCTGTGAATGGAGGTGAACTGGAAATAAGGATATTGTAAAATGTCAGTTTTTTGCAGTGTTTTTTAAATCGGTTGTCACATTAAACAAGGAGGAAAATTTAATGAGAAGACTAATTAACGATCCGTATGAAATAGTAGAGGAAATGTTACAAGGTTATGTTAAAGCATTTGGAAAACAAGTAAAGTTGCTAGAGCACGACGGTCGCGTCGTTGTCAGTAAAAATGCCCCTAAGACAGATAAAGTCGGCGTTATCGTCGGCGGTGGTTCAGGACATGAACCGTTGTTCTTAGGATATGTTGGAGACGGTTTTGCGGATGCTGCTGTAATTGGAAATATCAACACCTCTCCATCACCGGAACCTTGCTATAATTCCGTTAAGGCCGTTGATGCGGGTAAAGGCTGTATTTATCTATATGGAAACTATGCCGGCGACGTCATGAATTTCGATATCGGAGCTGAAATGGCTGCTGAAGACGGAATCCGTGTTGAAACCGTATTAGTTACGGACGATGTTATTTCTTCGGCTGATGTTGAAGGCAGAAGAGGAATCGCTGGGGACTTCTTTGTGTTTAAAGTTGCTGCTGCCGCTGCTGAGGAAAGATTAGATCTTGACGGCGTTGTTGCTGCTGCTAAAAAAGCCAATGCTAACTGCGCTACGATGGGTGTGGCCTTAGGTGCTGCCGAACATCCGACCACAGGTAAGGAAATGTTTGAAATGGATTCGGGCGACATGGAAATCGGTATGGGTATCCATGGTGAGCCAGGGGTGCGTAGAGGCAAAACTGAACCTGCAGATTCGGTTGTTAAAGAAATCATGGACGTATTAGTTCCTGAATTGAAATTGGTTAAAGGCGATGAAGTTTGCGTTTTGGTTAACAGCTTAGGTGCTACACCGTTGATGGACTTGTTTGTAGCTTATCGTAAAGTTGCTGAAATCCTTGAAGAATTAGGTATCGGCGTACATAAGACATTCATCGGATCCTATGCATCCACAATGAATATGCCGGGATCTTCTGTTACATTACTAAAAGTTGATACAGAATTGAAGAAGTATATCGATTATCCGACCAACGCTCCGTATTTTGTTCAAATTTAGCGGATTGGCCTGATTATTAAAGCGTGTGGAGGAGAAAAACACCATGTACGAAAATACGTTATTAGGAAAAGCTTATTTCACAAGAGTCATCGTTGATATGGCAGCCATGGCTGAGCGGGAAAGAGATTATCTTGCCCAATTGGATTCACCTATTGGTGATGGAGATCACGGCATCAATCTTTCAATCGGGTTTAGAGAAGTAACTAAGAAATTACCTGAATGGGAGAATGAGAATTTGACCTCTTTATTCAAGAAAGTTGGTATGACTTTGTTGGGTAAAGTCGGTGGAGCGGCCGGACCATTGTACGGTGGTTTCTTCATGAAGTTTGGGGAAGCGGCCAATAATAAGGAAGAAGTGACTTTTGATGAGTTGGCCCTAATGTTTAAAAGCGGTATTGAATTGATTGAAAGTCGTGGTAAGGCGGTAATCGCTGATAAGACGATGGTCGATACCTTACGACCGTTTACTGATGCATTGTTGGCAGCGGTTGAGGCAGAAACCGAGCCTTTGACAGCTTTTGAGCAATGCTTGCAAGTGGCTGAAAAAGGTAGAGATTCGACGATTCCGCTTATCGCTAAAAAGGGCAGAGCTGTTCGTCTTGGTGAAAGAGCCATCGGTCATTTGGACCCGGGTTCTGCTTCTTCATATATGATTTTGAATATTTTCTACGACAATCTTAAGAAAGAATTAGCATAACATCACTGCCCGAAAGGGCAGTGATATTTAAGTTCTTGGAAATTATGATATGATAATGTTGTTGTTAAGGAGGATTTTTATGAGAAAAAGAATCGTCGGTTCCAGTTGGAAGATGCATGTTAATACAAAATCAGCTGTTGATACATTAGCAAAAGAAATCTTAGTTGGAGTTAAAGACGTCTCAAATGTTGATATGTTTCTGATTCCTACTTTTCCATTAATAGATCATTTGGCCAATATCCTGCGTGATAGTAATGTTGCTTGGGGTGCTCAAAATATGGCGTTTGTTGATTATGGAGCATATACCGGAGAAGTACCGGCATCTACTTTAGCTGATCTGGGCTGTACCTACATAGAACTAGGACATGCTGAGCGCAGAGCGAATTTTAATGAAACAGATCATTGGATCAATAAAAAGGTAAAGTTGTGTCTGGATGCAGGATTAACTCCACTGGTTTGCATTGGGGAAACCAAATCAGAAAAAGAAGATGGCGTTGGTAGAGTTCGGATAAAAACTCAAATTCTGTGGACGCTTGAAGGTGTAGAGATGGCGGAAGTATCTAAAGTCATCTTTGCTTATGAACCGGTTTGGGCGATTGGGCAATCTGAAGGTGCGGATGCTGATTATGTCAATGATATGCATCGTTTCATACGGAATGTAATCGCTTCTGAATATGGGAATAACATAGCACAAGCAATACGTATCATTTACGGAGGTTCTGTTAAACTGGATAGTGCCCAAGATTACATCAGTAAGGAAAATATCGATGGCTTGTTTATCGGCAGATTTGCCTTAGAAGCCAAGAATTATATAGCTATTGTTGATTTAGTAGAGAAATACGTTAACGAAAAGGAAGGTTTGTAATATGAAAATTGCCATTGGTTGTGATCAGTTTGCTTATGATTTGAAAATGGTCGTGTTGAAACACTTGGAAAGCCAAGGACATCAAGTCGTTGACTATGGATGTAAAGAAGGGGAAGAAGTACTATACCCCAATGTTGCTCTTGCGGTTGCTGAGGAAGTAGCGGCAGGAAAATTTGAAAGAGCGATATTGATTTGCGGAACCGGAATCGGAATGTCGATCGTTGCCAATAAAGTTCCGGGTGTGCGTGCTGCGTGTTGCCATGATGTTTACTCAGCTCAACGAGCCAGAAAAAGCAATGATGCTCACATCATGACGATGGGCTCAGAGATTGTCGGATATTCACTAGCCAAAGAGCTTGTGGATACTTGGATGGTCTCAGAGTTTGCAGGAGGTCGTTCAAAACCCAAAGTAGAATTGATTGACGAAATTGATAAGAAGTATAAGAACAAATAAAAAAAAGTCGAGAATTGAAATTCTCGGCTTTCTTTTCATTGAATATAGGCGTCGTTGCCCTGAGTGTCCCAACAGACGATGACCGGAAAGTTCTCAACTTCCAATTTATAAATCGCCTCAGGACCTAGTTCTTCATAAGCTATGATTTCACTGTTCTTAACACATTTGCCTAACATTGCTCCGGCACCACCGATCGCCACCAGGTAAACTGCCTGGTTTTTTAATAGTGATTGCTTAACCGTATCATTGCGATAGCCTTTGCCAATAATCATCTTAAGTCCCAAATCGAGTAATGTCGGTGTGTAAACGTCCATTCTGCCTGCTGTCGTAGGACCGGCACTGCCAAAGTTTTGGCCTGGTGGAGTTGGTGATGGACCGACATAATACAATATCTGATTTCGAATATCGAAAGGTAAGGAACCTTTATTATTCAAATCTTCTATCATCCGTTTATGCGCTGCATCTCGAGCTGTATAAACCGTTCCCGAAATAAAGACCAAATCACCGGCTTGTAATTGGTTGAGTTCTTCTTGTTTAAGTGGAGTAGATATTTGAATCATTTCAGCACCACCTTCGTATGTCTGGCCATATGGCAATTGATATTGACAACTACCGGCATGGAAGCGATATGGGTAGGATAATGTTCGATAAACACGGCCAACGCCGTTGTTTTGCCACCCAATCCCTGAGGACCGATACCTAGTTCGTTGATTTCTAAGAGTAATTCTTTCTCTAAGTTTGCATAACGCTCGTCCGGATTTTCTTCACCGATCTCTCTAAACAACGCTTTCTTAGCAATTACAGCCGCATAATCCACGGTACCGCCAACGCCAACACCGACGATTAACGGCGGGCAGGCATTGGGACCGGCATTCTTCACCGTATCCAATACAAACTGGCGGACACCATTGAGTCCTTCGGAAGGTTTACACATCTTTAAGGCAGACATATTTTCAGAACCAAATCCCTTGGCCGCAACTTCGATGACAATTTCATCGCCATCAACGATGTCAGTGTATAGGATTGCGGGAGTATTATCCTTGGTGTTTTTTCGATCGAAAATCGGATCGGAAATAATAGATTTTCTTAAGTAACCGACATCATACGCCTCGCGTACACCTTGATTGACCGCATCTTTTAAAGAACCATCCACGATCTGTACTTCTTGGCCGATGGTCATACGTACTACGATCATTCCGGTATCCTGACACATAGGTAATCGATTCTCCGATGCCACATCACTGTTTTCCAAAAGGATTTTCAGAATGTTTTTGGCAAGTCCGGACTCCTCCTTACCCATATACTCCTTTAAAGTTTCTTCCATCTTCGGACTATACCTATATTGAATCGACAGGCAGGCATCCTTGATGGCATCTTTAATCTTCTCGGCTGTAATCTTCTTGATTTTCATTATCTTCACGCTCGCTTTGCTCTTTATTTTTCTTCAACAACAACTTGCGACCCGGAATTCCCGGTTTAGTCATGGTTTTCGCATTCAGAATCAATTCCAACTCGACAGGATCAATCAATTTACTCTCAATCAAAATCTCCTTAAGTTTACGATTTTCAAACAACGCTTGTTTTGCCAGTCTTGAGGCAGTTGCATATCCGATATGCGGAGCTACGGCTGTAATTGTTCCGATGGAAATTTCCACCAATTCCTGACAGCGTTCCACATTGGCCTCGATGCCATCGATGGCATTGACGCGTAAGGTATAGCAGGCATTGGTCAACGTTTCTAATGATTCAAATATCTTATAAAACAATACCGGCTCAAAGACATTGAGTTCTAATTGTCCGGCCTCAGCCGCTTTTAATATGGTAAGGTCGTTACCGAAAACATTAAAACATACTTGATTGACTACTTCGGCGATGACCGGGTTGATTTTTCCAGGCATGATCGAAGAACCGGGCTGGCGTTCTGGGAATCGGATTTCCCCAAAACCGGTTTTTGGTCCGGAGGCCATCAGACGCAAATCGTTGGCCATCTTGGAAAGATTGACAGCTAACGTTTTTAGTGAGCTCGATGCCCATACAAACGTATCGACATTGCGGGTAGAATCAACCAAATCTTTGGCAGATGTCAACGTGATTCCGCAGATATGACTAAGTTCTTTAACGATGATTTTCTTATATCGCTCATCCGCATTCAATCCGGTACCTACCGCCGTTGCCCCCATGTTGACGGCTTTGAGGTCATTAAAAGCAACGCGAATACGTTTGATATCGCGTGTAATTGAAGTCGCAAAAGCATGAAATTCCTGTCCTAATTGAATCGGAATTGCATCTTGAAGATGAGTTCGACCCATCTTAAGCACATTCTCAAATTCTTCGCTTTTTTTCAATAAAGATACTTGTAAAAGCTGTAGTTCATAAAGCAGTGCTCTAACCATAAACAAACTGGCCAAACGACCGGCGGAAGGGTAAACATCATTGGTCGACTGACCGAAATTGACGTGATCATTGGGATGAATATAATCATATTCACCGATTTGACGGCGGGCTAATTGAGCTGCCCGATTGGCAATGACTTCATTGGCGTTCATATTTACAGAAGTACCGGCACCGCCTTGAATAGCATCGGTGATGAACCATTCGTCTAGTTTACCTTCGATGACTTCATCACAAGCCTTTATGATATAGCGGGCACGGCGTCCATCGAGCAGTTCAGCTTTTTGATTGGCTATAGCACTCGCCTTTTTGATCATGCCAACGGCACGAATCATTTGTTTATGTATAGGACGTTTAGTAATCGGAAAATTTTCAATTGCACGTTGGCTTTGAGCTCCGAAAAGAGCATTCACTGGGACCAGGACTTCGCCAAGCGAATCCTTTTCAACGCGAAATTCGTTGGTATTCATATTTGTATCCTCCTAAACAAGATAACAATTTAAAGTTCGACTCCATTGTAACATATTTCAGAGAACTTCGAATGTGAAAGTCCGTTGTTTTTGTTTATCTATAAGCGCATCTTGAGTATAATAAAGGTACAGACGTTTGTTGGGTTAAAGGAGGAGAGAGTATGCACATCCGATTTGCTCATCATTTATTTGACGACTATATTTTCCGTCGTGGTGTCGATTATATGGAATGGGGATTGGTTCGTCAACGACCGATTAATGACCCTCATGTTTTTGATATTGTCGTCGATGGAACAAGACCGTACAACATTCAAATTGCTGTCGATGATGTCGGACATCTTCTTTCACACACGTGTGACTGTGGAGTACATCATTGTAAGCATATGGCTGCGAGTTTTATCATGCTTTCACAACGACAAAGTAAGGATTATGAAGTAGGTACGACCCTACATTTGGACAGTAACATCAATGCAAACGTACAAGATCCGGCTTTATTGCATACCGTGGTGATCGAGCAGTTAGCCAAAGCTTTGGAAGTTGCTTCTAAAAATGAAAATATCGATGTTTTGTTTGAAGCTTATGAATATTATAATGAACAGATGCACTGGCTGTTTGATCATCATTGTTATCAGCCAGCATTGGTCGTTTTGGAATATATGATGGATGAAATCGTCAGTTTCTGGACGGCTAGTAATAATGATTTGGAACAAATGAACTTCTTCAGAAAACAAACCTTGTGGATTAAGTCGATTTCATCTTCTTATCAGATCGATCCTCGAAGACTGATATCGGATGTACTCCTTTGGACGCAGTTATACCCGGAAATCAAAGATGAGGTCAAGGGGTTGTGGCTTCAGGCACTTTGCATTTTTGCATCGGATGATTTATTAAGGGAAGACATCTTGCATGTAATTGCTTCGGTAAGTGAGGGCATTGAGCATCCGAAGATACTTGCTGAGATTGAGTTTTCTTATAAATTGCATGCCAATGAAGAAGGTATTGAAAATTACGCACTGGAACATTTGGAGTCGGATTTGATTCGGAAATATTTGATTGAAACCTATTTGAAGCGAAATGAATCATTGAAGGTCATTCAGTTATGTCGTGAGAAAATCCGAAAGTCGCCCAAGCATGAAGATGTCGTTTGGGTTGGCCCGATGCTAGAAGCTTATCAACAATTGGATGATGACATGGGATTTCGATCAACGCTGAGATGGATGTATTACTGTGGTGAAAGCTATGCTTTGGAGCATTTGCGCAGCATTACCGATCGTCGAGTATGGCGTGAGGTCGTGGATGATATGATTCGGGAGTTTCACCAGGGTGCTTTTTCCGATTGGGTATATCGAAATTTACTGACTGAAGAAAAGCGTTGGGAAGAGATGGCTATCTATGTGAGTAAGAATCCGTATTTCATCGCACAGCTATATCCTTATCTGATCGATCCCTATCCGCACATGGTTTATGACTTATTGGTCGAACATATCGAACGGTTGTTCCGAAGGGAAAAACGTGCTGAAATCATCATGCCTTGGATCTCTGTTATCAGTGAATATTTCAGCGAATCGGAAGGTTGGCGTTTGATTGAGAAATACAAAGGGTAAGATAACGATTTTGTCTTTAACTAAATACATCCTTCGGGATGTATTTTACATAATAAGTGCTATAATAGTCGTTATAAGTTAAAGGAAGATGATATGATGAACCATCCAAAAATCTGGTTTGAGCAAATCAGCCAAATACCCCGAGGTAGTCTGAATGAAAAAGCAATCGCAGAATTTTTAGTTGAATTTGCAAATAAGCACCAACTATCTTTTGAACGTGATGATATGAATAATGTCTTGGTTCGTAAACTGGGTCAAAACGGTGGAGAGAATTCAGGTAGCGTCCTTTTACAAGGGCATACCGATATGGTATGTGAGAAAGCACCGGACAGTAACCATGATTTTTCCAAGGATCCGATTGAACTTATTGAGGAAGACGGATGGTTAAGAGCTAATCATACGACCTTAGGTGCGGACGATGGATTTGCGGTAGCGTACATGCTTGCATTACTGGAAAACAGCCAAATCAAGCATCCACCGTTGGAATGCTTATTTACTGCGGCTGAGGAAATCGGTTTGTTAGGTGCGGTCGCATTCGATACTTCATTATTAAAAAGTAAGCGTTGCATCGGATTGGATTCTGGTGGGGAAACCCGTACGGTCATTACTTCCAGTGGTGGTATTCGCGGAAAAGCGAAGTTAAAAGCTGATAAGAATACACTTTATCCTCACGTTCTTCAGATTTCGATTGAAGGTGCGATTGGCGGTCACTCAGGCAATGACATTACCAAGCAACGCGCCAATGCGGCGGCATTACTGGCGCGTGTGGCATTTGAATATGAGAAGGAAACCGGTGTTTCTGTTGGAATTGTGGATATTCAAGTCGGCAAGTCAGAAAATGCTATTCCTTTCGCCGGTGAGCTGATATTGGGTTGTTCAACGATGTTAAATCCTAGAGTTCTAGATCTGATTATCCAACGCAATCTTGCTCCTTTTACGAAAAGTGATCCTGATGTTAACATAACTTTTAAAACTATGAAGTCTGCGATGGGATTTGATGGTCCATCATCCACCCGATTCATTCGGTTTGCTTACTTGTTTTTCCAAGGTGTTCAATGGATGAGTTTAGATATTCAAGGGTTGCCTCTGTTAAGCGCTAACTTGGGATATCTTAAAGTTATGGATGATGAGTTGATTGCAGGATTTTCCTTCCGCTCACCAATTTCCGATATGATAGATCAAAATATTACCAGAGTACAATTACTGGCAGATTTGTTGGAGTTAGAAACGGAGTTTACCAGTCGCTATCCCGGATATCCTTATGAAGCCAACAGTCCGCTACGAAGCGTGTATCAGGATTGGTTTTATAAAAACACCGGACAAGAGTTGAAACTTGAGGCCAGTCATGGCGGATTAGAGCTGGGCATTTGGAAAGGAGCAATTCCTGAGTTAGATATTATCACCATGGGACCGATTCATGAATTGATTCACACGTTCAATGAAAAAATGAGTTTAGCCTCATTTGATATCGTTTATCAACGCTTATGTGCCTTTTTAGGGGAATTATCGAATGTTTAACAAGAAAAGTTCTTCGCTGATCTGGTTTTTCAGTTTTATGATGATGGAGCTGATTTTTGCGAACCTGGCCCACCCAGCCACCCCGGCACTTATCAAAAACCTCAACCTCCCCGACTATACCTTTGGGGCAGCATTTGCGGCGATGGCCTTTACCAATTTCCTATTCTCGCCATTTTGGGGGAAACTTTCGGATCATAAAGGCCGTGTAAAGCTGTATATGCTAGCATGCATCGGCTATGCTTTTGGGCAGTTTCTTTTTATGCAAGCTACCACGGAGATTGGGATTTTCGTTGCCCGTGGGATTGCCGGCTTTTTTATTGGCGGTATAAATGTTACTCATCTGACCTATGTTATGGATGGTTCGTCTTTGGAAGATCGAGCGAAGAATCTGACGATTCACTCGACGATATTTACCATCGCCGGGTCATTGGGATATTTGATTGGCGGTTTTTTGGGTAATGTATCTATTCCTTTGCTTTTTACGGTTCAAATTGTAGGGTTAGTATTTAGTGGTACCGTCACGTTTTTAAAAATGAAAGAAATCCATCCGGGAGATGGTACTCATTGGCAAATGAAGCAACTCCTAGATGCTTCCAATCCGTTTTCTGCATTTAAAAGCGCATCGAAATCAATATCCATTTGGGTATGGCTATTTTTTGGGGTCGTATTCTTCTCTGTATATGGTTCTACTGCTTTTGATCAGGCATTTAACTATTACATACGTGATCAATTTGGCTTTCCGCCTTCGTATAACGGTATACTTAAGGCCGGTGTCGGGATTTTGGCGTTGTTGGTCAATTCGACAATTTGTATGTATTTGATTCGTAAGACTACGATGAAAAAACCTTTGGTTTGGATCATGGGACTTACGGCCATGACTGGATTTGCGGTATTGTGGAGCGATCAGGCATTTACGTTTATTGCTATCAGTATTCTCTTTTTCGCTCTCAATAGCATTTACTCTGTACTAATTCAAGCGCTGGCAGGCAAGGAAAGTCGTAGTGATTCAACCGGAGCATTTATGGGGATGTTCAGTTCGATACGAGCGCTAGGAATGATCTTCGGATCGCTCTTAGCAGGACTCATTTATGCTTTTGGGGCAAAACTGGCATTTGTCATGGCGGGTGTAATGTTTTTGGTCGCTTTGATATTAATGAGCATTTTGATACGATATCGTCCTAAAAGTGAATAAGTTGCAATTTTTGAGAATTATTTTAAAATAAAAATAAGGAGGTTATTATGTTTCTCATTACTGGATTTATCGCAGGCTTGCTTGCCGGGAAAATATTGCGAGGACGCGGATATGGATTGCTTGGCAATATCATTATCGGCTTGTTTGGAGCTTACATCGGAGATAGTCTGTTTAACTTATTGGACTTAAATGCTTCCGGATGGATTGGGGAATTGCTTGTATCCACCGTCGGAGCTGTTGTATTTCTTTGGGTATTGAGTTTATTAAAAAAGTAAAGAACGCTATTGGGCGTTCTTTACAATTCTTAGCCATTTGGGCATATCTTTGTTAAGCTGATCATAGTCGTCCATCACCATCAACACATATTGTTTTAATGTCTCTGTCTGACTAATCGAGAACTGGGTGCTCCAAGTTAACGCGGAGATCATGCTGTGACACATATATAGTTTCATTAATATATGGAAATCATTTGGAATCCCATATTTGAAATAACCGTCCAACTGACCAATAACAAAAGGGGTGCTTTGTTTTCGACTGAAATAATAAGCTCGGATAAATTCTTCATAGGGGTCACCAATATCGCAGCGATTAAAATCTATGATAGCCGCATTCTGATATTCAACTAACAACATATTACCGATGTGATAATCGCCATGTTGAAATACCAATGGTCGATCACTTAGTATGTGAAGATTATTTTTGATGTAATCAATGACCAGATGGTCGTTTGGAAAATGTAGTCCTTTTTGTTGATATAGGTCGATGTGTTTGAGCATTTTATTACTCATTCGCTCGTACTGATTGATTGAGTTAGTTTCAATGGGTAGTGAGTGAATGGCCGACAATGCTTCTCCCGCAAAATATCCCATGTCATATTGCATAGATTCGGGAAGTATGTGAATCGTAGTTTCCAAATCTTCAGCTTCGATGTATATGTAAATACCGATGACGATTTCCTCTTCCTCGATGAACAAAAGTGGTCGGTTGACCGGCCATCCTTGTTGGTATAGGCGTGATATTTGTTCAAATTCCCATTTCCGACGATGAAGCATACTTATATCGCTGATGCGAATCAAATGTTTTTGTTGGTCTTTGATGCCAATCCACTTTTGATCGACAGACCATCCCTTATTGATAAATTGAACATCTTGGTAATGGTATTTCTCGATGAGCAGTTGTCGTTGTTCCATAAGACCTCTTTTTCTGATATTATAACGGATTTCTGATAAAATGTAATCAGGTGATGCAAATGAAAGAATATAATAAACTGATTCGCGACCGGATTGGGGAGACTATTGAAAAAGATGGCCGAATTGCGATTATTCGAACTTTAGAAACGCAGGAGTATCAAGTTGAGTTAAAGAAGAAACTCATCGAAGAGGTCAATGAGCTGTTGAGTGCTCAAAATGATGCAATCATTGAAGAGATGGCTGATGTGTATGAGGTGCTGGAGCATCTTTTAGCTGTTTATGGAATCAAAGAAGAGGATTTGCTTATTGTTAAGGCTAAAAAGGCGCAGATTAAAGGAAAGTTTAGAAAGCGTTTATTTTTGGTTGAAGTGAAAGAGAATGAGTAAATAAGGATTCTTTAGTGTGAATTATGATAAAATGAAATAGCAAGGGAGGGAGTTGTATGAACGTTAAAGTCGAATATTTGTCTCATAGCGGATATGCGGTTGAAACCGATAAGATCATCATGATTTTTGATTATGTCAATGGAATATTGCCGTCAAAATATCTGAAATCGAACAAGCAGTGCTGCTTCTTCATCACCCATCATCACAGTGATCATTTTTCGCATTCGGTGTTCTCTTATAAAAAAACCGTTGTCATGTCCGATGATGTTAACTTAGATGTGTTTTTTAATGTATTCAAAGTGCGTCCCGGTGATATGTTGGTTTGTGACAAGATTTCTGTTAAAGTGTTTGGCAGTACTGATGAAGGTGTTAGCTTCTTGGTAAGTGATGGCGATGTGAATGTATTTCATGCCGGCGACTTAAATAATTGGCATTGGAAAGACGAATCCACAAGTGAAGAAGTTGATTTTGCTCAGAAGGCTTTTCTTGATATCGTTGAGAAAATTACTGAATATCCAATAGATATTGCCATGTTTCCAGTCGATGCCCGCTTGGGTTCGGACTTTGATTTAGGTGCAAGACAATTCGTTGATCGATGCAAACCGACTCACTTTTTTCCGATGCATTTTCGCTCTGTTGACTCATTATTGCCGTTACAAATTTATTTAATGAACTTTAAGGACCTTCACTATTACTTACCCTTAAGAAATAATCATTCTTTTGATGTCAGTGTGTCGGAGGGAAACTGAAATTTTGCGGGGAAACCCGCTTTTTTTATTATTGTGTGATAAAATATGTACATGACTTAATTGGCGAATAAACGATTAGTTATTAACTCTAAGGAGGGTATTGTATGAACAGACAAAAGAATCCGTTTATCGGTGTCTTATTCTTAATTGGGATATTGTTCTTCTTTTTTTCAAGCTCGGCACAGAGCATGTATTTCATTCCATTTATATTTCCGGTGGTATTTTTCTTCATTGTTGTCCAAATTTTGGCAGCTGCCAGAAAAGCTCAACAGACTTCTGGTAGTGTAAAAACGAAAAAACCGGTAGATACACGTTTCGAACGCGACTTTTCTAAGCGGACAAGCACATTAAAGAAACCGATAATTGGTAAGCCTGATGCTCCTAGAGCAACTAATTACGGTAATGTCAGTAATTTGCCGGGAGCACATCTTACAAAGTGTCCAAAGTGTGGTGCCGATATGGATGATCGGTATGACTATTGCTTTAAGTGTAAGGCTTGGTTGAAACAATGATTCGTTCCCATAAAGGAAAAACTCCCAGAATTGGGAAGAATGTATATATCGATCCGATGGCATTGGTCATCGGAGATGTGACCATCGGTGATGATTGTTCCATATGGCCAGGAGCTGTGGTTCGCGGGGATGTCAATATGATTGTTATTGGTAATCGCTCGAACATTCAGGATAATGTGGTGATTCATACTTCGCATTTTGTTTCGGTATCGATTGGTGATAACGTGACCATCGGTCATTTAGCGCATGTGCACAGCGCGACGATCGGTAATGGTGTGATGGTGGGATCTCGGTCCGTCGTTTTGGATGAGTGCGTAATTGAGGATGCTTGTTTGATTGGTGCAGGAGCGCTGGTTTCGCCACGTAGTAAAATCCCTTCGGGATCCATGGTGTTAGGAATGCCAGCTGTGATAAAGCGTGAACTTAAAGAACATGAGATTATCATGATTATGGCAAATGCTCAGGAATATGTGGATATGAAGAACGAATATCTGGCGGAGCAATTGGATGATTAGGGGAATCATTTTTGATTTGGATGGTACATTGCTTGATACCTTAGAAGATATTGCGGATAGCGCTAATGAAGCATTGGCTTTAAATGGATTTGAGTCGCATCCGTTGGATAAATACCGTTTTTTTGTTGGTAACGGTATTGAAAATCTGGTGAAGATGATGTTGCCCAGGGGTGCTGATGATTATGCTCTGGCACGTGTGATCGATGATTTTAAAAGTGCTTATGATCGCAATTATTCGAACAAGTGCCAACCATATCCTGGGATAACGAATTTGCTTAATACGTTAAGTCAACGTGGGATTTTAATGGGTGTTTGTTCGAATAATTGCGATCATAAGCACTTTTAAAATCATCGATCACACGTGCCAGAGCATAATCAT
>CAKMJZ010000053.1 GCA_927435855.1 uncultured Erysipelotrichaceae bacterium
ATCACTTAAGATTCACATTATGATTTATATAATCATTATGTTAAAAGATAGAATCATTTATTGACGATTATCCTTTACCATTATACCACTAATGCATACTATAGACTGATATCATAAATTCATGTACATTTATGATTGAACAGTTTCAAACAAAGAGCCCTCGAATGAAGGGCTTTTGTTATAGCTAGACGCAAAGTTTTTAACCAAAAAAATCTAGATTCCCATATTTTCTAATATGTACATCACCAGAACAAGAGTTGCGGCTATGGGCAATGTAACCTTAAAAGGATTACCGGATATTTTATGGAAAAGGCTGTATTCACTGAATTTATCTTCAGTAAGTACCCCATTTTTCGTTAGTCTCTCGTATAACATTGCAAATATCACCGTTCCAAAGACGATTCCAATGAACCCACCCGTTATTGCATCAACAGCTCCATTCCCAATAGCTCCGGCTATTGTTCCTGGGCAGTAACCTAAAAGTCCAAAGCCAACTCCAAACAGGAGCCCTCCAATGATCGCGTTTTTTATGGATCCTGACTTTGTCTTTACAGGAACCATACCCTTTGGATAAAAGTAGCTCACTCCAAGCATTGATACTATGATTGCCGTTAAGATTATTTTTATTACTGTAAAATCTGTGAGTCTCAATTGCCCCATGATGACATCGTATTTTGTTACACCTCCTTTTTGAAGAAAGAAACCAAATAATATGCCTACCACAAGACCTTGTAATAATTTTTTATTGTTCTTTGTCATTTCCATCACTCCTATATTCCGTATATAAGCATGGCAACAGCAATTCCACCAATGAAAAACGCTATTGATGCCACCCAACTTATTACTGACAAAAGACTTGTACCGCTAATACCATGTCCGCTGGTACAGCCATTGGTCCATCGGGCCCCTATTCCAAGCAGTACTCCCCCTATAAAAGCAACAATGAATCTTAGGACAGCGCTGCTTGAAATTTCGCTAGCCCACATATTTGGCACAACAGTAAATGTGAAGCTACCTGAAAGCAGCGCTGATAAAAATGCTCCCAATATTATTCCAAATACCAGCATAATACCCCAGTCAAGTTCTAATTCGTTTTTCTGGTAATACATATTACTCTCGACTTTTTCTTTATTGAAGAATCTCAAAATAATACCACCCACCTTCATAAAACTGGTAGATGCTCCTAGTGGTTTTTTCGATACCAGTAAAGCTCCAATATTTAGAAGTCCAATCAGAACACCCAGAGTATAAGGTGACCATCTTTCAAGCATTAAGAAATCCATTTTCGTCCTCCTTTACAAGGTTATTAAATATAGAAGAAATAAACAATCAATGTCGATACCAACAGAAATATAATACTCATAAATCCTCCGGCTTTTATAAAGTCGGAATTTTTATAATTGCCTGCTCCAATGACATATGCATTTACTTGATGTGTCGGTATTATAAACGCGTTTGAAGCAGCTACTGCAACAAGCAATGCCAAGCTTCTTGGATCTATTTCAAAACTCTTCCCCATGATCAGTATCAGTGGTACCAGCAATACAGTTGCTGCAACATTTGACATAAACAATGAAAAGAAGGCTGTTATCGAACCAATGATAAGCAGAATAAAAATTACATGCCATGATTCAACCACATTTATTATGGTCATCGCCACAAGTTCTGCGGCTCCGGTCTTTTCAAAAGCTATCCCCAGCGGTATAAGACCAGCTAGCAGAAAGACAGTCTTCCAATCTATTGCTTTATATAGTTCTTCCTTATAAATCACCTTGGTAACTAACATCATAACAGCTGCCGAAAGAAAACTCAGGGGTAGAGGAACTCCTAGTAATATCAACACAATACTTATCGCCAAGATCAGCATGGCATGTATTTTTTTGTCAGCCCTCGAATTTTCTGTGACAGGTTTGATTTGTTGACTGATGACCACAAATTCTTTTGACTCCTTAAGACTCGCAAGATCTTCCCATCTGCCAAAAACAATGGCCTTAAGTCCTGGCTCCATCTTCCAATCTATAAAGTCCAATCTCTTTCCATCATTGTTTATATATATGATAGGTTCAATTTTATAATTTTTTCTTAGTGCAATCTCTTCAATAGTTTTACCTTTCAAACTCGACTCTGGTGGAAGAATAATTTCAGCAAATCCTGCTTCTTTATCATCACCAAGTTCTCTGAAAGTGAATAGCTTGTCTTTAAGCTTTAAATCATACGCAACAATGAATTTCTCGATTTGTTCCTCTTCGCCAAATATTGCTAACGTCTGACCTTCTTTGAACGTGGTCTTTCGCCATGGTATATAGATTTTACTGCCAGAATCCGAAATTGCTAAAATATGAATTCCCGAATCTTTCCATTGTTCAAGTGTGTCAATGGTCTTTCCAATCAGTTCATTATCTCCATTAATATCCACCTCATAGATTTTATGTGGAAGATTGTATATGTCCAGAAGTTCATCTTTTAAAGAGCGACTTTCTTCTTCACCAAGCAGAACAAATTTTGAAAAGAAGGAGAAGTACAACGTACCTGCAATAAGCAGACTTAAACCTATAGGCGTCACACTGAACATCCCAAAACTGTCATATCCGCCATCTGCAAGAAGATCATTGAGAATGATCAATGGTCCTGAAGCAACCATTGTGATGGTTCCTCCAATGATTCCTGAGAAAGCCATTGGCATGATAAGTCTCTGATTACTGATACCTGACTCATTGCCTATTTTCTTAACGGCTGGTAAAAATAATGCAACTGCTCCGATGTTCTGTAAAAATGAAGAAATAATTCCTGTTACACCCATAATAGTGGCAATCACTATGTTTTCTTTATTTGTAATCCTTTTCATAATTATCTGAGCTAAACTATCCATTATTCCTGTCTTTTCTATACCGTAACCCATGATCATTACACCAATTATAGCCATCACCGCATTTGATGAAAATCCTGAAAATGCCTGGTCTAGAGTAATGACTCCTGTCCACGCCAAAGATAACATTATAATTATCGATGCCACATCATTCCTGATTTTTTCTATTGAGAACATTATCACTGCGGCAAAAAGTATTACAAATACGATGATCATTTCAGTACTCATGGCTATTCTCCCATGCATGTAAAAATAGGTAAATCAAAATGATATTATACAAAATTTCTGTACATCTCTATGCCGCCGGTTATGACAACAACATCGTATCCCAACCTTACAAGGTATGATGCAGCGGTAGTTGCTCTGTTGCCTGAACCACAAAGAATGTATAATTTCTTATTCTTGTCCAATTTGTGTAGACTCTCGTAGAGACTCTTCAAAGGAATGCTTACTTTGTTCTTGTCTGGATCCTTTTTCTCCACTTCGTTGTCATCTCTTATATCTAATAGTATGAAGTCATGCTTCTTCGACATTTCCTTATATGCTTTTGCCGATATTGTGGCAAGTTGCTCAACTTCACGAACACTTTCCTGCCACATTTCAATAGCATCCGGAAGGTATCCGACAATATTATCAAATCCCATTCTTCTGCAATACCAATAGATCTCTTCCATCTCTCCCACTTCCCCATCAATAGCAAATGCTATTTTCTCTTCCGGCATGAAAATTGAGCCTAGAAAAGCTGAAATGTTTCCTTTTGGCAAGTAAATGGACCCAGGGATATGTCCGCCAATGAAACCTTCTTTCGTTCTGGCATCTAGCAGTATAATATCATCCTTCATTTCAGCAACTTCATCAACAGTTAACACATTAAGCACAACTTCATTCCCAACAAAATCAGCTCCATTTACGTTAAGTTCTTCCATTCGCTCGAAATATCTTGGCTTGATTCTCATTCGTGCAAAATCCTCAATGAATGCTTCCTTAGTGCTAAATTGCAGATGCTTATTTGTAATCTTTTCATAACCCAAGGAAGAAGAATCTCTTTCATCCATTGATTCACCGCATGCCGATCCTACACCATGGGCAGGACATAGTATCACATGATCACCCATTGGGAGTAACTTTTTGAATACACTCGTGTATAAAAGCTCTGTCATTTTTTCTAAATTTTCCTCACCATAAAAGTCTGTTCTGCCAAGGTCACCCATAAACAGACAATCACCTGTAAACACCATAAACGCTTCCTTGACATCTTCTTCATAAACCGCATAGCTCATATGACCCAAAGTGTGTCCCGGTGTATGAATTGCTTTCAACATAAGCTCCCCTATGACAAGTTCGAATCCATCTTTGATTTTCTCCCCATAAACATAAGCAAGGTCCTCATGGTTAGAAATGTAAATGGTTGCTCCGGTTTTTTCAGCCAGCTCTATTGATCCTACAATAAAATCTTCGTTTCTGTGAGTTTCGAAAATATACTTGATTCTCATTCCAACATCTCTTGCTTCTTGCATATAAATATGAACATCTCTCATGGGATCAATTACTGCAATGTCGTCTCCATCACCTATCATGTAAGAATTATGCGCTAGTCCTTTGGTTTCAATTTTTCTAAAAAACATAAGTTTCTCCTTAATTTCGTTAGTGTGTTAATTTTTTTTAGTTACATCAGCTATATTCAATCTATGCGTGCTACATTTCATTCAATTTTTCACAACATAAATAGGTTTATTACCCTAAATAAGGACAACATTCCATTTTTTGTCCACTAAAACAAACATCTGCGACGTAATGTTAAGCAGTTGTCTGGTAGTAATAGACTATACATTTTATATCCGCTTTCAACTCAAAGAGTTGCTTCTACCTATAATTATACATTTAATACATGTTATTGTCCATATAATCGGTGTCATACCAGCAAGAGCAAAGATTACATTATGGAGTTTTGATACTGAAACGAAGTCTTTCTGATTCAATTGTTGCACGACTAAATTACCAAATTTCAACAAGCATTTGGTTCGGAATGGTATTAAAAAGTCTTACTATTGCGTGAATCAAGCGATTACACACAAAAAACACCATTTGATCAGGATAATCAATTGATGGTGTTTTATTACTGAACTACGACTTGAAAACTTTATTGTTTGTATATGAGAACATAAGCTCTTTTCTGCTCAACATGTACTGTTTATACAAAGTGGATCAAATCTGTTTCTGAATAGCAGATCTAATTATCTTTACTATTAATGTCCTCGATTAATTCTTGCATTCTCTTAATTTCTTTTCGTTGTGCCTCAATAATCTCATCAGCAAGTTCTTGCACTCGAGGATCCTTGAAATTAGCACGTTCACTGGTTAAGATAGCAATAGAATGATGTGGAATCATTGCTCTCAAATATGAACTGTCATCCACTGTCGTTTGGCTACGGACTAAGTACAGTGATGAACCAAATACCATTATGCTTACTATTAAGATTCCGATATTCAGCTTTTTATTCTTTAGCATGTTCAGCATAAAACCTAACATCACGATAGCCATTGATGATCCCATTAATATGGACATATAGAATCTTGTCTCACTGAAATACACATGATCTAAACTATAGGTATTTAAATATGTAAAGATAAACATTAAAACTGTGGACGTCAAAATCATTGCGGCGAACCTTATATAATTTTTCATAGTGAAACCTCCTATGTAAGTTTCTTAGTCTCAATTGCATTTTTTAACTTACTTTATATCAGATATTTTCTGATTAAACACAAAAATATCTGTGATTTGTTAAACTAATTTTATTCTCATTTTCGGGCAAAGTCAACGCATGTAACCTTGATGAGGCCCTGAAGTGACTGAAGTACCGAGAGAAGCGACTCTTGAAATCTAGAGAATCGCTTACTTCAAGACATTTATGACTGAATAAAAAAAACGGCTGATAAGTCTTTTTATCAACCGGTATTGATTTTTGGTGGAGCTGAAGGGACTCGAACCCTCGACCCCAACGCTGCCAGCGTTGTGCTCTTCCAGCTGAGCTACAGCCCCAAATTCTTGGTCGGGACGACAGGATTTGAACCTGCGACCTCTTGCTCCCGAAGCAAGCGCACTACCAAGCTGTGCTACGTCCCGTTTTAAACAAAAAAAATTGGCGCGCCCGACAGGAATCGAACCTGTAGCCTTTTGAATCGGAATCAAACGCGCTATCCGTTGCGCCACGGGCGCACAATTAATAAAATGGTGGACACTAAGGGACTCGAACCCCTGACCCTCTGCACGTCAAGCAGATGCTCTCCCAACTGAGCTAAGTGTCCATCGCTGTGCCCTAAAATATTAGCACAAAAAAACTAAATAATCAATGACCAAACCTACACAAACCTATCTCTTTATAATAAAAATCGTCTCCCCCGGATTGACCGTTTTAATCTTTCCGGTTACTTTATGATGATCGTACTTACTTACAAAAGTTCTTAAACGTACCCCTGATTGATATCCATGAATAACCGCCACCTCAACAACTCCTTTGGGCAGACGCTCTAAAAAACGATCCAACACTATCTTCGCCTCATAAACCGTTAATCCATGTAGATCAACTGTCATTTTCATGATTCACCAAGAAACCGATCTACATGATCACTCAGACGTTCTACAGTATTCTCACAAACAACATGCTCAATTTTACATGCTTCGTCTTCTGCACGCTCATCACTTAATCCCAATACTTCCGTAAGAAAACGCTTGATTACTGTATGGCGATGTAATATCTTTTTTGCTTGTTCTTTTCCTTGCTCAGTCAGATAAATGACGGAATAGCGCTCTTGTTCGATTAATCCGCCTTCAACAAGACTTTTAAGTGCACGATTAACACTAGGTTTAGCAACGCGCAACTTATCCGCAACATCCACTGACCGAACCCCTCTTGCATCTTGATCTAACACATAAATCGCTTCCAAATAATCCTCAATGGAAGGTGTAAGCTTATCATGCTCTGTCATTTTGATACCTCCGAATGACAATTGTCTTTCTTTACGTCTTTTAAACAACAATCCGCCGCATACTTGCACGAACCGCAAGTAATCGAACGACCCTTACGCTTCGAAACAATCATACGATAAATAATAATCGACAATATAGCGGCGAGAATGCCACCTACAATGTAATCACCCATGGATTCACCCCAATCCTATTAGCAAGCCGCCTTGATAAATGGCAAAGGCCACCAGCCAGGCAACTGTCGTTTGATATGATACTGCAATCAATGTCCATTTCCACGAGTTCATCTCACGTTTCATCGCCGCAAAAGCAGCGATACACGGCATATACAATAACGTAAAAGCCATAAACGAATAAGCACTTAACGGTGTAAACATTGTGCGCAAAGGAGCTGATAATAATTCCGGATTATCGACCGCCGCTTCACCTACACCATACAGAACACCTAAAGTACCAACAACCGCTTCTTTTGCTACCAAACCAACAATCAGACTCATTGCTGAGCGCCAATCACCAAATCCCAATGGTTGAAATATAACGGCTAGCTTTGTTCCAATGATACCAAAGATACTATTGACACTATCATCGACCATTCTAAACGAAAAGTCAAAACTTTGTAAAAACCAAATGATGACCATAGCAACTAAGATGACGGTTCCCGCTTTGATGATAAAACCTCTGACACGATCCCACGTGTGCAAAAGCAGATTCTTCGGTGTTGGCCAACGATATTCCGGAAGTTCCATGATAAAACTTGAAATTTTCCCTTTGGTCACAAATCTTTTTAAGATGATTCCCGATAGTACAGCAATTACGATACCAAGAAGATAAATCGAGAACACGATAGTTGCTTGAGAGTTCGCAAAGAAGGCGGCCGCAAACACAGCGTAAATCGGAAATCTTGCACCACACGACATAAAGGGAGTTATCATCATTGTGAGGCGACGATCACGCTCACTTTCAAGTGTACGAGTTGCCATTAGAGCCGGAACCGTACAGCCAAAACCCATGATCATCGGAATGAACGACCGACCAGATAATCCAAACTTACGTAACAGACGATCCATAATGAACGCTGCTCTTGCCATATATCCGGTATCCTCCAGTATCGACAATGTCAGAAATAGTATAGTGATTTCCGGTAGAAAACTCAGAACTGAGCCAACACCGCCTAAAACACCATCTACAACCAAACTGTACAACCAGTCCGAAACCTCTAAAAGTTCTAGAAGTGAGGAGATTGGAATGATGACCCCTTCTTGAATCAACCATTCGAAATTAGACTTAAAGAAACTGCCCACAGGACCAAACGAAAGTGAAAATAACCCAAACATAACTAATAAGAAAATCGGGATTGCTAATATGCGATGAGTTACGATCGTGTCAATTTTATCAGAGAGAGAGTATTTCTCCTTTTCTTTGATTTGCGTTGTCACACCTTTTACCAGCGAAGTGATAAATGCATATTTCTCATCGGAAATAACCATATCCCGATCTATATTTTTAAAAGCAATCTTCTTTTCAACTTCTTCATTTAGTTGTGCCAAGAAGATGGGATCAATGATGTGTCCCAAGACAGCGATGCCACCTTCTTCAACATAGCGAACAGCATGCATACGTGACATAACATCAATTTTCAATTTCTTCTCAACCATCACAATCACATTTTCAAGTTGCTCGTTGTAAATCATTGGTAATGGAGGTATGATTCCCATCTGTTCCACCGCTGTTTGAAGCAGTTCCTTAATTCCCTGCGACTTACTCGCAACGATTGGAACGATTGGCACATTTAATTGTTTTGATAATGCCACACAATCCAATAGTGTTCCACGGGTCTTAAGAACATCCATCATATTCATCGCAATGACCATAGGTTTACGCATTTCCAATAGTTGCAAAGTTAAAAACAAGTTTCGCTCGATATTTGATGCATCGACGATATTAATGATGACATCCACATCGCCACTCTCCACAAATTCTCTGGCAATGACTTCTTCAAGAGTATAGGTGGAAAAGGAATAAATACCCGGCAAATCGGTGATGTCAATAGGTAGGTGATCATGTTTCGCCTTCCCCGTCTTCTTCTCCACCGTTACACCTGGCCAGTTACCTACATATTGATTCGAACCGGTCAAATCATTGAATAGCGTTGTCTTACCACTATTTGGATTTCCTACAAGAGCTATGTGTAATCCCATCAGATTAACCTCACAAACACTTCGGCAGCCTCTGCTTTGCGCAGACTTAAATGATACCCGCGAATCAAAATTTCAATCGGATCGCCCAATGGTGCCAATTTTCTGACCTCGATCGTTGTTCCAATCGTTAATCCCATATCTATGATACGCTTACGTAGCGTACTTTTTTTCCCAATACCCTCTATGACACAAACTTGTCCGGGCTTTACATCTTTTAATGTCATACATCCTCCACTTACTAAAAAAGTTAGTACACACTAACAATTATAGTTTTCTGTTTCACAAAGTCAATGTTTAATACTAATAATTAATGCTGATAATAAAAAACTCTCACTTAGTGAGAGTTGCTTTTGTACGCTTTCTAATACCTGAGGCCGAAATTGCGAATACCCCATATGTCAGTGTTCCGGCCAGTGATAACCCAAAATAGCTCAGACTCTCTACAAACGCTGAGTTGATTGCTCCTTGATATACTGGGAAAACCATAAACAGAAATACAACATTGATGACCAAAGGTATGATCAATCCAGTAATATAATTAAAGTTTTTATTTATTCTCTTTAATAGCATAATGATTAAAAAATAAGCAAAACCAATAACGATAGGCGCTAAGAAAATAAATAAATATTCGATATACTTTAGTATTAAAGCTTTCATGAATCATTTCCTCTATTCTTCATCAAAAATCCCAATAAGCAACTATTAAGAGCGTCGGTAGCTTCATAAATGGCTACATGACCGCAATCCGGTAACACTACAAACTCACAATCCGGAATGATCTGAGCCATTTGCTTAGAATATCTGACAGGTTTAAGTATATCATCCTGACCGCAAACTACCAATGCTTTTGAGGTGATTTTCGTCAAATCCCATGTAAAATCCACATCATTGACAAATGTATCGATCAAACTGCAAAGTCCGCTGAAATATTCCTTTGGCAGATCATTAAAGCTTACAGCACTTTTTTTAAGCATATCTCCATATTCGCGCAAGTACTTCTCGCCATAAACACTTCCCAATATCCCCAAAAAGAAATCTTCACCAGAAAGCTTCTTTGCCATCATTTGCCACATACGCACCTGATGAACCATTAAAGCATCTGTCTCACTTGTCGAATCGATGATAGAAATCGTTTTAACTCGCTGTGGAAACTCGATTGCCATTTTCATTGCAACTTCCCCACCGTAACTAGTCCCAATCAAATGTGCTGACTCAATTCCCAAATCGTCCATGATTTCGACAATGTCATTACAATGACCTAGAAGGGTGTATACTTCTTCACTCTTATCCGAGCGGAGCTGATTGATGAAATCATGAAAAATCAGACGAAATCCCGCATCTTCAAAAATGCTGCGCTGATAACCCCAGCTGTTAACCGAAGCCATAATCCCGTTGAGAAAGAAAATTGCATCTCCCTCTCTGTCTAAATTTAACGTTTCAACATACAACTTTAGCTTTAACTTATTATGAATATACATATTCCCTCCCTGTTAGCTGAAATTAAACATCAGCCAACCCGGTTTAACCACCATCAATATACCAAGAATAATCATAATAGCTCCACCAATCAAATGTGAATATTTCGCATACTTCGTCGAGATGCCGGTTAACTCGAACGTCTTCATGGCAATCACAAACACAATGATATCGTCTAGCAAGAAGAAAGAAACATAAAGCAATAAGTATCCAATCTTCTCCCAGTAGGTCACTTGGTTAAGTGCTAATACCTGCGTAAACACGATAGGCAATCCAGCGGAGCACAATAGTTCAACCAGATTGACGGTTATAGCCAATCCCATGATTCCAACGACAGCTAGAATAAAGGTTGGTTGGTCAGAAATTTCTTGAATGCGCTGACGGAGTTTCTTGCGTTGTGTACTGTCAACAACTTCACAGCCATCATCCTTTTTCAAACCGTTTCGGATATTGATCGTACCACCACCCACAGCCACTGCACCGATGATTAATCGCAATATAAAAACCGAACCAAACAACATTGTGATGTTGAGCCATGATAACATAAAGAAAAAATACATTATAGCCGATGTGAATAGGAATACCAATCCCAACGTCCACATCTTCCATTTTTCTTTAATATGAACAAGCATACTTATCAACAATAATAATACCCACATCGCACACGGATTAAAGCCGTCTAATGTTCCAATGACAACCGCTAATAAAGGCAATGAAACTGACTTTGCCTGGACTTCACCAAAAAATGGCAAACGTATGACCGTTTCCCTAGGATCATCTTCATCTCCGGTAATGGGTACCGCGACTCCCAACATTTCACCCACGATATCGCGTACGACATATGTACGATTATATTCGATCGCTTCCAAGATTTCTTTATCAGTAATTCCTTCAGAAAAGCCGATAATCGATTGGCGTCCGATAATCGTATATGGGACCGTCGAAATCTTTATCCCTAATAAATCCTCAATTTTTTTGGCTACTTCCTGACCTTCTTTGTCATAAGCAATTTCAAAGCGGTAGATTTTAACATTTTTATCAGTTTTCTCCAATTGTTGGAGAAATTCTTCTTCTTTAGCGCAATACAAACAACCTTCCGCATGGAAGTAGAATATATTGATAACTTTATCTTCAGCTTTTACAGGGCTGATAAATGATGACAACAGTAAAAAAGCAAAAATCAACAATCCTATTTTTTTAACCATGGAATACATCCTTTACTAATCGATCCTTCGACAATTCACCGATAACTCTGCGAACTTCTATTCCACTTTCATCCAAGACAATAAATACCGGCAACGTCTTACCTGGATTCCACTTCAAAGCTTCATCTTCATCCATATCTAAATCAAGTTTCTCAAATGTCCAACCCGGAAATTGTGACAATGCTTCCTTAACCCGCTTACCCATAATCAAACAAGCCGGACACCAGATAGCTGAGATAACGACTAATTTCATTTAATCACCTGTTTCTTTCAAAAATTCTTCCAAAACATCCGAAAATGCGCGCAACTGGTCCATTGTGGTCAAGTGTGACAGACTGATCCGAAGCGAAGAAGTCGCTCGATCATGATCTTTTGTAATGGCATATACCGATTTCGAGAAATTCTCCTTACCTGAACAAGCGCTGCGCGCAGATATGCAAATATCTCGCGATGAGAATTTTGTGACCCATTCATCCGAATCTATGCTTTTCACACTTATATTCAATATCTGATCAATAGCAAACTCATTGGAGTTTATGGATATCTTATCAAATAATGACAATTGTTTCACTAAAAACGTTCGCAAATCCTTCACTCTTTGGACTCTTGTGTCCATATTCCAGAAGGCAAGTTCCATTGCCTGAGCAAATGCACATATTAATGCGTTCTGAGGAGTACCTGATCGAAAGGCAGTCGTCGAGCGTCCCCCATGAACCAACGGAACTAAAGAAACACCTTTTCGCTTAACTAATAGTCCGATACCTTTGGGTCCATATATTTTATGAGCACTACAGCTCACAAGATCGATATTTGTTAAGTCTATCGGACTCTTACCTAATGCTTGAGTGATATCACAATGAAATAATACATTTTTACTTCTTGCAAGCTTTGCGATTTCTTCGATGGGCTGACGGATTCCTGTCTCACTATCGACCGCAACCAAACTTAGCATTAATGTATCTTCTTTGATCAATGATTCCAGATGATTCAAATCAAATCGTCCCCATTCATCAAGATTGACCATGTCAACCACATAGTCGTTTTGTTGTAAATAGTATAGCGGAGCAACGACCGAAGAGTGTTCGAGCTCAGATGAAATGATGTGTTTCTTGTTAGGATACTTCAACGCAACTCCTTTAATAGCTGTATTGTTTGCTTCAGAAGCGCATGAAGTGTAAATGATTTCACCCGGTTCAACATTGAGAAGCATTGCAATCTTCTTAGTCGAATCCGAAATTTCCGCTTGTGCTCTTAACCCTAATGAATGCTTGGAATTAGCATTGGCAAAAGCATGTCTTTCAACATTAACATATCGCATCAATACTTCTTCATCAATTGGTGTTGTTGCACTGTAATCCAAATAGATCATATCGGTTCCTCACTCTAAATCACAAAAAGGGGATTTCTCCCCTTCATTTTAATGCTTTTTTGATAATGGTGCAACACACTGTTTAGCGGTTGTCCTCAATCACAAATGTTCCCTTGGTCGCATGTAAGCGTAAAATGACGTTCGCTTGCTTCGCCACCTTTTCGGAATGAGTTACAACGATGACACATTTATCCTGCTCACTAGCCAGTTTCCTGAATAGTCCAATGATCGTATCTTCGGTTTCTCCATCAAGATTTCCAGTCGGTTCATCCGCAACAATGATATCCGGTTGATTAGCCATGGCCCGGGCAATGGCGATACGTTGTTGCTCACCACCGGACAAACGTCGGACATTGCGATTGGCCTTATTCTTCTCGATTCCAATCGAATCTAACAGTTCATACGCCGAATCTTTCATATGTTTCTTCCCTGAAATTCCCATGGCAACCAAAACATTTTCCAATCCCGTCATGTAGGGGATCAGATTATAACTTTGAAATACCATGCCGACATGATTGCGGCGGTACTCCCACAATCCAATCTCTGCAATGTCTTTTCCTTTAAATGTTATACTACCTTCTTGAGCTGTATCAAGTCCGGCAATCAAGGTAAGAAAGGTCGTTTTCCCTGATCCGGAAGAGCCGACGATCGCATATAGGTTACCTTTTTCAAAAGTAACGTTGACATGATCGAGAATCGTGCGAACACTATCACCATCCGGATAGGTAAAGAATACATCTTTTATATCTAGCAGTTTCATACGCCCTCCTATAACAAAATTTCTTTTGGTTTTAACTTCAGTATATTCACGATTGGCACAATCGTTGATGCGGTCACGGTTAACATAGAAAGTCCGATAAACAATAATATATATTCGTTGGACATCTTCACGGTATAAGCATCTACAACCTCTTCACGAGTTGGAATATTATCGTTAACGATATCATCTTTACCTTTTTGAACCTCCGCAATCAATAATTGTAGTCGAATCAGTTCCGATGAAAATCCCTTAGCAATCCACGTTCCGGCAAATACAGATAATGTCATCGCTAATGCACTGACAATCCATACTTCCATCACGACTTGTAGTACGATATTGCGCTTCTTTTCACCTAAAGCAAAGTAAATGCCAATTTCATGTCGTCGCTCTTTTAAATAGAGCAAAATAATCAGTGAACATACAAATACGGCAATAATCATTGTAAATACCATGACGGCCTCAGCAATCATATTTAGCGTGCCAATCGGACCTAGCACGGCTAGTATCTGATCGTCCGCAAAGTTGAATTTGAAGGGCATCGGCAGCTGCTTGCCAAACAGTCTTCGCATTTCCTTAACAGCTTCAAATGACTCCATCTCTAATATGGGTATCCTCATGTCAACATTCTGCCGTAAATTGATCCCAACCAATCGATAATTCAATTTCGTATTGATGATTTGTTGATCAATGACAATGTTTGGAGCGATCGCTATCGGAAATATATCCCAATCCCGTTGTGTTTCTGAATAGTAGTAGATCATATACTCATCGAAAGAATCACCTTCAAATAACCAAGATCTTGTGACTTCAGGTCCATCAACGATTCCAATGACTTCCATATCAAACCACTCTTCGAAAGGATCAAAATACATAACATACCTTCGACCAAGAGGATAGTTATCACCGACCGTTATATTATGCAAATCCGCCATTTGTTTTGATACGACCATGACATGCGCGCCTTCAGTTAATTCTTGTTCAGTGAATGTGCGTCCTTCTACTATTTTTGAATTTGGCCAATAATGCTTAATATCAGGATTTTGCGTACCTTCCACCAGAACCATGGATTGTTGATGAGCTTTATATGCCTGAAACGGATAAGAAATTCCGTAGTTGTAAGATTTGACACCTTTATAACTTACTACTTTTTTCAATTCACTATAAGGAATGTGCTGACCAACCATACCATAAGCCAGCTCTGTGCGTTCAGGAGCAATGGATACTTGTAAGCCGATACGATTTTGCATTTCAGCTGTGACATTATTACTGGCAATGCGGATAGCCAACGATGCGGCCATCAAGGTGGTAAGCAAGGTCACGATGAAAAATAACAAGAAGTTCTTGCCAGGTTTTCGAATGACACTTAACCACGCACGTTTCAATGAATTCATCTTGACCCCCTACAACAATATTTTCTTCGGTTTGACCGATACAATTAATACCATGGGAACAATCGATGATAGCAGTCCGGTCGTTAATAGTATCCCATATAGAACAAATGCATACTCAGCATTCATTTCTATTTTATAAGCTCTAGCAACTTCTGAAGCACTGATCAAAGCCGCTTCAGACTGATCGACTTTAATCAGTTTAGCCTCATCAACCATTTCCAACTGTTTTAATACGATTGAATCAGAAAGTTGTTGAGCAAGCACTTGCCCGGTGAACATAGAAATGGATGCTGCGGCGAATGTAATGATCAAAATTTCCATTACGATCTGCATAACACTGAAAATCTTCTTCTCGCCCAATGCTCCATAAACACCGACCTCGTACACTCGATCACGCAGAAATAGTAAAATGACCAAGCTGACACTGAGAATGGTCGCTCCAAAAGCCAAGATTAGAATGTATTCAGCGATCAGTGAAATAATCAATACCGGTGCCGCAACGGACTCATAAGCATCATTGGATGTTATGACTTCCACATTTTCCCGCTCGATAAGTTCGATTGCAAATTGCTTGTATTCATCCAAATATTCATCAGATTTTAGTATAACTTTCGGATAGAACGACTGATGCCAACGGTCTGTCGGATCCTCATAGTATTGAGCCTCCGCATATAGCTGTTTGTCCATCAAATAACGCTCATTAACATATTTTTCGGGAACATAGATAAAATAGTACTCTTCCTTCAGTTCACCTTTTTCATTATATATTTCATCTGTATTGAGTTTAAAAAAACCAACAACCTCAATTTCATAAGATTCCCCAACAAATGCAGCATATTGATGATTTCTTTTATCCCCAATCTGATGGCGAAACGGGATTTTATCTCCCACACTAATCATATTGAACTTAGCTAAAAATTCTGGAATCAGGCCCACGGCTGCTCCTGAATCGATTTCGGTTTGAGTCATATTTCGACCTTCAGTAACTGTGATCTTTTTGCTTTCCAAATCGAAGAAACGTTCGGACATGACTCCGCGACCATAAAGATCTTCCGTATAAATTACGTAAACATCATCAATCCGATAAACCTGAAGATTGGTATTGGTTCCCCGGTAGTAAACAAAGGGATACTGATGTCCCATATCAAACACTTCCACAGCAGGATGCGTTGACAGTTGCTCAATAGTATCCTCAGATAAGTTCAAACGAGCAGGCAACGGTTTATCGAAAGGATCTTTCCCAATAAAATTCGGATCAGTCTTATCCGTCGGACGTATCGCCACGGTAGTTCCGAGTTTCTGTTTGATTTCCTTAGCAACCTTCTCCCCTGTCTGACGGATAGCCAGTGAACCAGCCATGACATTACCCATGACGAAAAGGATCAAAAATAGTATAAGTGTTTTCGATCGGCCTCGGACGATGCTTAACCAGGCTCGTTGATAAAATCTTATATAATCCCTTCCTTTTAGATAAGTGTCGGATCGTTTTTGATCCGATTGAAAATGACGATATACATAATTGCAAATATTACCGCAACGATTAATGAAAACAAACCCAGAAGTGGAGCAATTACAATAAACAAGGTAGCAGCTGCGGCTGATATCGCATGATATTTGAATATTTGATACAAGCGGTCTGCTTCACTTGGATAAGACATCCTCGGCTTCAAATCAATCACCGCAAGCGTAAGTAAGTATAACAAGTATAATTCGATAATCGTGATTACTACGCCTACTGCCCAGTTGAACAACGTCATTTGAGCCATGGCTGTGCTAATACCCATGACATTCATGACGAAGAAGATGACAAATATGATGGTTAGCATCTTAGCAAGTGCGGATACATTATCAAACCTGATAGAAGCATCAATCAATTCTTTCGCACCTAAGGAAATAAACAAATACCCAACAAAATCAGGCAATAAAGGCAATATTGTCGATCCCAGTGTAATATTAAAATTAAAGAAGATAAAAATAAGACCGATAAATATTCTTTTCATACTTCTTCCCCCTGATTGTTCATTTATTACTTTATCACAATCAAAAAGAAGGGGCAACCCTTCTTGAAACATCCATGGAGATTAAACGATTCATCACATTATGAGTTACGAAGCGTAAACATATGAACCGGTATTTTGCGCTGTTCGCACCAACTGACCAACGTACGATCCAGAATCAAATCACATGAACCGAATTCTTCAATATGACTTACCCCCAACATCAACATGATCATCATCAGTTCATCTTTCCAGTTCTCTATGACCGAGACGGCATACTTGACCCCACCGCTATGCAACAAGCTCAATATCGTACCGGAAAGACCGATCGCTTTTGCTCCTAAAGCAAAGGCTTTGGCCATATCTAACGGATGGCGAATTCCACCGGAAGCAATCACGTCGACTTTATCCGATAAAGCATAACAATCCATGAGTGACTCAACGGTCGATAGTCCCCATTCATCTAAGTATTCAAGAGCAACAGGCCGCCTAGCGTTTTCAATGCGAATGAAATTCGTTCCGCCTCGTCCGCTGACATCCACAGTTTTCACTTTTAGTTGAATGAGTTGCTTAACTGTCTGACGACTCATACCGAATCCGACTTCCTTAACGATAACCTCAACTCCGACATTTTTAACGATGTTGGAAATATTACTTTCCCAAAGATGAAAATCACGATCCCCCTCTGGCATTACAATCTCCTGAGGAGCATTGAGGTGAATCTGTAGCGCATTAGCGCTAAGAATTTCTACTGCTTTTAGAGCGTCGTCCAAACTTCTATCCGCACCGATATTGGCAAATATTATTCCATCCTCATTGGTCTGACGGACGATGCGAAAACTTTCTTCCAATGTCGTATCTTTGAGCGCTGAACTTAACGATCCGGTAGCCATAGCTAATCCAGTTGCCTTTGCAACCTGTGCAAGCTGGGCATTTATCTTCTTAGCCGTATCACTTCCTCCAGTCATTGCATTAATATAGAATGGAACATTTAAATGTAAGCCAGCAATCTTCGTATGTAAGCTGATTGACTCTTTATTGATAGGAATGGAACGATGGACAAAGCGAATCCGATCAAAATCAGATACCGGATTTTCCTCAATCTGTTGTAGCGCTAAGCGCATGTGATCATCTTTTCTAATACTGCTCATACAACCTCCCTCTTGGCTATCGTTATAGTCAATGGCATGATGCCTTCTCTTAATAATATATCACTAATATCTAGTGCATGTGGGAAAAATGCTATTGCACAATCACCACCTCCTGCACCGGATGATTTTCCAGAGCCATTATGTTGTATACACACTCCAATAAACGCTTTAATCAAGGGTGTTTCAATCATCAAATCGGTGAGTATTTCGAGTTGGTTCAACCAATCTCTATATCGACGAATGCCAATTAGAAAATCTTTTACATCAACGCTTTCAATCATATCACTCACAATACTCTTTGATTGATTCAACAATAGAGCATACTTCTCACTATTTCTATACTCATATACCCAATCTACTTGACTCTGCGTTGAAACCGTTTCTCCAGTCCAACCAACAACCCAATGTAACTTAAAAGGAAAATCTATATAAGAAATTGACAATTGAGCCCAATCGCGTGCAATCATATCCGAAATAGATCCTGACATATCCAAATCAGCAAAACGGGTATATCGAATGACTCCACCAAATATTGCGGCTGCCAAATCACCATAAGAACCACTTACTTTCAGTTGTGACTGACTGATTACGCAAAGTTTAAATATAGAAATTTCATCAAGGTTCAGTAGGTAAAATCGGTTGAGCCCTTTGATAATTGCCGCAGTGATAGCACCACTTGATCCCAATCCTAGCTTTCTGCCATCTACACTATCTAAATCACTTTCAATGGTGATGGATACTGCGGAGTGAAAGCGCTTTTTTTCTTTAAGTAATCGATAAAAAACATTTAGAGCTGAGACGGCGTATTTCCAATATTGATCTGAATGACTCAAATCATCGAAAATGATTTCTCTATCACTATTCGCGCTTTTTAGTATAAACTGGGTTGAAGATTCAATCGATACCCGAATGCACCGCTGCGTAGCCATGATAATAGCCGGATGACCGGGATGAACGACCGCATATTCACCAGCAATATACAATTTACCCCAACCAATCCCTTCAGCTTTCATTCAGAATCGTCGCCCCCTCTCCTGGGTTGCAAATGATTATACCCTTCTGATCAATTAGCGATGCAAGTTCATCCACAATCACTCGCACTTGTGACTGACGAGTAAGTATCTTAACATTAGGCCCGGCATCCATGGTGGCATAACATTCCAATCCTCTTTTATTCAACTCATCCACAAAACGAAGAACTGTCAATGTTTGCGGTTGAAAATATATAATCGGAGGAATGGCGGCCATCATGCTTGCATGCATACGTAAAGCATTACTTTGGGTAATTTCACCAAGAACTTTAAAATCATGTTTCTTTATAGCTTTCTTTATATTTTCAATATCTATTTGCGCATTCTCTACCCAAGCCGGATAATAGGGTGAAGTATAGACGGTCCTTCGCATAGCCTCCTTGCTCGACACATCTTTCTTTTCTCTATTGATGATAACCACAATCATCGCAATATCCCAATCAGCACTGTCAAATTCATATGCATAAGGTATCTCATCTTTTTGCCAGATAACAAACCCACCGAAAAGGCTGCGTGTCGCTGATCCAGAGCCAAAGCGTGTGATTTCTGACAACTTCTTCTTTGATAAATTCAGATTGAAATAACGGTTTGCGGCGGTCGCCAATGCCGCAAATCCTGATGCACTGGAAGCTAAACCGGCAGCTGTTGGAAAATTATTGACTGAAGCGATACGAATGTAGTTTTTTCTTTGACTTAATTGGCGAAAGCGGTCAATAAATCGGAAGATTTTCTCTGACTCGCTCTTCCCTTGTTTTACGCCATCAAGAACAAACTCATCTTTATCCGATGTCTCTATGATCGTATCCGTATAGAGCTTATCTAAGGTCAATGAGAGTGAACTATTGTACGGAATCACCTGCTCTTCATCTTCTTTACCCCAATATTTAACCAATGCAATATTAGCATGTGCACGGGACTCAACTCTTCGTACGTTAAGATCTAACACCCATAAATTTTCATCATTCCATCGCTCAATAACCGCATCTCGCACGATTTCATCTTGACACAAAGCAATCACACAACCCCCACGACCGCCACCTGTCAGTTTTGCGCCAAGGGCACCTACAGCCAGTGCTTTATCAACTAATTGATCAATCAGCGGATGACTGACGTACAATAGTTTCAATAAACTTTGCGCTTGAATCATTTTCAAGCCCAGTTCTTTCATGTTGCCTTCTTCAATCAATCGAATCGAACTCTCACTTAACTTACCCAATTGATCAAGAGAGTCACGTGATTTATCGTCTTTTTTAATCAATTCCGCAATATCCGCAACCGCTTGCTTTGTTGATGCAACAATACACGTATCCCGAATCACTAGATAACCGTGTAAACGGGATTGAATCGGTACAATACCTTTTCCACGTTTAAATAAGACTGGCGTTTTACTATTAACAACGACTCCATCCAATCCTGAAGGATTGCCATGGGCAATAGTTTCGCCGATATGAACTAATTCCAATAACTGTTCTTGGGTCAAGAAAATCTGCTTATAATGATACATCGCTTTGATGATTGATGATACAACTGCCGCACTTGAACCCATGCCTCGTCCAGAAGGAATTTGACTGTCAATCGTGATTTTCAACGTTTCATCAATTTTCAATCTTTTTTTAACTTCTGTAATGACCTCACACACATTATTCAGTTGTGTCGGCGCATTCATCATCTTCCCTTTGTATAATGAGCAATCTAAAAAGTCGGCTTTGCTTTTCTCTACAGTAGTCGTAACTGAATGCGAAAAAAGCGGGATTGCGATGGCTCCATAACCATACACGACCGCATGTTCACCCATCAATATGACTTTCCCATGACTTAACGATTCATTCATAATAAAACGCTCCTGTTATAGTAAGTATTGAACCAAAAACGGTGCTGCATAAAGTGACATAAACTGAACACCGTAGTTAACTCCTAGTTTATTTAAAGTCCCACTAATAAGTGCGATTAGAAGTACCCCGAATATATTGATTAACCCTGCATCCATATATGCCAATAGTAGTATAAATGCGACAAACAGTCCTAACACGGCTTCATGAGGTATGCGCTTGAGGATAAAATTAGTAAAGCTATTGGCAAAACGACTGATAAATGTGTAAGTGATCGCGGATGCGATTACAGCCGCAAATATGACAACGATTACAAAATGCGATGATGAAAGGATATGGTGAAGATTGTTTTCAAGGGTTAGTATCGGCGGGGCATTGAACAGTGCACTCCCTGGACCGATAGCGACCGGTGATAATGGTATTCCCAAAGCTAACAGTGGGATGATGATTTGAGATAAATACGTCGATTGGGCCATCGCCGCTTTTGCGACGATGCTTATTTGAGCACTTTCCGTAACATCTTTGCTGCGCTTGGCAACCAGTTCCCCAATCAGAATAATCAATCCAACCGGACTTAGTACAAAGAGGAAATTAGTGATCAATGCCGAAAGCGATGCACTTTGAAGTTCTTTTTTTGTTAATATCTTAAATGGATTCAATGTCTTAATCTTTTCATCATGCTTGTTTAACTTAATCGTTTTATAATCCGATACTTGCATCTGACTATAGGCATTCTTGTTTAACAGTGAGAATAATGAGTGGACCAACGGTCCAATCGTAATAGCCAAGAAGAACGACGTAGTGATATTTACATTGGTAGGAATTAAACCGATGCCCCAATATAGATGGCGCAGACTTTGAAATAGAATGGCCAGTGGTAATATACTTAGCAATGACAGTGTCCTTGCCTTTGAGGTAAGTGATAAAAAGATAGCACCACCAATAAACAAGTATCGAGCATACGGTGTGATTGACGTTGCATAAGGAGCTAGAAGGTTAGCTAAAAGCAATGAAAGTGGTACAGATATGGCAACACTGATCAAACCGCCTGCCGCCATTTTCTTAATCGTCATGGCCGCCATTCCTTGATTCTTCAGATGAATCGCATTTTCGATCATCGGACTCGACAAAACTCCACCAGGAAGGCCAGCAAGTGCCGTAGGCATAGCATTAGTAAAGTTTAGGGTAACGATTGCTGAAATAAAGAAAGCAAGCACGACCATCGGTTGGACTTGCGCTAAGACAATGACTAATGTAACCGGCAGTAAAACTGAGGTTTCATCCGTGCCCGGAATAAAGCCTATGAATATATAAATCGCAGCAGCAATCAAAATTGCTGCTAACATTTGTATAATTAGTATCGTATCCATTATTTATCCTCAACAATCAAATGTCGTTTGGGTTTAATTAAAAACACCGAAATTAAAAATCCGATAACTGCTCCGGTCAACCCAAGCAATAAACCCATAGGTCGATCTCCTTTTGGCGCAAATGAAAATAAAGAAAATGTAGTAACTGTAGTTATGATCATGGAAATGAGCAGATGACGACTCTCAACGACGTCGCCCCAAATCTCGATAAATTGTTTTTCTTTTAGAAACTTTCTCATATATCCTCCCTTAGGTTATTCTTATTATACCGAAAGATTGCTAAAAAAGTGATATTTTACACTAAAAGAAAATGTCCTTGCGGAATTTGTCATGATTACTATAGTGAACATGTTGAGTTAACTTCTGATAAATAGACTTTAGACAGATTACTTCCTAGGAGAAGTTAAAGAAATTAAAGTTAATGTTGCCAAGATTGAATTATGATGCCAAAATTTGATTAGCGAATATTGTTATTTGAGGGAAAGAACATGAATGATAAACTACTAAGAAGATTGGATGATATGGGAAGTTATTTGACAAAGTGCGAAGACACCTTAGGGTTACTAGGTTTGGGTTCGGTTGGCATTGAGCTTAATCGATTGGATCAATATTCAGATCTTGATTTTTTCTTGATCGTAAAAAAAGGAAGCAAGTCGACGTATCTTGATTCCTTATTCTGGCTAAATGATGTCTTTCCGCTGGTTTACTCATTTAGAAACACAATTGATGGGTATAAGATATTGTTTGCGGATGGTATTTATGGTGAACTCGCGGTATTTGAGGATGATGAAATGGAAAACATTTCATACAGTGAAGGCCGTTGGATATTTAAAAAACCGGAATGCAATATATCTAATATTCAGAAAATACCTTTCAGACCTCTGCTAAGCAATAGTACTGATTATGCTATCAATGAACTGCTCACCAACTTGCTGGTGGGTCTGCAACGTTTTAGAAGAGGCGAAAGACTAGCCGCACAGCGATTGATCGAAGTTCACGCACTCAATCAATTGTTAAGTATTCTGCCTTCGATTTATATTGAAGAGAACGTATTTGCGGATAGATTCAATCTTGATCGACGTATTGAACTTCGCTTTCCTGCATTTGCTAAGAAACTCCCCTTGTTTGTTCAAGGAATCGAAAGCATTCCTGCTTCTGCACAACATGTTCTTGATTTTGTGATGGCGCATTTTGATGTTAGTGAAGCGATGGTCTTCGAAATAAGAAAATACTTATCCTTCTAAATCTGTGATGTTTTCTTCTTCTTTCTCATCCCAAAAAGAATCAACATATACAAATACAATATTGGCAATGAGGGCAGTAGAAAGAAAAAGTCATAAGGAATCCATTGAGCAAAAAGCGCGAATGCCGGATTGGTCGGTGCTGACCAGTCCTTTATCGTAAAGAAGTAATTAGCCGGAATGCGAAAGTTCTGATACATAAATACATTGAATAAATGAAGCGATCCCCCAACCATTAATACCATGATTGTTAGCTTGATGGCTTTTTTTACGGATGGTTGTGGATCATAGAGTTTCCAGTGGGCCATCATCAGTGGGGTCAAGAAGATCAATCCATGAAAAATATAGTAAGATATCGTCATTCCAGAGTAGACGATAGCATAATCATTACTGGGGATTAAGATGGCTGCCAGTGCTCCGGGTAAACACAGATAGAAGGCAAAGTCCATTAAAAGTGTTTTCTTAAAATAGATAGATGCCGGTATTAAGAACACTGCAATATTGCACAATTGCAGAGGTAACAACGTTAATATGTGAGATCCGTAAATAAAAAAGTAGTAGAGATTCCAAACATAAGCAACAAAGGTTACTACGCAAAGAATGTACAGATAGCGAACTTTGGATTCGCTGCTTGTGTTTTTATACAAATAGAAGCTGACCATAACAAAAACTATGGTCAGTAGATAATAATTAAATAGCGGGAAAATGGAATAGATGAATTTCATGGTTAGCGAGCCGATGTATTAGCTGATGACTTTTGTTGTGCCATAACAGCATCAATGGCTAAAACAACGGCCAAAGCATTGATTTCATCACGTGGATCACCAATATCCAAAACATAAGTATCGCCCCAGGCAAGCCACTCTTTCTTTATTGTTACGACCACATGCCCTTGATTCAGAACTTCATAATCATGTGCCCAAAAGTTCCCGGTTACTTCCCAGTTTAAACCTAGAACCGAGTATCTCGGTTTCATAAAAGTAAACTCTTTGACAATCTCAGCAACTTGCAAACCATCAACGAATACAAAGAATCTCGGTAGGAAACTCCATACTTTCTGTTGAAGATAAATTCGCTCCGTCTGATCAACGTTGTAGACATGAAGTTTTTTACCAAAGGAGAATATTTCTCCTTCAACAAAATAGCGATCTGCACCACTTTCGTCTTTAACGGTGAACTTATCGTTCCAAGAAAATACTTTTTGTTTGATGTAAAGTTTCATATGGGTCTCCATTCATCTCTATCTCTGATTTTACACTGAGATTGACTAAATGTCATCCCAATTTCACCCTTTGTATATACACAACTACCATTAAAGATGATATAGTGAAGGCGCAATATGGAGACGTGAAATAAATGAAAATCAGAGTCAATATGCTTTCAAGTGCAGATGCAGTTGAAGGTCAAGGTGTTGGAAGTGCTTATTTGGAACTTATCAATTTATTGAAAGAAGAAGCCTACCATTCCATCGATTTAACAATTAATGAATCCGGATATTTTGATATCAATCATATTCATACGATTGATCCGATGAATTTTTACAAAGTTAAGATGCATAAAGGCGCAAATATCATGGCCGTTCATTTCCTTCCTCACACATTGGAAGGATCCATTGATTTACCAAAATTTATCTTTGCCGGGCTTAAGCACTACATTGTTGATTTTTACAAAAGTGCGGACTATCTGGTTGTCGTTAATCCGATATTTATAAAAGAACTGATTCAACTGGGGATTCCGGAAACACGAATTAAATATATTCCTAATTATGTTTCTAAGAAGAAATTCTTTGCATACGATGAAAAAAGGCGCGATGAAGTCCGAGCAAAATATGGTGTTAAAAAAGATGATTTTGTTGTTATCGGCGTTGGACAAGTCCAAATGCGTAAAGGTGTCGTAGATTTTGTTAACGTAGCCAAACAATGCCCTGAAGTTAAGTTTTTGTGGTGCGGTGGCTTTTCGTTTGGAGCAATCACCGATGGCTATCACGAACTGAAAGATGTGATGGAAAAACATCCTGAGAATGTTCAATTTTTAGGAATTATTCCGCGTGAAGATATGAATGACATATACAATGTCAGTGATGTCTTATTTATGCCTTCCTACAACGAACTGTTTCCAATGGCCATTCTGGAAGCCTGCAATCTTCATAAGCCACTATTGTTAAGGACTTTAGATTTATACGAAGATATTTTATTTGATTCATATTTGAAAGCTGATAACAACGAAGCATTTTCAAAAATTCTGTGTGACTTAAGGAAAGATCCTGACTACTACCAACAGGCAATGAAGTACTCTGAGAAAATCAGTACTTACTACTCAAAAGAGCATGTATTGAAACAGTGGTTGGATTTCTATCACCAAGTATACGAAAACTCATATTCAGATATCAAGGTTGTCAAAGTTGACTCAGAAGATTTTGATAAAATCCTCTGTAAGAAAAAGCAAATGTTGGTATTGGACGATAAACACTATAGTAACAGCATTTTTATTAAGGACCAACCTTTCTCCATCCTGCATCGCTTTAATAAAGATCGTGTGATCAGTGTGAAAATCGTCGATTTTGAAGAGTTCAATTATCTTGACGAGGAAACTGCTTTGAATGTCTTGATTAAATATCAAGATAGACTGAATCTATCCGCTAAGGATATGTATAAGTTTAGTAAAAAGAAGGATTTTGCACTTTTAGAATTTGGATCAATTATTGATTGATGACCGCGCAAGCGGTTTTCTTTCGGGCAAAGCACTCAAAGAATTCATAGTGATATGATATACTCAAAAAGAAATGAGGGATTTTTATGATTTCTGAAGCAATAAGACTACTAAAAACCAAAAAGCTGATGTTGCAAGGATTATTCTTCTTTGCTTTCTTTATGGTTATTTATACGATGATTGACGGATTTAACTTAAGCTATCAAGCAATGACACAACAATACGGGTCCTATCTGGTTGCAACTAATATATCTCTCAATATAGCGATGGCTTCATTAAGTGCATTATTATTGAACTTAAGCACAGCAATGGCAACATTGAAAGGTAAGGATAGCAAAGGTTCTAACCTAAGTTTCGCTTCCGTATTATTTGGTATATTGACCTATGGTTGTACACCATGTGTCATCGCTTTCTTTGCAAGTGTAGGTATTGCCTTTTCGGTTATTGCCCTGCCTTTAGCCGGACTTCCTTATAAATTGATATCACTGTTGCTCATTGTCATCGGAATCTTATGGACACTTCGCGAAATCAAATTCGGACAGTGCAAAGTCAAATATTCAAACTAAAACCACTTCTTGCGAAGTGGTTTTTTGTTATTAAGGAATGTATAGATCTGATGGTGTTGTAATCTGTATGATTTCACCGGTAATCTTTTTATCCGAGTAAACATAAGTAATTGTTACATAGTAAGTTTGATTTGCTTCCAAATACTCACCGAAATCCCCATTATTGTATATTGTCTTATTATCGATTATCCAATAATTCTTAGTAGAATCCGTAATCCAAGCCAGAGAACCATCCTCAGGATACGAAGGGGAGCTGTTGTTCTTCGAAATGACTACCTTGTACCCTTGTAATGTGTTGCTTGTTTCCTTGGTCCAAATCAATTTAACAGTTGGGCCATTAATTGTAGCGTTGACATCGATATCCTCTGCTTTCAATGTTGGCTCACTTCCCGGTGTATATAGAGTTGACGGTGTTTTTATTAATACTGGTTGAGTAGTTATTTTTTCATCTTTATATACATACGTGATACTGAAATAATAGTCAGTATCCGCTTTTAAGTATCCCCCGATGTCCCCACCGTTGTACATCGTTTTGTTATCAACATAAGTATAATTCATATTTCTATCGGTAATCCACTTCAAATATCCATCATCTGGATAGGTAGGATTCGGATTATTCTTTGAGATAACCACTTTATACCCTTGAAGCTTGACACTTGGTTCTTTTGTCCATAACAGTTTAAATCCGGTATCCTTTAGAATAACCTCGAGCTTAAGACTTTCAGGAAGCAACGGTTCAGAGCTTTCAGCACTAAAAGTAGAAGGCGTTTTAAACTTCACCGCATCCGTAGTCACTTTCTTATCTTTGTAAACATAAGTAATCGCAAAATAATAATAAGTGTCAGCGGCTAGAACACTGCCGAAATCCCCATTGTTATAGGACTTTGAGTTATCCAAAATCATCCAGGTCGTATATCGGTCGGTTATGTAAGTCAAGTATCCGTTATCAGGGTACGAAGGTGTCGTATCTCCTTTTGATATGACGATTTTGTAACCCTGAAAGTTTGTGGATGTATCTTTTGTCCATATCAATTTCAGTGCAGACTCCTTAAGATATACTTGAAGTTTTGGTTGAGTCTGTTCGACCGGCTTTGGTTCCACAGGCTTAGGTTCTACAGGTTTAACAACTACCACCGGATCTGGTTTTGGTTCTTCTTCCTTCACTACAACGATTGGATCTGGTTTCTGTTGCTCGATTTGCTCTTTCAGTTGATCAATTTCATTCTCCAGTTTGGTAATCTTCTCGTCTTGATTTTCAACCTTACCTAAAAGTGTACTGACCATTTGGAAAATATCGATTTCACCAGCTGTTACCGTCCGTAAAAAAATCGGACTTAAAAATACAGACAAAACGATAGTTGATGCAATCAGATAAATTTTTGTTTTTCTACCAAAAGTGCTAAACTTGTTCTTCATGATTTCATTTCCTTCCCTATCAAAGTTAAACGACAAGTATTACTATTTACTTAATCGTATCATATTATATATTTTTGAAAAGAAGAAAATAATTTCAAAACGTGACAAATGTGTCAAGCTATTTTATGATGTTCATGACTTAAAATTGACACTATTCATTATTGGTTGAACATTAGTAAAATTTGGATCTTTAACCAAGTAAACGCACTAAAAAACCACTCTTTTCAAGTGGTTTATGTACTATGAGAATTTATCAAAGAATACGTGTTCATCTTGAATATCATGTTTCTGTAACACTTTGATACAAGCATTGATCATCCCCGGTGAACCGCATAAATAGGCTTCAGCTTCTTTTAAATCTCCGGTCATTCGATCAACTACATCGGTAATCAAACCAACTTCACCTGCCCAGTTTTCTTCAGGTTTTGGATCAGATAATGCCGGGATGTATTGGAAATTCGGGAATTCTTCGGACATTTTTACAAACTCTTCAGTATAGAATAAATCTTTAGTCGTTCTAGCCCCAAAGAAATATTTGACTTTACGAGGCATTCCTTGATCTCTTAGATAATGTAAGATGGAGCGAATCGGTGCTTTACCAGAACCCCCCGCAATACAAATCATATCGCGATCAGAATCTTCTTGAAGATAAAAGTGACCGAAAGGACCAGTGACGATAATTGTGTCGCCTAGTTCCAAAGCTTTATGTACAAACGTCGTAGCTTGACCTTTGGGTACCATTCGGATAATCATTTCAAGGTGTTCCTTTTCCTTAGGATTAGACGCCATCGAATAAGCACGAATGACTTCAATACCCGGAACACGGATTTGTGCATATTGACCTGGTTTAAAGTCGATTTGCTCACCTTCTTTTAATTTAAAGCGAACCAATTTAATGTCATATGTGAGATCTTCGATATAATCGACGACGGTTTCATATTCCTTAGCATTTAGCAACACTTCCGGAATTTCGATTTTCATGTCGCCTCGAACTTTTACTTGGCACGACAAACGAACTCCGCTGTCTCGTTCTTCTTGACTGAGAAAGGGATCTTCGGTTGGCTTGATCTCGCCATCGCCCCCTTCGATCAATCGGAATTTGCACATTCCGCACGTCGCCTTGCCACCGCAAGCCGATGGTAAAAAGATTTTATTTTGATTCAGCGAAACCAATACACTGTCATCTCCCATGACGGGAATTTGAGTGTCTTGATTGACAGTGATCATTTTCTCACCACTTCCACCCATAAGTTTGTCCACTAAAATCAAAATAAAAGTTATCGTTAATAGTATTCCAATCAGTACGATTGGTACGTAAATATTCATGAGAACCTCCTAAAAGCTCAACCCGGTAAATCCTAGAAACGCAAGTGACAGGATTCCGAGAATGATGAATACGATTCCCTTACCAACCAAGCCACGCGGCACATCACTTTGGATGGCAGCCATTTTCTCACGGACGCCAGCAACAATGATGATAGCCATCATCCAGCCCAATGAAGAAGCGAAGGAGAAGGTAGCAGTTTGTAGGAAATTGTAATTACGATTGACAAAGAAAAGTGATACAGCTAAGACCACACAGTTAACTGTGATCAAAGGCAAGAAGATACCGAATGAAGAATAAACTTTGGGTAAGTATTTTTCAATAAAGATTTCTAGAATTTGAACGGTTGCGGCGATAGTGATGATAAACACCAACAGCGCCAAGTTTGTAGTATTGGTTGCTTTTAGCAGTAAATAAATCGGATAGTTGATAATACCGGTTAATGTAACGACGATAACAACTGCCAAGCCCATCCCTCTGGCATTTTTAACGTTGGTAGAAATGGCGATCAGTGGGCACATACCCAAAATAAAGGTAAAAGCGATATTGTTATTTAATAATGATGAAATAAAGAGATCAGTTAAGTTCATATAGTGCCTCCTTAAACCGTTTCATAATAGTTGATCCACTCGCGAATCAACCATATGAACAACCCTAGAACAAAGAAGCCGCCTGGAGCCAATGCCATAACTGCCCACGTTGGGAAAGTGACTGGCATAATCTGAATGTTTAACAGAGTTCCAAAAGCTAATAATTCACGAACGACGGATACCAATACTAGCACAAACGTATATCCCATTCCACTGGCAAATCCGTCGATCAATGAATAACGAACCGGATTGCGGACGGCGAAAGCTTCCGCACGTCCCATAACTATACAGTTGGTAATAATCAGGCCTACATATGCGCCTAACGCTTTACTGATAGCCGGAAAATAAGCGGATAAGAACATTTGAACGGCAATAACGAAGGTCGAGATGATAACCATGTAGGTAACCATCCGTACTTTTGGCGGTATGAAATTTCTAATTAATGAAACTGCTGCTGAACTGGCCATAACGACGAAGGTTACACCCAATCCCATGGCAATCGCATTTTCAACTTTATTAGTGACAGCTAGCGCACTGCAAATCCCCAACACAGCCACAACGACCGGGTTATTTCGGGAAACACCGTCTTTCATGATGTTATACCATTTGGTATATTTTAATCGGATAAGTTTCATGTTACTCTCCTAACTGTGCCAAAGCACTGACACGCTCGGCATAACTGTCGTTAAGCATTTGTTCAAAGGCTTTAGACGTCCGGGTTGCACCGGTGATACTGTCCACTTCGTTAGGTTTATTAACTGCAGAGTCAGGAATATTGACTTCTATCTGCGGAACGATCATGATGCCCACATATTTCGCCAAATATTTCAAATCTGCGACCACACCACCGAGACCCGGAGTTTCTTCTTGTTGCATAATTCGGATTTGACGAATCGTTTCCTTATCATTTTCCAAGGTGATTATTCCAATGATCGGGCCCCAGACACCACCACCGCTAAACTGATAGCTGATACGCCCAGAACTCTTCTCAACATAGAAAGTAAATTCGCCAACTTCTTCAACTTTAATGTTTTCATCAAATAACGTTGAAATGTTTCCGGTATTGAATGAAATGTCATTAGCATTTAATACGATCGATTTAAGCTCATTAGCTGCATTAGCATCAATAAGAGGGCGCGTCCAAACTTCCATGCCCACAAATACAACGGATGTTAATGTCCCCAGAATCAGAATAAACCACACCATTTTTAAGTAACGTTTCATTGTGATACCTCCGAGAATTTACGATTGATTTTCATACTGTCAATAATCGGTGCTAGTGCATTCATAATTATGACCGCAAATACGACTCCTTCAGGGAAAGTCGCAAAGTTGCGAATAATGACTGTAATCAAGGCAATGCCTATACCATAGATGATTTTTGAATATGGATATTTCGGTGCTGTCGATGCGTCTGAGACTAAGAAGAATGCCGCAAACATGACTCCACCGACTAATAAGGAAAGTAAGGGATCTCTAAATCTCTCAGGCGACAATAATCCTCCAACGAAATTTACGATAAATATCGTTGCCAAAAATGACAAGGGGGCTTTCCAATCAACGATTTTCAATATTATTAATAATAAGCCAAGAACAATAATACCTAAACGGAAGGTCTCTCCAATTGTCCCCGGTACATTTCCCATTAATAAATCTGTTACTGAATACGGAAATTCAAGCGCTCGGTTAAGCGTTATTAATGGCGTAGCTGTGGCGACGACATCTTCTGTAACCGGGTTCAACCATTTTGTCAGCATATTGGGTGGAAAAGCAAAGTATAAAAACAGAATTCCAACAACAGAAGGATGGAATACATTTTTACCTAATCCGCCGAAGATAGCTTTACCGAAGAATACGCCAAATGTTGAGCCGATAGCAGCCATCCACCAGGTGGCTGTTGGCGGCATCATCAATGCAAATATCAACGGAACTATAATCCATGCCTTTTCAATGGTTTTTTTGCGAACCTTAGCAAATAGAACTTCGACCAGATATGCAAAAAACACGGATACAGCTGTTATCAGCAATACATTTAATCCAAAAATATACGTAGCATAAATCAGGAGTACCCCAAGAGAGGAAGCGAATATAATCAGATTTTTCTGTGACATCACCTCGATAGGGTTTGAGGGTTGAATTGAAGTCATTGGATCACCACTTTCTAATAGAAGCTTTTTCTTAAATGTCAGAATATCTTTCCCGAATATTCGATTTGAGTATATCACATTCATTTCTCATGTTTAAGTGATATACATTATCGATTAAAATGATAAAAAACCTACTAAATAGTGTAATTTTACGATATTTTCACAATGTCGGTTCTGTCTCTTCCTAAAGTCAAAAAAAGATACCGAGACTGTGAATCAATCGGCCAATCGTGTGATATTTTTCGATGTTTTATCATTCTATAACAACATTGTAACGGATATCGCTGTTTTTTGATAGTGATATTATGGTCTTAGAAATTTATAAAAGTCACTTTTTATATAAAAAATACACCCCTTTCTGTTAGTATGTCTAACAGAAAGGGGTGCACTTCACTGAGCGGTCTACTCCATGACAAACTCAACAAATTTCTTTAACGAGTCCGTTTGAGGTTTTTCTAGTATTGAAACGGGGCCATGCTCTACGATCCGCCCGTCTTCCATAAACAATATATAGTCAGCAACTTTCTTGGCAAATCCTAATTCATGAGTGACAATGACAAACCTCATATTCTTTTCACGTAGTTTCAATACAGTTCGCAGTACTTCACGAGTCAGAATCGGGTCAAGCGCGGAGGTTGGTTCATCGAGAAACATAACTTCCGGAGATATGGCTAAGCTGCGAATAATGGATACCCTTTGAGCTTGCCCCCCAGATAGTTGGCTTGGTTTTTTATTCATATGTTCAACCAGTTCAAACTGAGTTAACAAATCAATCGCCAATCGCTTAGCATCTTCAGGAGTTTTATTATGAACTTTTTCGAGGACTAGTGTGATATTTCTTAGAGCGGTCAAATGCGGGAACAGATTGTGAGATTGAAACACGAACCCAATCTTTTTGTAATACTCTTTAGCTTCGGTTTTGATGACATCGATATCGTTGACATGGATATCACCACTATCAGGATCTTCGATTTTGGACAATAAGCGTAGCAATGTTGACTTCCCTGCTCCACTAGGCCCAATGATCGCGATTGCTTCAGCGTGTTCGAGTTTAAGGGTTAAATCTTGTAGGATAGCTTTTCCATTGTAGGAATGATTAATGTTGGATAAGTTTATTTTCATGCGGACACCTTCTTTTCGATCCATCGAGACAATGCGACCAACGGAATTGTCATTAGCAGATATGTCACAAACATCAAGAGATATCCTTCTACGTAGAGTAGAAGATTCGCTTGAATGCGATCGATTTGGAAGTATAGTTCTTTTACACCGATGACACTAAGCAAACTGCTTCCCTTGATAATGAAGGTCAGATTACCTATCAATGGCGGAAAGATGACTTTTAATATTTGGGGAATAATAATATAGCGATAGGCTTGTGACTTAGTAAAGCCCAGTACCTGAATGGCTTGATATTGACTGGCTTCAATGGATTCCATCGCGCCTAACAATACACTTTTCATATAGGGAGCCATGTATAAGCTAAAAGCCAGAATCCCAACGTTTAGGCGGTTACTAATGCCCATTGGTATAGCGATGAAGTAGTACATAGCAATAATAAATACGATCAATGGCGAGCCGAATACGATTTCATCGAAAATCCGGCCGACATAGCGGAAGAATGGTAATTTTGATACAGATGCTAAGTATAGTACAAATCCGGTGAACATGCTGAAGAAGAGTGAGGCCAAACTGATATAAAGCGTCAAAAGCCAGCTCTGGAAAATTTCCGGACCGGCTGGCCATAGACGTGTCATATCAAAGTTTTCTTTTCCTGGGTAGGAGTAGGCTATAAAGAAGATTAATAATCCATATAGCGCTAATGCAAGCAGGAAATGAATACTTTTTTTAATCATTGGATGTTAAGAATAAATCAAAACCTTCTTCAAGCAAGTATTCGGATAAAAGGATCGGATCGTACTTTTCGCGCAGACGAGTATTAACACCTTCAGATTCCATTGTAGCAATGAATTCGTTAGCTTTTTGAAGAAGTTCAGTATTTCCCTTCTTGACGCCCATGCCAATCGGATTGACTTGCAAAGCATTTAAGAACAGAACGGTTGATGCCGGATTAGCCTTTTGATTACTTGCAGCAGCCAGTAAACTTAATACTGTAGCTTGAGCAGCTCCGGTAGTAACTTCAATTACAGCCAGTGCAGCACTGTCAGTTTCAATAGCAGTTCCAGGATTAGCAGCTTTAGAAGTAGGGATATCCAAGAATACTGTACCTTTTTGACCAGCGAATTTAACGCCGTCAAACGCTAATACATCTTCTATGGTTTGAATGTTATTGGATTCTACGAACGTTTTGTTCACTAGTGTGACCAACGGGAAGTAAACATAAGGATTGGTGAAGTCAATAGTTTCTTGACGTGCCGGAGTGATGGACATCGATGCGATGATGATATCGATTTCCCCTGTTTGTAAGGATGTAATCAATGAACCAAACGGTAAGTCAATAATTTCAATTTCACGACCCATAAATTCGCCAAGTTCTTTGGCAATGTCTACGCTTATACCACTTGGATTGCTAGAGGAATCTACCGTTTCAAATGGCGGATAGCGAAGATCCATACCTACTTTCAAGGTCGGTAGTTCTTCTTTGGGTGCGCAAGCAGATAATGCGAGCAAGATGACAGATATAATGAGGATGAGTGATTTTTTCATGTTAAGGGTTTCCTTTTCTAATCGTAAATACAGTATACGTATAATACGCTATCGTTTCAATCAAAATGATTTTATACAATTTAATTGATTATCAACTATTGGTCAATCCGATCCATTCTTTCGGTATTTCAGAATTTTGAGCGAAAATCGCCCCTAACAACATCGCTCTTTCTGCACTCGCTCCACCCAAACGGATATTAGTCTCAACCATATCTTCAAATGAAGTGCATAAATTCAAAATCCGGAAGATCAGTGGAACCGATTGTGGTATGTGACAGGCAATTCCGGCATATTGTTTAATGAAGTCTCGGGTGTTCTTCATACTTAATGCCATTGATAGCTTTTCTTTGAAAGTCTCTGGCGCGAGTTCTATCGCATTTTCAAGTAATTCCAATCTTGGCAAGCGAGCGATATTCTCGAAAATGTAGTCAAACATATCGAAAAACTGACGATATTCAACTTTATCAGTGAATAGTTGTGTCAGTTGCCAAGCCCGATCATTTCCTAATCCAAATTCTTTACTTACCAAATACGGAACAAATCCGACCAAATGGTCGTCAGATATTGGTAATGTCGGCAAACTCAGTCTCAGTTTTGATGATATAGCATTGATTAACAACGTATGGTTGTACGTTTCAATATAACCTACATAAGGTCCTCCGGGTTTGGTCTGTTCAAAAATCAACGTCCGATAATCTTCCACATCGAAATCCGGTTTTTCTTTAACAGCATCGTAAAGCCATTTTAGATACATTCCTTGGGTTGTAACGTCCCCTAATTTTGCTTGGGGATACACATAGAAAGATGGTTTAGCTTTTGAATAGTGTTCAAGTGATGGAAGTTGAAATACTAAAGATTGTTTATTTGCCAATTCTTCAAGATAGTCCATATCATAAATCCAGTGGAAGCCAAGGCTTGCAGCATTGGCAATAAGTGCAGGTTTAATATATTGGTTCATATGTTACCTCTTTTATTTATTATATTTACAATCCTGACATTCACCTAGTAATATGCATTGCATACAATTTAAAAGCCCCTTTTTAGGAGCTAGTACTATGTAGGATAAAGTTTTCTAGAATCTGATTGAATGATCCTGGAGAATCTAAGTTTGCTACATGAGCAGCACCTTCGACCGTGAAAGTTCTACATCCTGGATAGGCATCCTGCCAGTATTTCATACACTTTTTAATCGTGCTTGTTTTGTCATGTTCTCCACATCCGACAAATAGAGGTGCATCAAACTGAAAGTTCATTTCTCTTAGACAAGAATTAATACCGCCCCATGAACTGACAAATTCCTTTTTATTGAATTTGTTAATCATGGACGCAAACGCTTCTCTTGCTTGAGGTGTCGTTGCGCAAGCCTTGGTCATTTCTTTTTTAAGAATATCCCATGGATATAGGTTCATTAATGCCACGGAATGCTTCAACGTCCATTTCTCAAAAGGTGTGTATACGGGTAGAAAGATTGGTGTTGAACCTGTGATTAAGTATCCCTTCGCTTTTCCGTAGTTGTGAGCGAACTCTTGAATGATGTATCCTCCCATAGATAAGCCGATTAATAGATAATTCTCGATCTCTTCTTTAAGAATAATGTTGTACACATCTTCAGCCGCAAGTCTTACTGAGAAGTCTTCACAAGGTCTTGATTTTCCGTGTCCACGCACATCGATGTTGACGATAGAATAGCGTTCACTAAAATATTCAATCTGAGGACTCCACATATCGCTGTCGACTCCATACCCGTGAATAAATATTAGCGTCAAATCTGTATTCAAATCATTCATATAATAGTTAGTGTCACATAGATAGCCGTTAATTATTCTTCGTTCCATAATTTTACCTTTTGTTTCTATCACATGCTTATTATAACACTAAAACTATAATTTGCACCATTAATCGTAATATAATATGAATAATTATATGAAATATAATTCATATAACTATTTGTGTTAGTTAATTCTAAACCAAACGTCTAATTTGTTAACTTTTGGTTTATGTAAACAAGTAATTCAGTAGCGTGTTAAAAGAAAAAATACCCTGCGAACAGGGTATTTGGTAATCGATATACTACGGTACTAATGGTGTTCCAGCTAATGCGGCATCAGCTGTTATAAAACCGTGACCGGTAGCGTCATCACCCCAAGAGATTTCTTCCCAAACACGTAAGCTAGGATTAAAGACCTGTTTCGAACCAGGTGCTAAAGGAATTGCGGCTACCTCGAGAATGTCCTCTGCATCAGAGGCACTTAATGTTGGATTCTTCTCAAGCATAAGTGCAACGATGCCGGCTACATGTGGTGCTGCCATTGAGGTCCCACCGAGGAAATAGTAACTTGTTTTATTCCCACTATTTAGTTGATATGGACCAACAATCCATGATCCCGGAGCAATAACATCCAGATCTTGTTCATCTGATATTGAGCGACTGGAGAAATCAGAGATGTAAATTTGATCTAAAGGTGTAGGTTCTGATGGGTCTAATAAATACCACCATGAACTTCTATAATCAGGGTGAAAGATAGTCCACTCTTCTTGCCATCCAGCTGCACCGACAGATATTACTGGTTCATAAGCCCCAGGATAACCCATACCCATCGTACCGTTATTACCAGCTGAAGCAACTATGATAACCCCTGCTTCAATTGCATAATCTATGGCTGCTTTTTCTATCGGATCTAAAGCAGATCCACCTAAACTCATATTGATAACAACTGGATAATCCTTTAGTTCATTCAATTTCAAGTCAGCAATATAGGTAATACCCATAGCAATAACCGAAGACCATCCACGCCCATTTTGATTCAATACTTTAACCGGAATGATGGTTACATTCGGAGCGACACCGTTAACTGGCGTGTCACCCAAACTATAACCCAGAATCGTACTAGTTACATGTGTACCATGTCCATTTTGGTCATGTTCCCATTTGTTAGGCTGAGTCGAAACTCTTGCTACTTCACCGGCTCCACCACCAAATGATTTCGCGTATTCAACTGCAATTCTTTCTTCTGGGAAGTATTTACGCCATGAATCATGTAGGCCAGTATCTAATACAGCTACATAGACTCCAGTACCGTCATAATCAACTTGTCGATTATCAAACCAATAATCAGTTACATTTATGAGGTCTAAATTCCATGTACTTAAACCATCACCGAAGTCTGTTGCAAGTACTGTGTCGATAGGAGCCCCATTTCGCTCAGCATCTTCACCAATCGCTTCAACAAACGGTAGTGTCGCAATCAATGCAACCTTGTTTGCCTTAACCTTCATTGTTACAGCGTCTAGTTCTTCATATACAGTAAGAACTGTTCCATGTCCTTTTAATGCCTTAAGGACCTCGGCTGTAACAGCTGTCTTCAAAACAACATTTAAATTCACGGATCCGATTTTACCGGCTGCTCCTACAGGTAGAAGTGCTAGGAGCATAGTAGAGACAACAACAAACTTCAACAAGATTCGTTTCATAAGTTACCCCTTTCTTAAACGACTTGGATCCTATTTAAATCGGATGAGATTTGACAAAATACACTTCCTGTGTCGAAGTGCTTTGACAATTTTGCTCATTTACCGAAATCTTGGATTAATTTAATTATACTCCTTTAATAATAAATAAAAACTGAAATGCGCCTTTTTCTTGATTAAATGTAAGGGGATGGTTGTCTTTATTCATGACTTTTCATGATTTTTCATGACAAACCAAATCATGACAAGTCAATCTCATGATAACGGGGTTGGTAAAGTGTTATAATTAAACTAATTTAAGATTTGTAAATCAAAATAAGGGAGGCATACTATGAACATCAATGATTTTCGTTTTGACGGAAGAAAGAAATTCAAAGTTAGAAATTTCGAAACCAAGCAGGAAGGCGATTTTAAAGATCGAACTGAAGCTGAGGATCTTCGTGATGATCACATAATGGACTTGCAGGGATTGCAAGACAGATTGTATGCAGAGGGTAAGGAAGGTGTTTTGATCATCTTTCAAGCGATGGATGCAGCGGGGAAAGACGGATCTGTTAAATATGTGATGAGTGGGATTAATCCAGCTGGAGTTGTTGTTCATAATTTCAAAGTCCCTTCCGCCGAGGAGCTATCTCACGACTATTTATGGAGAGCAATGATAGCAGCACCTCAACGAGGTATGATTACGATTTTCAACAGATCGTACTATGAGGATGTTCTCATCGTCAAAGTCCATGACTTTCACAAGAGAGTTCCCCTACCAGAAAGAGTTCTTACTGGTGACATTTTCAAAAATCGGTACGAACAAATCAAAAACTATGAGAAACATTTGCATGAAAATGGATTTCGAATCATTAAGATATTCTTGAAGATATCAAAAAACGAACAAAAAAAGCGATTTTTGCAGCGCATTGACAACCCGGAGAAAAACTGGAAGTTTAGTGATGGAGATATTGTCGAGCGCAAGTTTTGGGATAAGTACATGGCCGCATATGAAGAAGCGATTAATGCAACATCCACACCTGAATGTCCATGGTATGTCGTTCCTGCTGATCGGAAATGGTTTGCGCGAGCTCTGATTGCGGAAATCGTAGTTAGCACATTAGAATCAATCGACCCAAAATACCCCGATGTTAGTGAGGAAAGAAAGAAGAGACTTGCAGAATTTAGGGAAATGTTGATAAAAGAAGAATAATTGACTAAGACCACCAGTAAGGTGGTTTTTTTCTGTATGTCAGTAAAAGAAAAATCACTCCATCAAGTGAAGTGATATTTACTTAAAATCAAGATTTACTCATAATAGGATGAATTCAATCGCTTGAGCATTTCATAAACCGCTTCAAAAGTTTCACAGACATCATTTGGAATTGTGTAATTGTTCGTAACTTCACGCAACTGAGCAAATTCCTCAATTAGATCAGGTTTTGCGGGATAAGCAGCTTTGGTTTTCTGATGAATGCTGTCAAACAATCCTCGAACATCATGGAATTCCGGATGATGATCACCATGCACCCGATCTACTACTGGAACGTACTGTATCAATGCCGGTAATGTATCCTGAACCGCTTTGTCAAACGTTGATAATTGTGCCATTGTTTATTTCCTCTTTCTTTAGAAATTGAGAATCCGATTCCCTTCTTCCTCATTATAAACTCAAAACATACAGTATTTCTTTGATACAAGTCAAATTTTGGGTTATTTATGAAAAAACAAAACCGCTAACCAGCGGCTCAGTTATTGCATTGGTGGAGGTGAACAGTACATAAGCTTACCTAACGACAAGAATAAAGCAGAAATCTATAAAAAAACAGAAGAAACATACTAATCATGAAAATGTGACTTGTATCAAAGTAATGTTGTTTTGTCAGGGGCATAATGTGAATGAAGGAAATCGAATTTCCAATAACTTAAATAAGGAGGACCATTTTACTTCGATTCCGAATGTTTA